>NZ_JBGOSH010000003.1:275000-663855 GCF_041537925.1 Ruegeria hyattellae | reverse complement strand
CACGGTCGCCGGGCTGAGCCCCGTGGCCGAGGCGATGTCGATGCGCGCGATCCGGTTTGCCGCACGGATTTCTTCGAGGATTCTCAACCGGCTGACCTCTCGCTGGTCGGCTGCCGCAGGGGTGGGTCTGGGCGCATTCATGGCGTCATATCCTCATTTGGCTTGTGCCGCGTTTTCACGCGTAGCAAGCTGGTCCCGGTCCATTTGTCTAAGTCTAGCATATTTATTTTGACAGGAAAAATAAATATGTTAAAACACATCATGCTGAGGCCAAACCATCAGCACGCAATTTCTCAGGGAGGAGGAACACCATGAAAAAACTCGGACTCACTGCTGTTGCCGCAATGCTGATGAGCACAGCGGCATATGCGCAAACTGTCGGCGTAAGCTGGTCGAATTTTCAGGAAGAACGCTGGAAGACGGACGAAGCCGCCATTGTCGCGGCACTTGACGCGGCCGGTGCCGAATATGTTTCGGCAGATGCGCAATCTTCGTCCAGCAAGCAATTGGCGGATGTGGAAAGCCTGATCGCTCAGGGCGTGGACGCGCTGATCATTTTGGCGCAAGACACCCAGGCCATCGGCCCTGCGGTTCAGGCCGCCGCTGACGAAGGTATTCCGGTCATCGCCTATGACCGCCTGATCGAAGACCCGCGCGCCTTTTACCTGACATTCGACAATGTCGAGGTGGGCCGGATGCAGGCCCGCGCGGTGCTCGAAGCGCAGCCTGAAGGCAATTACGTGATGATCAAGGGTTCGCCCACCGATCCGAACGCGGATTTCCTGCGTGGCGGTCAGCAGGAGATCCTGCAAGAGGCAATTGACAGCGGCAAGATCACCATTGTGGGCGAGGCCTATACCGATGGCTGGCTGCCTGCCAATGCGCAGCGCAACATGGAACAGATTCTGACCGCTAATGACAACAAGGTTGACGCCGTGGTTGCCTCCAATGACGGCACCGCGGGCGGCGCCGTTGCGGCCCTGACCGCTCAGGGCATGGAAGGCACGCCGGTTTCCGGTCAGGATGGCGACCACGCCGCGCTGAACCGTGTGGCCAACGGTACGCAGACCGTGTCGGTCTGGAAGGACGCACGTGAACTGGGCAAAGCGGCAGGCGAAGTTGCCGTCGCGATGGCCGGTGGCGCATCGGGTTCGGATGTCGACGGGGCGGGCGAGTGGACCTCGCCAGCTGGTACCGCCATGACGGCCAAGTTCCTGGCCCCGGTTCCGGTCACCAAGGACAATCTGACCGCCGTGGTCGATGCTGGCTGGATCACCCAGGACGCGCTCTGCCAGGGCGTGACGGGCGGCCCGGCACCTTGTAACTAAGGTCGTCTACTCAAGAACGACCGGGTGCTGCGCCACGGTGCGGCACCCCACTCCCCACCACCGCTGACACGAAGAGGTCTGACATGACAGACGCAACGTCTCAGCCAATCCCCGAACGGCAAAAAGGTAACCTGTTCCAGCAACTGGAACTGGACCTGCGGCTGTTGGGCATGATTGGCGCTTTCGTCATCCTGTGTATTGGTTTCAATATCCTGACAGATGGTCGGTTCCTGACACCGAGAAACATCTTCAACCTGACAATCCAGACCGTTTCGGTCGCGATCATGGCCTGTGGCATGGTCTTTGTGATCGTGAACCGGCATATCGACCTGTCGGTGGGCGCGCTGCTGGCCACCACCTCGGCGATCATGGCGGTGACACAGACGCAGATCCTGCCGCATACGTTGGGCCTGGGGTTGGGCAATCCGGCGATCTGGCTGATTACGCTGGTGGTCGGGCTGACCGCAGGTACGCTGATCGGGGCCTTTCAGGGCTGGATGGTGGGCTATCTCAGCATTCCCGCCTTCATCGTGACGCTGGGCGGATTTCTGGTCTGGCGCAACGTGGCCTGGTATCTGACCGATGGTCAGACCATCGGCCCGCTTGACGGAACTTTCCTGATCTTTGGCGGCACCAATGGTACCTTGGGCGAGACGACAAGTTGGCTGTTGGCTGCTCTGGCGGCGGCACTGGCGATCTGGGGCCTTTGGGGCGCGCGGCGTGCCAAAGCGGGGCATGGCTTCCCGGTCAAGCCGGCCTGGGCCGAAGCGACGCTTTGCGCAATTACCGCCGGAGCTATCTTTGGCTTCATCTGGATTCTGAACTCCTACCACATTCCCAAACGCCGTCTTGAGCGGATGTTCGAGGCGCGGGGCGAGACCATGCCCGAAGGGCTGGAAGTGGGCTATGGCCTGCCGGTTTCGGTGCTGATCCTGATCACGGTTGCGGTTGTGATGACGATCATCGCACGCCGGACCCGCTTTGGCCGCTACATATTTGCCACCGGAGGCAATCCGGATGCGGCAGAGCTGTCAGGCATCAATACACGGCGCCTGACCGTAAAGATATTCGCGCTGATGGGCTTTCTTTGTGCGCTGTCGGCGGTGATCGCCTCGGCGCGTCTGTCCAACCACTCCAACGATATCGGAACGCTGGACGAGCTGCGCGTGATCGCTGCCGCCGTGATTGGGGGCACTGCACTGTCGGGTGGCTTCGGCACGATCTATGGCGCGATCCTGGGTGCTCTGATCATGCAGGCGCTGCAATCGGGCATGGCCATGGTCGGCGTTGATGCACCGTTCCAGAACATCGTGGTTGGCACGGTGCTGGTTCTGGCAGTGCTGATCGACATCATCTACCGCAAACGAGTGGGGGCAAAGTGATGACACGCAATCCAAAACGCGCCGCGGGCGATACGCCCCTTGTGGAAATGGACGATGTCTCGATCTCTTTCGGGGGTATCAAGGCCGTCGATCACGTTAGCGTCGATCTCTATCCGGGTGAGGTTGTGGGCCTGCTGGGTCATAACGGTGCCGGGAAATCGACCCTGATAAAGATGCTCTCGGGCGCCTATCAGAAGGAAACCGGCGAGATCCGGGTGAACGGGCAGACGGTCGACATCCAGAACCCCCGCGACGCCCGCGCGCTGAACATCGAGACGATTTATCAAACGCTGGCGCTGGCCGACAATCTCGATGCTGCCTCGAACCTGTTTCTGGGTCGCGAGTTGGTGACACCGCTTGGTCTGGTGGACGATTCGGCGATGGAGGCGGAGTGCCGCAAGATCATGGGCCGCCTCAACCCGAACTTTCAGAAGTTCAACGAGCCGGTCTCGGCGCTGTCGGGCGGTCAACGCCAGTCGGTCGCCATTGCACGCGCGGTCTACTTCAATGCCAAGGTTCTGATCATGGACGAACCCACGGCGGCGCTGGGCCCGCACGAAACGCAGATGGTGGCCGAACTGATCCAGCAACTCAAGGCGGACGGGATCGGCATCTTCCTGATCGATCATGACGTGCATGCGGTAATGGAGCTTTGCGACCGGGCCAGCGTGATGAAAAACGGCGAGTTGGTGGGAACGGTCGAGATCGACGATGTCACCGATGATGACCTGCTGTCGATGATCATCCTTGGCAAGAAACCGGGGGAAGAGGCGGCCTGAGCCTCTTCCGGGACTAACAGGTAAGGAGCAGTGGCATGATTACTGGATTCTTCGAGGGTATCGAGAAGGTCAGCTATGAGGGCGAGGGCAGCACCAATCCGCTTGCCTTCCGCCACTACAATCCCGACGAGATTGTGCTGGGCAAGCGGATGGAAGACCACCTTCGCTTTGCCGTTGCCTATTGGCACAGCTTCGCGTGGGAGGGCGGCGATCCCTTTGGCGGGCAGACTTTTGTGCGCCCCTGGCACCCGCAGGACGATATGGGGCGGGCCAAGCTGAAGGCGGACGTTGCCTTTGAGATGTTCGATCTGCTCGGCGCGCCCTATTTCTGCTGGCACGACGCCGATATCCGGCCAGAGCAGGGCAAATTCGCCGACAACCTCGCGACGCTGGACGAGATCACTGACTATATCGGGGAAAAGATGCAGGCCAGCCGGACCGGTCTGCTTTGGGGTACCGCCAACATGTTCAGCCACCGGCGCTGGATGTCGGGTGCCTCGACCAATCCCGATCCGGAGGTTTTTGCCTTTGCAGCGGCCACGGTAAAAAGCTGCATGGATGCTACGCAAAAGCTGGGTGGCCAGAACTATGTGCTTTGGGGCGGGCGCGAAGGGTATGAGACCCTGCTCAACACCGACCTGACGCAGGAACTGGATCATATGGGCCGGTTCCTGAACATGGTGGTCGATTACAAGCACAAGATCGGGTTCAAGGGCGCGATTTTGGTGGAGCCGAAACCGCAGGAACCCTCCAAGCATCAATACGATTATGATGCCGCCACTTGCATTGGCTTTCTGCGCAAATACGGGCTGGAGGATGAGGTAAAGCTGAACCTTGAACAGGGGCACGCCATCTTAGCCGGGCACAGTTTCGAGCATGAGATCGCCGTGGCCGCCAGCGAAGGCATGCTGGGCTCGATCGACATGAACCGTAACGACTACCAGTCCGGCTGGGACACCGATCAGTTCCCCAACAACACGCCCGAGGTGGCGCTGGCCTATTACCATATTCTGAAATCGGGCGGGTTCGATACCGGTGGCACAAATTTCGACGCCAAGCTGCGCCGCCAGTCGCTCGACCCGCATGACCTGATTGCGGCCCATGTGGGTGGCATGGATATCTGCGCCCGCGGCCTGAAAGCCGCCGCTGCGATGGTCGAAGATGGTGGGTTGGAACAGGCACTGCAGGACCGCTATGCGGGATGGTCTGCGCCTGAAGCGCAGGCGATGTTGGGCAGCGATCTGGGCAGCATCACTGATCGCGTTCTGGCCGAGGCGATCAATCCCGAACCCCGCTCGGGCCGTCAGGAAATGCTGGAAAATTACGTCAACCGGTTCGTCTGAAGCCTCAGGTCTCGGTCCAGTGGTGGCAGGCAACTGAGCGGGTTGGTGAGATGGGATGCAGCACCGGGCGCGCGGCGCGGCAATCCGCGCGGGCCAATGGACAGCGCGGGTTGAAGTGGCAGCCGGGCGGCGGGTCGAGCGGCGAGGGAATCTCGCCCTCGATCGGTGCGAAATCGCGCTTGCGCTGATCCAGACGCGGGGCCTCGGCCAGCAGCGCCTTGGTATAGGGATGTTTGGGCGCGGCGAACAGTTCTTCGGTCGGCGCGCTTTCGACAATGCGACCAAGATACATGATCGCGACCCGGTCGGCGATATGCTCGACCACGCTTAGATCGTGACTGATGAACAGATAGGTCAGGCCAAGCTCTTCGCGCAGGTCCATGAACAGGTTGATGACTTGCGCCTGGATCGAGACATCGAGCGCGGCGATTGCTTCGTCACAGACCAGAAAGCGGGGTTTGACGGCCAGCGCGCGGGCAATGCCGATCCGCTGCCTTTGTCCCCCCGAGAACTGGTGCGGGTATCGGCGCTTCATCGATGGATCCAGCCCGACCTTGCCCATGACCTCTTCGACGTAGTCCTCGGTGTCCGAGGTAGAGACCAGTCCATGCACACGAGGCGCTTCACCAATGATGTCCTCGACACGCATCCTTGGGTTCAGGCTGGCGAACGGGTCCTGAAAGATCATCTGGATCGCCAGCGTGGCGGCGCGTTTCTCGGCTCCCGATAGCGTTGCTATGTCCTTGCCATCATAAAGCACCTGACCAACGCTCGCGCCATGTATCCCGGCCACCACACG
Source organism: Ruegeria hyattellae (assembly GCF_041537925.1). Lineage (NCBI taxonomy): Bacteria > Pseudomonadati > Pseudomonadota > Alphaproteobacteria > Rhodobacterales > Roseobacteraceae > Ruegeria > Ruegeria hyattellae. The sequence goes on along the minus strand of NZ_JBGOSH010000003.1, from coordinate 658,224 downwards.
GCCTAGGGTGGACTTGCCGCAGCCCGATTCACCCACAAGCCCCAGCACCTCGCCCGGAGCGATAGAGAGGTCGACGGCATCGACCGCATGCACGGTCTCTTCCCTGATCTTCGAGCCGAGGCGTTGGGCGATCTTGCCCGCCACGTCCAGCCGTTTGGTGAACCGTTTCGACACGCCCCGGATTTCAAGCAACGGCGCGGTCACGTTGCAGCCCCAAGTGCCTGCGGGTGATGACAGCGCAACCGCCGCCCGTCGACCTTGGTGATCTGCGGCGCGGTGCTGCAGTCCGGGGTGGCCGCGCGGCAGCGGGGAGCAAAGGCGCATCCCTTTGGCATTGCCAGCATGTTGGGTGTCATTCCTTCGATCTGATAAAGCCGCTGGCCGCGTTTGTTGGCCGAAGGCACCGAACCCAGCAGGCCCACGGTATAGGGGTGCAGCGGTCGGTCGATCACGTCATCGGTGGTGCCCTGTTCGACGATCCGCCCGGCATACATCACTGAGATATGGTCGGCGAGGCCCGCGACGACGGCCAGGTCATGGGTGATCCAGATCATCGCCGTGCCGGTCTGGCGGGTCAGCTTCTGCGCCTCATGAATGATCTGGGCCTGAATGGTGACATCCAGCGCTGTAGTCGGTTCGTCCGCGATTATCAGGTCGGGACGGTTGAGAAAGGCGGTGGCGATGGCCACCCGCTGACGCATGCCGCCCGACAGCTGATGCGGATAGGCGCGTAGCCGTTCTTCGGGCGAGGGGATGCCCACCAGCCCCAGCGCTTCGCGGCAGCGTTCCCAAGCGACCTGTCGCGGGATGTCCTCATGAGCCAGGATCGCCTCAATCATCTGTGTGTCGATCCTCAAAACCGGGTTCAGCGTCATCATCGGGTCCTGAAAAATCATCGCGATCCGGTTGCCGCGAAGCTTTTGCAACTCCGGCTCGGGGGCGTTGGCGATCTCGGCGCCGTTGAAACGGATGGACCCGTCGACGATGCGTCCGGGCGGGTCAATCAGGCCGAGGATCGAGAACCCGGTGATCGACTTACCCGACCCGGATTCGCCGACCAACCCCATCACCTCGCCCTTGCGGACCTTGAAATCGGCGCCATCCACAGCTCTGATCACCCCGGCATGGGTAAAGAAATGCGTGCGCAGCGCACTGACCTCTAGCACCGCGCTCATTTCTTCAGCCTCGGGTTCAGCACATCGCGTAGTTGGTCGCCAACAAGATTGATCGACACCACCGTCAGCAGCAGCGCCAGACCGGGAAAGACCGAAATCCAGTAGCGCCCCGACAGCATGTATTCGAACCCGTTTGCAATCAGCACGCCCAGAGACGGCTCGGTCTGCGGCAGGCCGACCCCAAGAAAGGACAAAGTCGCCTCAAGCGAGATCGCGTGAGCGGTCTGCACGGTGCCCACCACGATCAGAGGCGCTAGGCAATTGGGCAGGATGTGGCGGAACACGATGCGCAGGCGCGACAGGCCAAGGCATTGCGCGGCCTCGACATACTCCTTGTTGCGCTCGACCAGGGCGGTTCCGCGCACGGTACGGGCATAATAGGCCCATTGCGCCACCACCAGCGCCAAAATGATCTTGTCGATCCCCTTGCCCAAAATGGCCACCAGCATCAGCGCCACAAGCGCTGCCGGAAAAGAAAGCTGCAGATCGACAACCCGCATGATGATGTTCTCGGTGCGCCCGCCCGCATAAGCCGCCAGCAGCCCGATCGCCATGCCGATCGCCAGCGCGATGATGCCCGAGGCGACCCCCACTGACAGCGAAATGCGCAGCCCATACAGGATCGCCGAATAGAGATCGCGCCCCGACCCGTCCGATCCCAGCCACATCGTATAACCCGCAAACGCCTCGGACCCCGGTGGCAGGCGCCCGTCCAGCACATCGACCTGCGCCAGATCATAGGGGTTTTGCGGGGTGATCCACGGGGCCAGCACCGCCAGCACGATGATCAGGCCCAGAACACACACCGCAACCGCTGCAATTCGGCTCTCCAGGAATTCCGACAGAAACCGCCGGAAAGGTGTTTCCACTGGCGCGGCTTGTACCGCCTCGGGCTGGTCGGCCAGATCCGTCATGCGCCCTGATCCCGCAGGCGTACCCTAGGGTCGAGAATGGAATAAAGGATGTCCACGATCAGGTTGATGAGGACAAAGAACAGCACGATGATCATCAGATAGGCCACCACCACAGGCCGGTCGAGCTGCAGGATCGCGTCGATCAGCAGTTTGCCCATCCCTGGCCACGCAAAGATCGACTCGGTCACCACCGAGAACCCGATCAGGCTGCCGAATTCGAGCCCCATCACAGTGACCACCGGGATCATGATATTCTTGAGCACATGCACAAAGACGATGCGGCGGGTCGAAAGCCCTTTGGCGCGGGCGTATTTGACGTAATCCTGTCCCATCGCCTCGCGCACCCCGGCGCGGGTCAGGCGGATCGCAAGCGAGATTTTCAGCAGCGCCAGATTCATCGCCGGCAACAGAACATGCGACAGCCCGTCCCGCGTAGCCAGGCTGGTCTCGATCCCGAGGATATGCCCGGTGTCACCGCGCCCGGTCGAGGGCAGCCAGCCCAGTTCGACCGCAAAGAACATGATCAGCATCAGCCCAACCCAGAAGGTGGGAAGCGAAAACCCCAGGATCGACCCGGCCATGATGCCCTTGGACAGCGGGCTGTCAGGATAGAGTCCGGCATAAAGTCCAAGCGGCACGCCCACTGCCACCGCCAGAAACAGCGCGCTGAAGGCCAGTTCCAGCGTGGCAGGCATATGGTGCAGGATCAGCTTGAGCGCTGGTTCCCCGAAGATGAAGGAATTGCCCAGATTGCCCTGCGCCGCGCCGCTGACAAACAGCAGGTACTGCTCCCAAATAGGGCGGTCCAGGCCAAGGCGGCGGATCGTGGCCTCGATATCGGCCTGATCGGCGTCTGGGCTGACCAGCATATGCACCGGATCTCCAATGACATTGACGCCAAAGAACACGATCACCGACATCAGGAACACCACAAGAAGGGCCTGCATCAGCCGCCTTATGATGAAAACTGTCATGGGAATTCGCCTTGCCGGTCAAAGAGCCGGGCCACGAGGCCCGGCCCGTGCGGTCACTGTTTCACGACGCCGGTCGCGAAAGTGTATTCATCGGTGCGTGGGATATATTCCAGCCCCTTCTTGGCTGCCCAGGTATTGACCTGGAAATGAGTCGGAATAATCGCCACATTCTCGATCGCCATCTCAGTGGCCTGCGCGAGCAGCTCCTGCCGCTTGGCGTCATCCACGGTGCGCAACGCCTCTTCGATCACCGCGTCGATCTCGTCGCTGGAATGGCGGCCACGATTGGACGACCCGAACCCCTTGTCCTTGTCATAAGTGTGAATCAGCGACTTGAGCGGTGACGAGGCCTCGCCCGAACCTGCGCCCCAGCCAACCAGAATGAAGCTGAACTCGGGCAGACCGTCGGGGCTGCCCTTCGAGGCACGGCCGAAATAAACCGAGCGCGGCATCGTTTCGACCGAAGTCTTGACCCCGACCCGCGTCAGCATCTGACCGATCGCCTCGGCTATTCTGGCGTCGTTGATATAGCGGTCATTGGGGCCATGAATGGTCAGTTGAAATCCGTCGGGATACCCGGCCTCGGCCAGCAATGCCTTGGCACCCTCGGGATCATAGGCCACCGGTTGCAGGTTTTCGGACACTCCAAAGAAGCCATCGGGCAGCAATTGCCCGGCGGGCAGCGCGACCCCTTCCATCACCCGATCCACTATAGCGTCACGATTGATTGCCTTGGAAATGGCTGTGCGCACCTTCTGGTCCATCAGCGGGTTCTTGATTTCGGCCCCGTCATTGCCCTTCACGAAGGGCGAGTTCTCGCGGAACTGATCCAGATGCAAATAGATCACCCGGTTCGACACGCCTTGGCTGAGCTGGATGTCCTCGTTGGCTTCGAGAGTGGCGATATCGGTGGTCGGCACCCCGGCGATCATGTCCACGTCGCCGGCCAGAAGCGCCGCAACCCGGCTGGGACCGGATTTGATCGGGCGGAACTCTACCTCGGCCCAGGCTGGTGCATCGCCCCAATAGGCGTCGTTGCGCAGCATTGTGATGCTCTCGCCGGGTTTGTAGTCGCCGAACTTGAACGGACCGGTGCCCACGGCGGCGGTGCCTGCGTTGAACTCTTCGGTGGAGGCGTCGCACCCGGCGCTGTCCGAGATGATCGGGATCGTCGAGATGTCATTGGCCATCAGCGGATAAGGTTCGGCGGTCTTGATATGGACGGTGTAGTCGTCAATCTTTTCGGCAGTCTTCCCCTTGAGATAAGCGCCAAAGCTTGAGGGCGAGTTTGGCACGTCCGGCGCGCGGGTAATGGTGCAGAGCACGTCATCGGCGTTGAAGTCGCTGCCGTCATGGAAGGTCACGCCCTCGCGCAGTTTGAATTCCCATGTCAGGTCGTCGATCGGTTGCCACGAAACTGCTAGGCCGGGTGTCAGGTTCTGCTTCTCGTCCTGCGCGACCAACCGGTCGTAGATGTGGAACGCCATGGCGTTGTTGGGGCCGAGATTGTGGAAATGCGGGTCCATCGCAGTTGGTTCCGAAGCCAGCCCGATGGTCAGCTTTTCTGCGGATGCGGTTGTCGCGGCAAACGCAAGCATGCCGGTTGCGACGGCAAGTGCCGTTGTAACTTTCGTCATGAATTCAATCTCCCTAGGCGTGCGGTATGTGCTGCGCCGGTGGTCGGCGCGATCTCCGCTTCACTGGGGGATGCTAACTGAGTGGCGGCTCATTGCAATGGGGAGCCGGGATGTGTGCACGCGACAAAGCCCGCTGGCAGGGTGCTTTCAGCGCCCGGACCAAGACTTGCTGAGTCGACTATGGGGAAATCGGAGGCCGCATGGCAATTGGAGCGAGGGGCATGCAGTCAGGTGTCAGGGGGAAACGTTCCTCGGCGCCGCGTTCAGGGTGGGGGCTGTTACACGCGGCACCGAGGGAAGCTTTATGCAGCTACACGGATTGTATCGCGCGCGTTTGCGGCGGCACTGCGGAATGATTGGGACATTATTGTGACACGCTGGCGTTGTGTTCGGGTAGCTCGAAGCGCAGGCTAAGGTGGTTGCAGCCGGCCCGCCTTTCATACGCGACCTGATCCGCAAGTGTTCGGATCAAGTGCCAGCCGAACCCGCCTTCGGGTAGGTCATCGGGGTTGGGGGGCGGCAGCGTGCGGGCAGACAGGCTCCGCGTTGGCAGCGGTGTGCCGAAGTCGGACAATTCGATTTCGACCAGCTCGGGTGTTGCGGCGACGCTGACCCGGATGCGGCCGGGCGCGCGCGGTCGATAGGCATGCTCGACAATATTGTTGAGCACTTCTGCAAGCACGATGCGGATATCCTCCATCCGCGCGGGCGCCACGCCCGATTTCGCGACATGGCTGCAGAGGTCGCTCACTGCCTGGCGCGCGGCCAGTGGAGTGGCGATTACGCTCAGGCGCAATCGATCAGTGGCGTGGTCCGGTTCCACCCGCCTGTCTCACCTTGTCTCCGTCGACAGCGCTGCGTCGAGGGTGGGGAACAGGTTGAAGATCGTATCCATCCGGGTCAGGCGAAAGACCTTCTCGACGATCGGGGTCAGCCCGGCCAGATCCAGCTTACGTCCGTCGTCAAGCTGTTTCATTGATGCCACGATCGCGCCAAGGCCGCTGGAATCGATGAACTCCACTCTGGAAAGATCCAAAATGACGCGCCCGGTGGAGTCAGCGGTTTGTGTGCGCATGTCTTCTTTGAACTGGATGGCCATGGCGGCGTCGATCCGGTCGGCGCTGACCGTGATGATGCGCGCATCACCGGCCACCCTGCTGCTCAGGCTCATATCCGAAGTTTCCCTTTTTGCAAGCGATAGGTAGAAATACGCTAGACGCCAATTCTTACCATTCGGTATCCAAGTTACGATAAATTTGGAGGAATGCCATGAAAGAGGTGGTGATTGCAGGGGCGGCCCGAACGCCCATGGGTGGGTTTCAGGGCGCGTTCGAACCGATGACGGCCGCCGCGCTTGGCGGTGTCGCCATCCGCGGGGCGCTTGACGGCACAGGGCTGGCCTCGGTTGACGAGTTGTTGATGGGTTGCGTTCTGCCGGCCGGTCAGGGCCAGGCCCCGGCGCGACAGGCGGGATTTGCCGCCGGTCTGGGCGAAGAGGTGCCCGCCACCACGCTCAACAAGATGTGTGGCTCGGGCATGAAGGCCGCGATGCTGGCTTATGACCAGATCGCGCTGGGCCATGCCGACACAATGATCGCAGGCGGGATGGAGAGCATGACCAACGCGCCTTACCTGCTACCCAAGATGCGGGGCGGTGCGCGGATCGGCCATGCTCAGGTGATTGACCACATGTTTCTCGACGGGCTCGAGGATGCCTATGACAAGGGCCGGCTGATGGGCACCTTTGCCGAGGATTGCGCCGAGAAATACCAGTTCACCCGCGAAGCACAGGACGAATATGCGTTGCAATCGCTGTCCAACGCGCTGTCGGCACAGGAAAGCGGCGCATTCGACGCCGAGATCGCGGCTGTGACCGTCAGAACCCGCAAGGGCGAAGCGATCATCGCGGATGACGAGCAGCCCAAAACCGCGCGTCCCGACAAAATACCGACGCTGAAACCGGCCTTTCGACCCGAGGGGACTGTGACGGCGGCAAATGCCTCTTCGATCTCGGACGGCGCCGCGGCGCTGGTGCTGGCGTCGGCCGGGGCGGCTGAGGCGCGCGGATTAAAGACGCGCGCGCGGATTCCGGGCCATGCGAGCCATGCGCAGGCACCAGGTTGGTTCACAACCGCGCCTGTTCCGGCGGCGCAGAAGCTGCTCGACCGTCTGGGCTGGAGCACGGATGACGTCGATCTGTGGGAGGTCAACGAAGCCTTCGCCGTGGTGCCCATGGCCTTCATGCGCGAAATGGGGCTGTCCCGTGACAAAGTAAACGTCAATGGCGGCGCCTGTGCGCTGGGTCACCCGATCGGCGCCTCGGGCGCGCGAATCATGGTCACGCTGCTGAACGCGCTGGAAACACGAGGTCTGAAACGCGGGATCGCTGCGATCTGTATCGGCGGCGGAGAGGGAACCGCCATCGCAATCGAGCGTATCTAGACCAGCAGGCATCGTGACGCCGCGTAGCGCTTGTCGCTGGGTGGGTGATTGTCGCAGCCTGCCGCCAAGGCAGGGAGACAATGCGACATGCGTAAGGTGAGGATCTTGTTCGGGTTCATCAAGCTGCTGATGCCCGAACCACTGGTTGCTCTGATCTATATCGGGCGGCGCGCGACCGTTGCGGGTCGCGTGATCGACACCAAGGCGCAGGCGGTGGGCGAGCTGGTGGCGTTGCTACGCGATCCCAACGAGTTGCCGCCCGTCGAGGAAAGCCGCCGCCAGCTTGCGGCGATGGCCGAAAAGCTTGGCAAGCCCTGCCCGGATGGCGTTTCAAAGTCCGATATCACGTTGCCGGGCGCTGCCGGGGACCGGCCTGCCCGGGTCTATGTTCCGCAAGGCGGCAACATGCAGGCGGTTCAGCCAACGCTGCTCTATCTGCATGGCGGCGGCTGGATACAGGGCGGGATCGAGACCCATGACGGGCTGTGCGGCGCTTTGGCTCTGCAATCGGGCCTGCGAGTGATCTCGTACCACTATCGCCTGGCGCCCGAAAATCCGTTTCCGGCTGCTCCTGAAGATATTCTGACAGCCTATCGCGCGCTGATCGAAGGAGAGACAGTGCTCAGCGTCGCGCCCGAACAGCTTGTGGTCGGCGGCGACAGCGCCGGGGGCAACCTGACGGCCTGCCTGATGCATGATCTTGCGACGGCGGATATCGATCTGCCGCGCGCGCAGCTGCTGATCTATCCTGGCGTGGATGCGCGGCTTGAAACGCCGTCGATACGTGATCTGCAGGACCAGCCCTTGCTGCCCGCCACACGGATCGACTGGTACATCAACCTCTATCTGCCCGAGGAGCAGGACCGGCTTGATCCGCGCGTCTCACCGATCTTTTCCGAAACGTTGAGCAACCAGCCCGAGGCGCTGATCATCGCTGGTGGCCATGACCCGCTATGGGATGACGCGCAGGCATATGCAGCCAAGCTGACCGAAGGTGGGGTCAACGCCGAGTTGCTGAACTATCCCGGCCAGATCCACGCCTTTATGTCCTTGACCAAGGTGATCCCGCAGGGCAACGACGCAGTGGACCAAACCGCCGATTGGCTGCGGCGCGTGCTGAATGCCTGAGCGCCGCGCAGCAGGGGAACACAACACCATGCGTGCAAACTACAATCATCTGGCTCAAACCATCGCCGCCCTGACCGAGGGCGAGACTGACACGGTCGCGCTCATGGCCACGATCGCCTGCGAGGTGCATCACTCGGACGACCGGTTCGACTGGACCGGGTTCTACCGCGTGACCGAACCTGAACTGCTCAAGATCGGTCCCTATCAGGGCGGGCATGGCTGTCTGGTCATCCCCTTCGCGCGTGGCGTCTGCGGCGCGGCGGCGCGGACCGGTGAGGTGCAGCTTGTCGCCGACGTGGATGCCTTCGACGGTCATATCGCCTGCGCCAGCTCGACCCGGTCGGAACTGGTCATCCCGGTGCGCGACAGGGCGGGCCGGATCATCGCGGTTTTTGACATCGACAGCAATCAGCCCGCCGCCTTTTCCGACACAGACGCAGAGGCGTTGTCGCAGATCCTGTCCGAGGTCTTTGCCCGCTAGCGGGTTGCGGGGCTGCTTGCCGTCAGGGGCGAGGCCCCGGCACAAGGCCCGCCTGTTGAAGGGCGGGCAGGTAGCTGCGGCTCACCGGTATCTCGGTGCCGTCGGACAGAGTGACGATGACCCGTCCCTTGCTGCGCCGCACGGTTGCGATGCCGCTGCACGACACCCAATGCGAGCGGTGGACCTGATAGCCCTCGACCGGGGCCGCTTCTTTCACCGCGTCCGAAAAGCGCATCAAAATCAGGTTCTGGCCCTTGTCGGTACGCACATTGGTATAGTGATCTTCGGCGGAAAGTGACAGCAATCTGCCGCGCTTGTCGAAGGGCAGCCGGTCAAGGATCGCGGGCCCATGCTCCGGTGCGGATCCAAGATCGTGGATGCGCTGCAGCATCACCGTGATAACCATCGTGGCCCCTATCACGCTCAGTGCGAAGGAGGTCATGTTTCCGGACGGGACCGACCCGAATGCCAGCAGGTTCAACCCAAGCACTGCACCCAGAATGAATACCCCCGCGACCGCGCCCTGTACCAGCCAGCCTGCCAGACCGCTGAGCCGACTTTTCGACAGTCGGGTTCCTAATGTCTGCGACACGAGGAACCCGATCGCATAGGTCACCCAGACCATCACAAGCACATAGATCAGGCGCGGTGCGAAGCTCATCACGTCCTTCAGGCCAAACGCGTCGATGATCGTCAGGACAAGTGCTATCCCAGACAGGATTGTTGCCGTGGTCGGGTGTTTCAAATGCTGCTGCAACTCGCGTAGCGCAAATGCCGCGCGGCCGGGATTGGCGCAATTGTCTCGTATCTGGCGCATCTGATCTTGTCGCATATGGCCGGGTACCGTTCAGAATAGTCGCGTTTGTACCAACGCGAAAGGGCCTGCGGTGACACTCGACCCGATTCTGAATGCCCCGTTTGCGATCCAGCTTCACGTGTGTGCCGCGATACCGGCAACAGTGCTGGGGCCGCTTGCGATCTATCGCAGCAAACGCGACCTGCTGCACAAGTGCACGGGCTATGCCTGGATCAGCGCGATGGCTGTGATGGCGCTGTCATCGTTCTTCATCTCCGGGTGGCGGGTCATCGGCCCGTTTGGGCCCATCCACCTGATCTCGATCTTCGTTCTGCAGGGGCTGATCTCGGGCCTGTCCGATGCACGCGCAGCCCGGATTGCCGCCCACAAGGCCACAATGCAGAGCATCTACTGGTGGGGGATCGGCCTTGCCGGGCTTCTGACGCTCATGCCGGGCCGCCGGCTAAACGATGCCCTCTTTGGGACCCATCCCGAAACCGGCTATTTGGTCGTGGCAGCAGGGCTGTTGCTGCTGACCGCGCGCTGGTGGTCGGCGCGACAGGGCGGGTGGTTGTCGGTCTGAGCGCGGGTCAGATCAGCCCGTTGGACAGGGCAAGGGCGCCGATGCCCACCTGACAAATAAAAATGCCCCACAACCAGCGCGAAAACGGTTGCTTGCGGGTCTTATGGCGGAAGATCCAGCGGCTCAGCAGGGCTGCCGGGCTGCCGCCCAGGGCCGCACACCAGAGCAATCTCCGCTCGGGCACGCGCAGCCGCTTGCGCCGGGCACAGAGCTTGTCCCAGCCAAAAAGCGCGATTGTCAGACCGTTTATGGCCCACAGGAAAAACACCACATTCCACATGATCGGGTAATACCGTCAGCGAAAATCCGAGCGCAATGAAAAAACGCTTGGAAATTTCACGGAATCAGCGCTAGATGAAAAACGGAGCAAAAATTTCACGAAGTTGACGGAGGGACAAGTGAACGATCAGGCCCCGCAGCGAGCGACATTGGGGGTCGATATCCGCGCCTTGCGCAAGGCGCGTGGTCTGACACTGTCCGACATTGCCACCAAGCTTGACCGTTCGGTAGGCTGGCTCAGCCAGGTTGAACGCGACATGTCTGAGCCGACCATTTCCGACTTGCGCCAGATCGCCGAATGCCTTGGTGTGCCGATGTCCATGCTCTTCGCCCATTCCGCCGCACCTGCCGACGAGCAGGGTTATATCGTGCGCGCCGGGTCGCGCCGACCGATGGGGTCGGGCGAAGAGGGGCTGATCGAAGAACTGCTCTCACCCGACCTGACCGATGAGTTCGAAATGGTGCATTCCACATTTCAACCGCATTCGCGCATGCAGACACCGGCAGATCGCCCGACCCAGGAGGTCGGCTATATGGTATCAGGGCAGCTCGATCTGACCATCGGTGCACGTCGTTTCACTGTCGGACCCGGAGACAGCTTTCGCATCAAGCAGGAAGTCTATCGCTGGTCCAATCCCTATGATGTCCCCGCCGTGGCCATCTGGGTCATTGCGCCGCCGGTGTACTGATGAGCATCGAGGCCTGGACCATATTCGCACTGTTCTGGGTGGTATTCGTGACCACACCGGGACCGAATGCGGTCAATTGCATATCGAACGGTATGAGCCTGCCTTTAGCCAAGGCCATGATCGGTGTGCTGGCGATCCTGACGCAGGCCAGCGCGTTTCTGATCCTGTCGGCGCTGGGCGTCACCGCGCTGATCGCCACCTCGCCCACCGGTTTCCTAGTTGCCAAGCTGATTGGCGCGGGGTTTCTGATCTGGCTCGGCATCCGGGGATGGATGAATGCGAGCAGGCCGGTGCCCGCTACGGAACGGCCCGCGCGCCACGTCTATCTGCACGCGCTGGCCATCGCCACCATCAACCCCAAAAGCGTTGCGGGTTATCTTGCGGCGTTTTCACAGTTCGTGCAGCCGGATGTGCCGATCTGGCAGCAGATGGGGGTCCTTATGCCCAGCGCGCTGGTCATCACAACGCTCAGCTACACCGGTTTCACCTTGCTGGGGGCCATCATGGGCCGGGCAGCGATGGGTGCGGTGTTCAACATCTGGGTGCGACGGGTCATGGCTGGTTGCTTCATCATCTACGGGCTTTTGTTGGGCACCAGCAACACGCCTGCAACGCGGGGATAGCGCAATGCACAAGGGGTCCTGCCTGTGCTGCCAGGTCGCATTCACCGTCGACGGAGCACTCGCGCCGCCCTCTGCCTGCCACTGCGGACAGTGCCGCAGGCAGTCGGGCCATCACTGGGCCTCGACCGAGACCCATCAGGACAATCTGAGCTTTACCGCCAGTGAGACGCTCGGCTGGTTCCGCGCCTCCGATACTGCAAAACGCGGGTTTTGCAGACAGTGCGGGTCGTTCCTCTTCTGGCAGCACAATGACGAGGACACGATCTCGATCTCCATGGGGGCGTTCGACACGCCTACCGGACTAGCCCTGAGCCGCCACATCTTCGTGGCGGACAAGGGCGACTATTATGACATCAAGGACGACCTGCCCCAACGGGCACAGTAAATGGGAACAAAGACAATGGCAGAAATTCCAAACAAGGCCCGCGTGGTCATCATCGGTGGCGGTGTAGTAGGGACCTCCTCTCTGTACCACCTTGCCAAGAAGGGCTGGACCGACTGCGTGTTGCTGGAAAAGAACGAGCTGACCGCCGGTTCGACCTGGCACGCTGCGGGTAACGTGCCGACCTTCTCGAATTCGTGGGCGATCATGAACATGCAGCGCTATTCGACCGAGCTGTATTCGCGTCTGGCGGAAGAGGTCGACTATCCGATGAATTACCACGTGTCGGGTTCGATCCGTCTCGCGCATAGCAAGGAACGGATGCAAGAATTCGAACACGCCATGGCCATGGGCCGCTATCAGGGTATCCCGATGGAGATGTGGACCCCGGAAGAGGCGAAAGAGCATTATCCCTTCCTTGAAACCCACGACCTTGAGGGGGCTCTCTATGACCCGACCGATGGCGACATCGACCCGGCGCAGCTGACGCAGGCGCTGGCCAAGGGGGCTCGCGATCTGGGGCAGAAGATCATTCGTTTCTGCCCGGCGACGGGTGTGACGCAGCATGACGATGGCACATGGACCGTGCACACCGATAAGGGTGATATCAACTGCGACTACGTCGTGAACGCCGCAGGTTATTATGCGCAGCGTGTGGGCGAGATGTTCAAGCCGTTCGGTGGTCGCACCGTGCCCGCAATGGTGATGAGCCACCAGTACCTGCTGACCGACGAAGTGCCCGAGGTCGAGGCGTGGTCCAAGGAGAACGGGGGCAAGAAACTGCCGCTGCTGCGCGATGTGGATATCTCTTACTACTTGCGGCAGGAAAAGAACGGCTTCAACCTCGGCCCCTACGAGCCCAACTGCAAGGGCCACTGGATGACCGAGGACGACCCGATGCCACAGGACTTCTCGTTCCAGCTTTGGAATGACGATCTGGACCGGATCGAGGATATCGTCACCGACGCGATGGACCGGGTGCCGCTGATGGCGACATCCGGTGTTGGTCGCGTCATCAACGGTCCGATTCCCTACGCGCCCGATGGCCTGCCACTGATCGGCCCGATGCCGGGTGTGACAAACGCGTTCGAGGCGCATACTTTCACCTTCGGCATCGCGCAAGGTGGCGGTGCCGGCAAGGTGCTGGCAGAATGGATCGTCGATGGCCACACCGAATGGGACATGTGGGCCGTCGATCCGCGCCGTTACACCGATTACACCGATCAGGATTACTGCAACCAGAAGGGCATGGAGGTCTATGGCAACGAATACGCCATGCACTTCCCCCATCACGAATGGCCTGCGGCGCGCGATAAGAAACTCTCGCCCGTGCATGACAAGATCAGGGATCTGGGCGGCGTCATGGGGGCATATAACGGCTGGGAACGCGCCAACTGGTTCGCGCAGCCGGGCGATGATACCTCACTCGAGGCGACCCATACCTGGGGCAGATCGGGCCCGTGGGAACAGCGGATAAAAGAGGAATGCGAGGCGGTGCGCGACCATTGCGGCGTGCTCGACCTGCCCGGATTCTCGCGCTTCATGGTCAAGGGCGAAGGCGCGGCCGAGACGCTGCGTGGGCTGATCACCGGCGGGCTGCCGAAAGTGGGCCGGATGAACCTGGTCTATGTCTCGGACGACCGCGGTCGTATCCTGACGGAGATGTCCTGTGTCCGGATGGGCGAGGACGATTTTATGATGATCACGGCGGCCACGGCGCAGTGGCATGACCGCGACATGCTGAGGGGCGCGATGCCCGCCAGCGTCATGGTCGAAGACGTCACCACCACCCGTGATACGCTGATCGTGACCGGCCCGAAATCGCGCGAGATTCTGTCGGGCCTGACCGATGCCGACCTGTCCTCTGGCTGGCTGACCCATCAATCCACCACTGTCGCAGGGCAGCCCGCCTATCTGATCCGGGTCTCCTTTGCAGGTGAGCTGGGCTGGGAAGTGCATGCGCTGAATGCCGATATGCCCGCGATATATGACGCGATCATCAATGCCGGGGCAAAACCCTTTGGCATGTATGCGCTGAACTCCTTGCGCATCGAAAAGGGCTACCGCGCATGGAAGGGCGATCTGTCGACCGACTACTCGCTGCTGGAAGGCGCGCTGGGCCGGTTCGTCAAGCTCGACAAGCCGCAGGACTTCCCCGGCAAGGCCGCAATCCTGAACGAGAAACAGCAGGGCGTGAAAAAGGCCTTTGTCACCATGACAGTAGATGCCGGTGATTGCGATGCGCCCTACATGTCCTGCATCTGGCAGAATGGCGAGATTGTTGGAGAAACCACCTCCGGCGCCTGGGGCTATCGGGTCGGGAAGTCCATTGCGCTGGGCATGATCAAGGCCGAGCTCGCAAATCCGGGGACCGAGCTGGAGGTTGAAATCTACGGCCAGAAATGCCGGGCCGTGGTACAGGAAGATCAGCCACTCTGGGATCCTGAGAACGAAAGACTGCGTGCATGACGCTGCCCGCGACCATGTCCGGCGTTTACCTGACCCGCCACGGCGGGCCAGAGGCGCTGGAGTGGCGTGACGACATACCTGTTCCGGTCCCCGGACCGGGGCAGGTGCTGGTTCGGGTGGCCGCCGCCGGTGTCAACAACACCGATATCAACACGCGGATCGGCTGGTATTCTCCGGATGTCAAAACGGCCACCGATGCGGTCGACAACCAGGTCGAGGCAGGAGGGTGGGGCGGTGCGCTTGCCTTCCCGCGCATTCAGGGAGGTGATCTCTGCGGCATTGTCGAACAGGTCGGGCCGGGCGCCGGTTTTGAATCCGGTCAGCGCCTCACCTGTCCGATCAACCTGCCACGCCCGCGCCCCGGAGCGCCGCAAGGTTTCATCGCGCTGGGTTCCGAGATTGATGGGGCCTTCGCGCAATATTGTCTTGTGCAGGCCGATGACCTGTATGACGTGACCGCCTCGCCGCTCTCGGATATCGACATTGCCGCCATTCCTTGCGCCTTCGGCACCGCGGAGAATCTGCTGACACGGGCGGGCGTCACCGCTGGCCACGAGGTGCTGATCACCGGAGCCTCTGGCGGTGTCGGTTTGGCCGCCGTGCAACTGGCCGCCCTGCGCAGTGCGCGTGTTTCGGGAGTGACCGGCGCGGCCAAGGCAGAGGTTGTCAGGGCGCAGGGCGCGGCGGGAACCTACGACCGCGACGCTCCGCTGCCGAGCGATCGTTTCGACGTGGTCATCGACGTGGTGGGCGGCCCCAACTGGCCGGGCCTGATCCGGGCGTTGAAACCCGGCGGTCATTATGCCGTGTCGGGTGCGATCGCGGGCCCGATGGTCGAGGCCGACCTGCGCGAGATTTACCTGCGTGACATCACCATCCATGGCTGCACCCATCAGCCGCCCGAAGTGTTCGGGCGTCTCGTCGCCCTGATGAACGCGGGCAGAATCAAGCCGCTGGTTTCGAAGACCTATCCGCTGCGAGAGATCGCCCGCGCGCAGGCGGATTTTCAGGCCAAGATTCATCCCGGCAAACTGGTGCTGATCCCATGACGGAAATCACGCTCCTGGATGGTTCGATCGGGCAGGAACTGGTCAAACGCAGCGGCGATCGCGCGACGCCGCTCTGGTCGACGCAGGTGATGATCGACCACCCGGATCTGGTGAGCGACGTGCATACCGACTATTTTCGGGCTGGGGCGACGATTGCCTCCACCAATAGCTACGCGCTGCATCGGAACCGGCTGGAGCGTGTGGCGCTTGAGGCGGAACTGCTGCATCTGGTCGATACGGCGCTTGCCCAGGCAAAAGCGGCGCGCGATGCCCATGGGTCGGGCCGGATCGCGGGTGTGCTGGGGCCGCTGCTGGCCTCCTACCGTCCGGATCTGCACCCGCCTTTGGACTTAGCGACAGCGAGATATGGTGAGCT
This sequence comes from Ruegeria hyattellae, assembly GCF_041537925.1. Taxonomy (NCBI): domain Bacteria; kingdom Pseudomonadati; phylum Pseudomonadota; class Alphaproteobacteria; order Rhodobacterales; family Roseobacteraceae; genus Ruegeria; species Ruegeria hyattellae. The sequence continues at coordinate 642,227 of NZ_JBGOSH010000003.1, read as the reverse complement.
GGTGGCGCGAATGCGCGATCATGTGGACCTGTTTTTGATCGAAACGGTTTCGTCGCTGCTCGAAGCAGAAGGCGCGCTGGCGGGCACCGATGGCTGCGGCAAACCGGTCTGGCTGGCGCTGACCGTGATGGATGAGGATGGCAGCTGTCTTCGTTCGGGCGAGGCACTGGCAGACATCGCTCCGCTTGTCGCGCGGTTTGACCCTGACGCCCTGCTGATCAACTGCTCGCGCCCCGAGGCCATTCCCGTGGCCCTCGACCGGATCAAGGGTTTTAAAAAACCGTTTGGCGCGTATGCCAACGGGTTCACCCGGATTACAGAGGCGTTTCTGGCGGATGCGCCCACGGTCGACGCGCTGGAGCAGCGGCAGGATCTGGGGCCTGCCACTTATGCCGATCACGCCATGGGCTGGCTCGACCAGGGGGCCACGATCGTCGGCGGCTGTTGCGAGGTTGGCCCCGCCCATATCGCCGAGCTGGCGCGCAGGCTGCGCGCCGCGGGCCATCACATCGTCTAGGGGTGGCAGGGCATGGCGCGAAATTCCGGACCACAGCCGCGTAACATCCATTTCGACGTGATCGTCGCGGATGGGTTTGTTCTGACCGAGGTTGCCGGTGTAGTCGATGTGATCCGCACGGCGAACCGGGTGTTTCCCAAGACGCAGTTTTCGTGGCAGTACCGGTCGCGTGGAGGCGGGCCGGTGGCCTGCCGGGCGGGCGCGACGGTCGAGACCCAGAAGCTCGATCGCAATGCTGCTGCCGACTATGTCTTCGTGATCGGCAATGCCGATCCCGATCTCCCCGACCTGTCGCTGGGCCGCATGGTGCAGGACTATACCTATCGCGGCGCTCAGGTGTTTCTGCTGGCCGAGGCCGCAACCCGCTATATCCGCGATTTCGGCGGCCAGTCGGGGCAGCATACGACCCATTGGGAAAATTCCTTTATCTTGCGCGAACGGATGGAGCCGCTGGAGGCGCGCCATGCGCTGGCATCGCAGGTGGGGCAGGTGGTGACCTGTGCCGGAATGGGGTCGACCATCGACGTGACGCTGGAACTGATCGGGCGGCACATGTCGAGTGCGGCGATGATGACTGTGTCTGACATCTTTCTGCACGAACGCGTTCGCGACTATGCCTCGCCGCAGCCCTATTCGGGGATCAAATCCACCACTACCGGCGACGAGAAACTGGACCAATGCATCAAGATCATGCAGGCCAATATCGAAGAGCCGGTCGCGATCCACGAATTGGTGGGCACGCTTGGCCTGTCCAACCGGTCTCTGGAGCGCAAGTTCAAGACTTTTCTGGGCACCACGCCGAATGGCTTCTACCGCGAGATGCGCCTGACCAAGGCCAACAACCTGCTTCTCAACACCACGCTGAGCATTCGCGAGGTCGGTCTGGCCTGCGGTTTCCCGAACGGCTTCTCGGGCATCTACAAGAGCTTTTTCGGCGTCACCCCGTTTGCGGTCCGCCGCCGCAGGCGGGTGCCGGATCATCCCTGATTTCCGGCAAGCCGTGACGCTTTTCGCAGATTTCCCGCCGCATATCCGTGGCAAGACAGGCGCAACGGCAGAATCGGAGGTAAAACCATGGCAGATCTTCCCGGCAAGGCGCGCGTTGTCATCATCGGTGGGGGCGTGATCGGATGTTCGGTCGCCTATCACCTGACCAAGAAGGGCTGGAGCGACGTTGTGCTGCTGGAACGCAAGCAGCTCACATCCGGCACCACATGGCACGCCGCCGGTCTGATTGCGCAGCTGCGCGCGACCGCCAACATGACCAAGCTCGCGAAGTACAGCCAGGAGCTTTATGGCTCGCTTGAGCAAGAGACAGGCGTTGCCACCGGCTTCAAGCGCTGCGGCTCGATCACCGTGGCGCTGACCGAAGAGCGCCGCGAAGAGATCTATCGTCAGGCCGCCATGGCGCGGGCGTTTGGTGTCGAGGTGGAAGAGATCTCGAACGAGCGAGTGCAGGAACTGTACCCGCATATCAATCTCGAAGACGTCAAGGGTGCGGTTTATCTGCCCTTGGACGGGCAGGGCGATCCGGCCAATATCGCACTGGCTTTGGCCAAGGGCGCGCGCCAAGGCGGCGCTGTCGTCAAGGAGCGCACCAAGGTCACTGAGATCGTCAAACAGGGCCGCAAGGTGACCGGTGTCGACTGGGTCTCGGATGATGGCAAGGACTCAGGCCATATCGAATGTGACATGGTGGTGAACTGCGCGGGGATGTGGGGTCACGAAGTGGGCCGCATGTCGGGTGTGAACGTACCGCTGCATGCGTGCGAGCACTTCTACATCGTCACTGAGAATATCGATGGCATGACCCAGTTGCCGGTGCTGCGGGTGCCGGATGAATGCGCCTATTACAAGGAAGACGCGGGTAAAATCCTGCTGGGCGCGTTTGAGCCCAATGCCAAACCTTGGGCCATGAACGGCATTCCCGAGACGTTCGAATTTGACCAGCTGCCCGAGGATTTCGACCATTTCGAACCAATCCTCGAGGCCGCCTGTAACCGTGTGCCATTGCTGGCCGAGGCGGGAATTCACACCTTCTTCAACGGGCCGGAAAGCTTCACGCCCGACGATGCCTATCACCTTGGTCTTGCGCCTGAGATGGACAATGTCTGGGTCGCGGCCGGGTTCAACTCGATCGGTATCCAATCCGCCGGTGGCGCCGGTATGGCGCTGGCCGAATGGATGGATGGCGGCGAGAAACCTTTCGATCTGGGCGATGTCGATATCAGCCGGATGCAGCCGTTTCAGGGCAACAAAAAATATTTGTTCGAGCGTTCAAAGGAAACGCTGGGCCTGCTTTATGCCGACCACTACCCCTATCGCCAGAAGGCCACCGCGCGCGGTGTGCGCCGGACACCGTTCCATCACCACCTGCTGGAACAAGGCGCGGTGATGGGCGAGTTGGCAGGATGGGAACGCGCCAACTGGTTCGCAAACCCGGGGCAGGAGCGGGAATACCAGTATAGCTGGAAACGCCAGAACTGGTTTAATAACTCCGCCGCTGAACATCGCGCAATACGCGAGAATGTCGGCATGTATGACATGTCCTCCTTCGGCAAGATCCGAGTCGAGGGGCCGGATGCCGAGGCGTTCATGAACTATGTCGGCGGTGGAGACTATTCGGTGCCGACCGGTAAGATCGTCTATACCCAATTCCTCAACCGCACCGGCGGGATCGAGGCGGATGTAACCGTCACGCGGCTGAGTGAGCTGGCCTATCTGGTCGTCACACCTGCCGCCACACGTCTGGCCGATCAGACCTGGATGGAACGCCACAAGGGCGACTTCAACGTGGTCATCACTGATGTCACTGCAGGCGAAGGCGTACTGGCGGTGATGGGCCCGAACGCGCGTGCGCTGCTGCAAAAGGTCTCGCCCGCCGATTTCTCGAACGAGGTGAACCCCTTCGGTACCGCGCAAGAGATCGAGATCGGCATGGGCATTGCCCGCGTCCACCGCGTGACTTACGTGGGCGAGCTGGGATGGGAGGTCTATGTGTCCTCCGACATGGCCGGGCATGTGTTTGAAACCTTGCATGAGGCCGGGCAGGACATGGATCTGAAGCTTTGCGGGATGCACATGATGGACAGTGCGCGGATCGAAAAGGGTTTCCGCCATTTCGGCCATGACATCACCTGCGAGGATCACGTGGTTGATGCCGGTTTGGGGTTTGCGGTCAAGGTCAACAAACCCGCCGACTTCATCGGCAAGCAGGCGGTGATCGAACGTAAAGAGAACGGCCCCAAGAACCGGCTTGTCCAGTTCAAACTGACCGATGCCGAGCCGCTCTTGTTCCACAACGAACCCATCCTCCGCGATGGCGAATATGTGGGCTACCTCAGTTCCGGCAATTACGGCCACACACTGGGGGCCGCTGTCGGTCTGGGCTATGTGCCCTGCGAGGGCGAAAAGGCGGCGGACGTGCTGGCATCGACCTACGAGATCGACGTGTGCGGCGTGAAAGTAAAGGCCGAAGCCTCGCTTAAACCGATGTATGACCCCAAATCGGAGCGCGTGAAGGCCTGAATGGTTATGTTGGGGGCACCGCCCCCGACATCCACGGGGGTATTTGGAGCCGGATGAATGCAGGATCCCTTGTTCATCTGGCCAAAAAATACCCCGTAGCGCGAGGCGGCGCATCGCAATTGCGCGACCCGCGCCAACTGCGCCACTCAGGGGCGTCGCGATCCATCACCATCCGTGATGAGCTTTCGCACTGAGATGAGTGTTTCCTTTGACCCGTGACCTGACCTAAACACTGCTGGTATCATCCGGAGACCCGCCATGTTATCGACAGTATCTCCTATCGACGACGCCGACACGCCAAAGGGTTTGACCCTTGCGGTTACCGCCTATGTGCTGTGGGGGTTCCTGCCGCTTTACATGAAGCTCATGGCGCATATTCCCCCGGTTGAGATCGTCGCCCATCGTATCATCTGGTCAGTGCCAGTTGCGGGGCTGCTGCTGGTGGCGCTGGGGCGCACCCGCGACCTGAAGGCGGCGTTGGGCAATCCGCGGATGTTGGGCATGGCCTGCCTGACTGCGACGCTGATTTCGGTCAACTGGGTGATTTATGTCTGGGCGATTGCCAGTGGCAATGCGCTGGACGCCGCACTTGGCTACTACATCAACCCGCTGTTCAGCATCGCTCTGGCTGCGTTGCTGCTGCGCGAGCCGCTGACCCGCACGCAATGGGCTGCCGTGTTGTTGGCTGCATTGGGCGTGGCGGTGCTGGTTTTCGAGGCGGGTCAATTGCCCTGGGCGGCGCTGGGCCTGACGGTGAGTTGGGGCTTTTATGCGTTTTTCAAGAAGTCCCTGCCCATCGGTCCCAATCAGGGTTTCCTGCTTGAGGTACTGATCCTGCTGGTCCCGGCGTTGGCCTATGCCACATGGCTGGGGGCTGCGGGAACAGGACATTTTGGCGTGTTGAGCACCGACACTTCTCTGCTGCTCGGGGCGGGTCTGGTAACGGCGGTACCGCTTCTGGTTTATGCGAACGGGGCCAAGCTGGTGCGGCTCTCGACCATCGGCATCCTGCAATACATTGCGCCGACGATGATCTTTCTCACGGCGGTTTTTGTGTTTGGCGAAAAGATGGACACGGCTCGGATCATTGCCTTTCCGCTGATCTGGTCAGCGCTGGTAGTTTATTCAGTGTCACTGGTCCGTCAGATGCGTGCACGGACCTGATCGCGGATCACCTGCAGGATCTGCTTGGCCCAGAGGTCGTAAAGCAGCGCGCCGGGGTGATAGCCGTCGGGAGCTGCCAGCGCCGGATCATCCGGCAGATCAGTCGACAGGTGATGCGCCTGCGGAAATTTCCCTGCGACCTCCTGCAACCCTGCATCCAGCCGGGCCGCCTGCTGGCCCAGCACCCAGGCGAGCGGTTGTGGCAGAGCGGGGAACCGTTCCATTTGCGGCACGCCCGAAACCACGATACAGCGCGCCTGCAACGGGCCAGTCAGCTGCGCCAGAAGCGCGCGCTGCTGCGCCATGAACTGGGCGCGACTGCGCCCGCGCGTCACATCATTGACCCCCAATGCCGTGACCGCCACGTCAAACGGGTCCTCGACCTGGCGCAGGCGGTTCAGCGTGTCGCGTGTGGTGTTGCCGGTGGCGGCCTCCAACCGCCAGTCGACGGTGAAATCATGCGCAAGCCCTGCCACAATCGCCCCCGACAGCGCCTGATCCTGTGTCGCCACACCCACCCCTGCAGCCGAGCTGTCGCCTGCAATCAGCACCCGCAGCAGAGGGCCAGAGCCGGCGCGACCCGTGCGCGCGCCCACTGGCTCCGGCAGCAATTGCGCCTTGCGCCGCACCATGAAACCTTGCGCCAGAAGCACGGGCAGCAGCGGCAGGCGCAGGATCTGGTCTGACGCGATCAGGACAGCGCCTCGCGGAATTTCAGGAACCGCGCGTCTGTGCTCACCCGGGCATTCATCGCCTCGCGCAGGGCACCGATGGTCTTGTAGGGGCGCATGACCACCTCAAACTCCTGCACAAACCCGTCTTCGTTCAACGTGATCAGGTCGACGCCAATCGCGTCCAAATCTCCGACCTTGCATTGAAACTCCATCGCCCAGTCTTTGCCCTCGCCCATGATCCGGCGGTACCGAAAGTCGGAAAATATCTGGCCGACATGCCCCAGTATTGCCGCCACAGGCGCGCGGCCCGTCCAGATCTTGTAATAAGTCGGGGGCTGGAAGTGGACATCTTCAGCCAGTATTTCGGCAATCAGGGTTTCGTCGCCCTTGGCGACGATCTCCTGCAATCTGGGGATGGTTGGGTGCATGATCTTTCCTTCCCTTGCCGCAAAAGTCGTGGATGCGGCCGCAATGGGCAAGTGCGACGTTGCGGGAGTCTTGGCGCTGCGATAGGCAGGCGCGCATGTCCGAGAGTTATGACCCCCCGCAAACCCCGCTTGATGTGTTGCATGAAGACGCGCAACTGATCGTCGTCAACAAGCCACCTGGCCTGCTGTCGGTGCCGGGAAAGGGTGCGCTTCTGGCCGATTGCCTGCTGACGCGGGTGCAGGCGGCTTTTCCGCAGGCGCTTCTGGTGCATCGGCTGGATCGGGACACCTCTGGGGTCATGGTCTTTGCCCAGACGCCCCATGCGCAGCGCCATCTGGGCCTGCAGTTCGAAAAGCGCCAGACGCGCAAGACCTATGTGGCGCGGGTCTGGGGGCTGGTGCAGCCCAAAACCGGCACCGTGGATCTGCCGCTGATCGTCGACTGGCCCAACCGCCCGAAACAGATGGTCTGTCACGAGACGGGCAAGACCGCCGTGACCGACTGGCGCGTGCTGCGTCATGACGGCGAGACCACGCGCTTGCGTCTGATGCCCAAAACCGGGCGCTCGCATCAACTCAGGGTGCATATGTTGGCGCTGGGTCACCCGATACTGGGCGATCCGTTCTACGCCACCGGCGCGGCGCGGGACCATGAGCGGCTGATGCTGCATTCCGAAGAGTTGCGTCTGAAGAACCCTGAAGGCGGTGTGTCGATGAAATTTCGCGCCAATCCAGATTTCTAAGAGCTATTTCTGTTCCCAGCTTTCGCGCGAGGCCAGAACCGTCTCGCGCCGCTCTGATGCCCAGCGGACCAGCGGCATGTAGTGCTGGACAAATTCCGCCCCCAATCCCGTCAGTTCATAATGCACTTCGATCGGCGGGCCGGGGATGACGGTGCGGGTCAGATAGCCGTCGCGCTCCAGCGCGCGCAGGTTCTCGGTCAGTACGCGCTGGGTAATATCGCCCACGCCGCGCTTGATTTCGGAAAACCGTAGGGACCCGCCTTGCAGCGAAAGCAGGATCAGCGAACTCCATTTTCCCATCACAGTGGTCAGGATCGCGCGGATCGGGCAAAGCCCGCTTTCGTCCTTTTCAGTATTGATGGTCAGCGGCATTGCGGTTCCTCTCAGGATACCAGGTATGGATTTAGTGCGTAATTGACACCAGGTTCCAAATTAATACCTCTATGCGGCATCCAATTCAACTCTCGCAGGAGACCGCAATGACCCCCAAGGAACTCGTACTGCAAGCCGTGTCTGCACTATTCATCGATTTCGATCCCGAGGCTGCCAAAAAGCTGCTCGCACCCGACTATATCCAGCACAATCCCGCCGTTCCCACTGGTGCTGCGGCGATCATCGGCTTCATCCCGGCGCTGCAAGAAAGCGGCGTGACCGCGACCATCCACCGGGTGATTGCCGAAGGTGATCTGGTGGTGCTGCACACCACTTATGACAATGCGCAGGCGTTCGGGGCCGAGACGCTGGTCGCGTTCGATATCTTCCGAGTCGAGGACGGCAAGGTCGTCGAGCATTGGGACAATCTGCAACCGGCAGTCCCCGCCTCAGAGACCGCCAATGGCAATTCCATGACCGATGGCGCGACCGAAGTAACCGATCTGGACAAAACAACCGAGAATAAGGCGCTGGTCGAAGGCTTTGTTCGCGATGTCCTGAACGGCGCCGCCTCGGAGCGGATCACCGACTATGTCTCCACCGAGACATATACTCAGCACAACCCGCTGGTCGGGAACGGTCTTGATGGGCTGGCCGCTGCGCTGGCGGCGATGGCCGAGGCAGGGCAGGTGATGGCCTATACCAACACGCCGATCGTCGTGGCCGAGGGCAATTTCGTCTTCATCGCCTCCGAAGGCGTTCTGGGAGAGACACCCACCGCGTTCTTCGATCTGTTTCGGATCGAGAATGGCAAGATCGTAGAACACTGGGATACGTTGTCCGAGATCCCTTCTGAGATGGCGCATGAGAACGGCAAGTTCTAAGTGGGTCCGCATGGCCTGATCTTCGGGCGCATTCTTGACAAACATGACCTGTGGGCCTTACGAGGGCCACAGGTTCGGGTATCCTGCCGCTCGCGGCCCTTCGGCTTTGGTGAAACCCGATACGACATCACGTGTAGCCCCTTTCCGGCGCACTGACGACAATGCGAGCCTCGTCCTTTCAGATGCGCCCGTTGCAGGAAACGAGGCAAGAAATGACTGATATCAATATCGCTCCGCTCGATGAGCTCAAGGCACAGGCCAAGCGTCTGCGAGACAGGTTGCGCAAATCTGGACATCCGCTGTCGCACAGCGAGGCATTGGAACTTGTCGCCCATCAGCATGGCGCGCGCGATTGGAACACGCTCTGTGCGGTGGCGGGTAATCGTTTGAAATTGCGGGTTGGGGACAAGGTGCAGGGTCACTATCTGGGCCTGCCCTTCGTCGCCGAAATTCGGGGTCTGACTGTGATTGGCGATGGCGGGCATCGCCGGATCACGCTGCATTTCGACGAACCGGTCGACGTGGTGCGATTCGACAGTTTCTCGTCCTACCGACAGCGTGTCAGCGGCGAGATCGGATGGGACGGACGTTCAACCCGGCGCACTTCCGATGGCCAACCGCAATTGGTGGTGCGCCCGGCCTGAGCGTGGAAGGAACAGACCAGCCAAGGTGTTTAAATCGCCTTGGCTGGCTTTGCCTCGTCTTTACACCGTCATTCGGCGGTCCAGCCGCTGACCGCCTTCACCTCCAGAAAGTCCTCGATGCCGAACACGCCGCCCTCGCGGCCGTTTCCTGACATTTTCATGCCACCAAAGGGTGAGCCAGCCGCACGCGACTGGCCGTTCATCTCGACCATGCCCGCGCGTAGCAGGCGTGCCATCCGGTTGGCCCGTGCCGGATCGGTGGTCTGCACATAATTGGTCAGGCCGTAGGGCGTGTCATTGGCGATCTCGACCGCCTCTTCTTCGGTGTCGAAGGGGATCATGGTCAGGACCGGGCCAAAAATCTCTTCTCGGGCTATGGTCATCTGGTTGTTGGCGTCGGCGAACACCGTAGGCTTGACGTAAAACCCCTTGTTGAATCCGTCAGGCCGCCCTGTGCCGCCCGCAACCAGCCGGGCACCTTCGTCGATTCCTGTCTGGATCAGATCCTGGATCTTGCTCCATTGCACCTGATTGACCACGGGGCCGATGTGGCGACCTTCGTCCTGCGCGCTGCCGATCGTGACCTTTGCCGCCACTTCGACCGCGGTTTCCACCGCCCGATCATAGACGCCGCGCTGGACCAGCATCCGGCTTGGCGCGTTGCAGCTCTGGCCGGTGTTGTTCATCATGTGCAGCACGCCACGCTTCACTGCCTTTTCATCGGCATCGTCGAAGACCAGGTTCGCGCCCTTGCCGCCCAGTTCCAGATGCACCTTTTTGAGCGTATCCGCCGCGTTCTTCGAGATCGCCACGCCCGCCCGCGCCGATCCGGTGAACGACACCATATCCACATCCGGATGCCCCGAAAGTTGCGTCCCGATGCCGGGCCCGTCGCCGTTCACCAGATTGAACACCCCGGGCGGGAACCCGGCTTCGTCCATCATCTCGGCAAAGATCATTGCGTTGAGCGGGCTTTCCTCGGAAGGCTTCAAAACCATGGTGCAGCCCGCCACCGCCGCGGCGCCAACCTTGAGCGTCACCTGGTTCATCGGCCAGTTCCAGGGCGTGATCAGGGCCGCTACCCCCACGGCTTCTCGGATGATCCGGTCATTTGGCGCGTGATCTCCCAGCGGATGGTCAAATTGAAATGCCTTGGCCGCGTGCGGGAAATTCCTCAGATGCCAGATACCCGCGCCGACCTGTTGCGTGCGGGCCATGTCAATCGGCGCGCCCATCTCAAGCGACATGGCCTGCGCCAGATCTTCGCCACGGCTCTGGTAGATTTCGACCAGTTTTTCTACCAGCGCAATCCGTTCGGCCGGGGGTGTGGCCATCCAGCCGGGAAGCGCCGCCCTGGCCGCGGCCACCGCCGCATCCGTATCTGCCTGGGTGCCCAGCGAAATCACCGCGCAGGGTTCCTCGGTCGAGGGATTGACAACAAGATGATCCCGGGCCTGGGCCGGGGTCACCCAGGCGCCGTTGATATAGAAATCGCGTTTTTCGATCATGGTTCTCTCCTCGAAGTAAATCCGACCAATCGGTCGGATTTTGGTCACTCTTGCATTGCGTTTTCGATTCCACAAGCCGGGGGATGCAACGAAGCCGCCAAAGTTCTAGTCTCACGGCCATATTGAGTCGTTACAAAACCAGAGGAGACCGACCATGGGGTTGCGCATCAACGATACTGTTCCGAATTTCACAGCCGAGACCGACCAGGGCACCGTCACGTTCCATGACTGGATCGGTGACAGCTGGGCGATCCTGTTCTCGCACCCCAAGGATTTCACACCGGTCTGTACCACCGAGTTTTCCGCCGTGGCCCAATTGACCGATGAATGGGCCAGTCGCAACACCAAGGTGATGGGCGTCAGCGTTGACGGGGTCGAGGATCACAAAAAATGGAAGCAGGACATCGAAAGCTATGGCGGCGCAAATCCAGGCTTTCCGATCATTGCCGATGACGGTCTGGCTGTGTCGAAAGCCTTCGACATGCTGCCCGCTGAGGCATATTTGCCCGATGGCCGCACGCCCGCCGACAGCGCCACGGTGCGGTCAGTCTTCATCATCGGGCCGGACAAGCAGCTGAAACTGTCGATGACTTATCCGATGACCGTGGGCCGGAACTTTGCCGAAATCCTGCGCGCGCTGGACGGTCTGCAGATGTCCGCCAAAGGTGTGGCGACCCCGGCCAACTGGACGCCGGGCGAAGATGTCATCATCCCACCAGCAGTCAGCAACGACGAGGCCAAGGAGAAGTTTGGCGAGTTCGAGACGATCTTTCCTTATCTACGCAAGACCAAGGCGCCGCAATAAGGCGACCGGGGAGGGGGGCTGTCGCCCCCTCTCTTGGCCTGGGCCATCCGGGGCTCCGCCGTTCGCAGGCAAAACCGCCCAAGGTACCTTTTTGAGAAGCCCGCTTCCCCTGAAGAGGTTTTTTAGCCAGATGAAGAAGCGGGTCGTTGCGGATGCAAGTGCAGTTTCGCGCGGTAGACCGCGCGCTTGACCTCGCGGGCGAGTTTTTCTCCTGCAGGTACCGATTTCTGTATCGTCGATCCGCCGATCTGCGCCGCGACCTCCTGATTGCCGGTTCCCATCAGGGCATGTACCGGTTGACCGGTGATCCAGTGCATCTGCAGGAACGTGTCGACCGGACGGTCTATCTCGTTTGTTGCGTCCAGCAGCCGTTTGGCGGCGTTGCGGCCGACAAACTGGCACTGGCACTGCAGCGCGATCACTTTGGGCAGGATCAGGCGCAGCCCACTGCGTTCGGCCAGCGTTCGGGCGGGCACTTCGCGCTGCTTCACCGGCAGGCGGATATAGTGATCGGGCGTTGCGACCTCGGCAAGCATCTCCAGCGCCGTGGCGAATCGTTCGGGGTCGATTTGTAGGTCGTCTTCGACCGTGATGACCCCGTCGATCCCTTCATCGACCATTTTCCGCCAGATGCGCCGATGGCTTTCGAAGACGCCAATCTCGGTCGGCAGCAGCGAGAACGGATAGCGGGGTCGGTGTAGGGTGCCCTTATGTTGCTTCACATGTGCAATCTGGGCCGGATCGCGGCCATTCACCGCCTCGATCCATTCCGCATGGGGCAATTGTTCGCGCAGCCGCTCTGCATTGGGCTGGCGGGCCGTGCTGGACGACATATGGATAATGAAACTGCGCATGTCTGACTGCTTTCCGGAACACAGCGTTTGCACCGAGCCGGCCTGACCCGGGCTACGCGGCTTTGGCCCGGAGGACCTCAATTGTTCTGTGTCTCCGGTATAGGCAGAACCACCGCGGCACGCAATTCCCGGCCTGCGTGCCTGACCCGGAAGAGGTTGTTTTTCGCCGTTTACGGGAATTGTTCCAAATTGAGATCGACACATGGCGGTCCGGATGCAACATTGTGAGAGAGAACTTGTTCTCTCCCGGTGCCGAGTCATCGGGACCTTCACTATTGATAATCAAGAGGATTCACAGATGAACCTGAAAGTTGCTTTGCTCGGCTCGTTCGTTTTTGCCCTAGCGGCGTGCTCGCAGCCCGAGCCGGAACCGGTTTATGTCCAACCCACATACGACAAGGTTGGCAACCCAAGCTGCCCGGGTGGCTATCAGGTTGCGGCCACCGAAGCGGGCGCCACGGTCTGCTCGCCGATTACACAATAATTGCCCTTGCAGGTGACCCGACCGGGTCACCTGTGTCCGCCCGGCCCCGAGCCCGGCGCGCTGCATGCCCCCTCGCGCCTCTGCCGAAGCTGCGATAAGACGGGTGCATGTCACAGATTGAGTCGCTCTTCGTCACCCGCCTTTACCGTGCCGCCCTGTCCGAATTCGACCCCAAGATCGACGCGGGCGAGTTGGAAACCTCGTGCCTTGTGATCGCCGAGGATGATGAAGCGGGACAGGCCTGGTGCGAGGAAAACGGTTATCCCGGCTATACCTCTTATGCGTCGCTGACCGATCTGCCCTGGCGGTTTCCGATCTTCGGTGATCTGGTCAAGGTTCTGGATACCCATGTGGCGGCCTTCGCAGGGGATCTGGAGTTCGATCTGGATGACCGGGCGTTGACGCTGGAGGACCTGTGGATCAACATCCTTCCCGAGGGCGGGATGCATGCCAGCCATATCCACCCGCACAGCGTGATTTCCGGTACCACCTATGTTTTGATGCCCAAAAGGGCGAGCGCGCTGAAGCTGGAAGACCCGCGCTCGGCTCGGATGATGGCCGCCCCGGTGCGCCGCAAAGAGGCGCGGCGCGAGTTGCAGCCGTTCATCTATGTGAACCCGGAAGTGGGCGATGTCCTGCTATGGGAAAGCTGGCTGCGCCATGAGGTGCCGATGAACATGGCCGAAGAAGAGCGGATCAGCGTCAGCTTCAACTACCGATGGGATTGAGCGTGACAGTGGCCAGTCGGCATTGTTGCGTAAGTCGGCTGAGGGATTCACTGTTCAATCCAGCGTCACAGCTGGGCGGCATGAGCAGTTGGACCGCTGCTAAATGCAAGACCACGAACTGATCGAAGTATGACACCGCGCTGAAGTGACGAGGATCCTTGTCGGTCTGGTTTGATCCAGAGATGATCTGGGCACCTCCACCGCGCACGAACGGCAAGCCCTGAAAACCCACAAGCGCCGAGGCCATCGCTCGCAACGAGGCGGTCAAGGCGTTTCCCAGGGAAATCGAAGCCGTTGTCACAGTCTGTGACGGTGTCGCCGAATGTGCCTGCATTGGTGGGCCGGACGAAAAAACCGGCGAACTGTTCAGCGTCTTTGTGGTCAAGGAAGCCCGATCGGACGTAACCGAAGAGCAGATCGTCGCGTATTGCCGCCACGAGAGCATGGCCTACAAGATCCCGCGCAAGATCACGTTCCTCGAAGAATTGCCGAAATCCAATGTCGGCAAGATTCTGCGTCGCGAGCTGCGTGGCTGACGCTTTGGAATAAGGTTCCGGAAAAAAATGGTTGCGCCCACTTTCTAAACGCGGCGGGTGCGGCTTTCTATTCCGGTTTCCAAAGATCGAAAGCGGTATTGGGCTTTGGTCAGGATTTGTCGCCGGAAGTAAAGGCGGTCATCCGACCGGGTAGAAGGTCAGCATTTCCCGAAGCACGGGCAACCCAGCTGTTCGGAGTATTTTCGGGCGAAAAATTCTCGGCATCGCCAAGGATTCTGGCTTCGACCTTCTTGAGCCACTCTTCCTGAATCTTCTGAATATTTGGCAGACCCAGAAACTCACGCACTTCGGCCGGAGTGAGATCGACGGTAACATTGGCTTGCATGCATGGTCCCGTCATTGCTCGTTTGGTACCCAAGAATCCAATCGGGCGAATTGGCCACGAAATCATCATGCAATGAATTCCGTGGCAGACCAAAGGCGTATCCGCGGCAGATTGTCTCGATCGCGCCGATTACACGGTTGTTCCGTAACGGCAGAAGCCGAAATGCTCTGACGTCACAAATTAACAAGCCAAGCAGTTTCGGATTAGTGTTCCCATAAGCGTCGAGCCTAAGCTGGGCGGGCACCGACCACCCCACACAGGCACAGACACAACCCTAATTTGAGAATTTCAGGAGTTATCCAAATGACTGCACCTGCGATCTATACAACAAAGACCCTTGCCGATGCGGTTGGTCACGATTTTGGTGTTTCCGACCCGATTGAGGTCACCCAGGAGAAGATCAACAGCTTCGCCGATGTCACCGGCGATCATCAGTGGATCCATGTCGACGTCGAAAAAGCGACCAAGTTCGGGCCCTTCGGGGGAACCATCGCACACGGATTTCTGACCCTGTCGCTTCTGGCTGCCGCTACGGAAAGCTCGGGGGCGGTACCGCCGGATGCGAAAGCCGTGCTAAATTATGGTTTGGGCAAGGTTCGGTTCCTGGCTCCGGTTCTTGCCGGAACGTCGGTGCAGTCAAGCCTCAAACTGGTCGGTGTCGAGGACAAGGGTGATGGCAAACAGCTCATCAAGATGGAAGCGACGCTGAAAGCTGTCGGGTCGGATACTCCGGCCGTGGTCGCCGAATTGCTGGCCATGGTAATCGGATAGGAGAGGCAAGATGCCCAAGAAAACACTGGAAACCTCTTCGGACCTGTTCAATGCGCTGGGTGAATTTTACAAAGCCTCCCTGTCCCGTCCGGATCAATTGATCGAAACCTATTTCGGCATGATGCAGGAAACCTTCGCCAGCGTGACCGGCTCGGCCGAGATCGCTCCCGAGCGGGGCGACAAGCGGTTCGTGGACCCGATCTGGTCGTCCAATCCCATCTACAAGGCGATGATGCAGTCCTATCTGACTTGGTCGCGCGGCCTGACTGAATGGGTTGATGATCTTGAGATGGAAGAGCGCAACAAGCTGCGCGCAAAACTTTTGATTTCGATGGTTACCGACAGCCTGGCCCCGACCAACGCGCTGCTGGGCAATCCAACGGCAATGAAGAGGACGCTGGAAAAAGGCGGCAAAAACCTGGTCGACGGTGCCAAACACCTGATCGACGACATGGTCAATAACAACGGCCTGCCCTCGATGGTGGACACGTCGAAATTCGAGGTTGGCGGAAACCTCGGTACCAGCGACGGCCAGGTCGTCTATCGTGAAGACCATCTGGAACTGATCCAGTACACGCCAAAAACGAAAAAGGTGTTCAAACGCCCGATCTTCATTATCCCGCCGCAGATCAACAAATTCTACGTCTGGGACCTGGCACCAAAACGCTCGGCGATCGAGTATCTGTTGGAAGCGGGACAACAGGTCTTTATCGTGAGCTGGCGCAACCCGAGTACCGAGCAGTCGCATTGGGGCATGGACACTTATATCGAAGCACTGGACCGCGCCTCGGAAGTGGCCTGCAAGATCAGCAAATCCAAGGATCTGAATTTCGTCGGTGCCTGCTCCGGTGGGATCACCGCTGCATTGCTGATGTCGTACTGGGCTGCGAATGGCGTGAAGCGCGCCAACTCCTTCACGCTGCTGGTTGCGGTCCTGAAATCGGAAGGTGCGGCAAACACCACCATGGGTCTGTTTGCAAACTTCGAAACGCTTGAGTTGGCCCGCATGTTCTCGCGGTCGCAAGGTGTGTTGTCCGGCAAGGATCTGCAAAAGGCATTTGCCTGGCTCCGTCCGAACGATCTGATCTGGGCCTACTGGGTCAACAACTATCTGCTGGGCAACGAGCCGCCGGTCTTTGATATTCTGTTCTGGAACAACGACACGACCAACCTGCCGGCAGCCCTGCATCAGGATCTGCTGAACATGCTCTCCAAGGGCGGCGCCACGCAGGACAGCGATATCGAAGTTCTTGGCAGCAAGGTCGATCTGAGCGCGGTGACCTGCGACAAGTTCGTTGTCGGCGGCACTACCGACCACATCACTCCGTGGGAGGGCTGTTATTCCTCGATGCAGGCCTTTGGCGGAGACAACGAGTTTATCCTCAGTCAGTCCGGGCACATCCAGGCGATCATCAACCCGCCTGGCAACCCACGCGCGCGCTTCATGACCAACAAGGGCAAGCATGCGAGCCCCGAAGAGTACCAGGCCGGTGCCACCTTGAATGAAGGCACCTGGTGGGATTATTGGGCGGTCTGGCTCGAGGAACGCTCAGGTGCCAATGTTGCCGCGCCGAAATCGCTCGGCTCGGACGCCTATCCGCCGCTTGCGGCTTCGCCGGGGACATACGTTCACGAATTGGTCTAAACAACGTCAAACGAAGAGAGCAGTTGCATGGAAATAAAGTCGCAGATCATGACGGTGGCAGGACAGGACTGGAATGTTGCGGTCCTGGGCCCAGAGGATGCGACCCGAACCTTGTTGCTGTGCAACGGTATAGGGGCCAGTCTTGAGACGATTGGTCCCGTCGCGGCCCATTTCAAACGCACCAGACTGATCGCGTTCGACGTCCCGGGGGTTGGTGCATCGCCAACCCCCTGGTCGCCCTACCGGCTGTCGAACCTGACGCGCATGCTGAACGCAATCCTCGACCAACTGGGTGTTGGCATGGTCGATGTGTTCGGCGTGTCTTGGGGCGGGGCGCTGGCGCAGCAATTTGCGCATGACTTCCAGAAACGCTGCCATACCCTGACCTTGGCGGCCACTGCGGCGGGTCTGTTCATGGTGCCGGGCAACGTCAATGCGCTCAGAAAGATGGTGACCCACAAACGCTATACCGACCCGGACTACATGCTGAATGTTGCGACCGAACTTTATGGCGGCGAAGTGGCCTTTAATCAGGAAATGCTGAAGAACCATACCCGCGCGATGAAGGCCGGGGACAGGCGCGGCTATCTCTATCAGCTACTGGCCGGTCTGGGCTGGACCAGCTACCTGTGGCTGCCGCGCATCAAGATTCCGGCCCTTGTCCTGATGGGCAAACGCGACCCGATCGTTCCGCCGGTCAACGGTAAGATTCTGGCCGGGCGATTGCCGAACGCGACGATGGAACTTGTCGATTGCGGCCACATGTTCGTGCTGACGCAGGCCGAGGCCGTGGCCGACCGGGTCGAAGCGTTCATCCACGAAGAGGCGATGGCAGAAAGCTGACCCATTGCTATGATCGAGGCTGGCATCACGATCGACGTCGAGAAAGCTGCGGCAATCCGCAAGGTCAGGCGTACGGCCACGGGTATCCTGGGGTTTCTGACCCTGGTCTTTGCGGCCAGTTTCGCGATCCCGGAACCGCCTACATGGCTCTTGCTGGTCCGCGCCATGGCCGAGGCCGGTATGGTCGGCGGTTTGGCGGACTGGTTCGCGGTCGAGGCGCTGTTTCGGCATCCGCTTGGCCTACCCATTCCACACACCGCACTGTTGCCCAACAATCAAAGGCGTGCCGCAGGCAATATCGCCCGCTTCATCGATGAGTATTTTCTGGCCCCCGAACAGCTTCTGCGTGAGATGCAGCAGGCGAACCCGGCGCTCAAAGCTGCAAACTGGCTGGAAAAACCTGACAATGCCGCGGCGCTGAGCCGGACATTGTCGCAGCTTCTGCATGCCATCCTGCACAGCCAGCTGCGCGGCGGCATCGGTCCCGCCCCGACCAAATATCTGCGCGAGTTGATGGCCAAGATCGTCGATTCACCCGCCTTGTCGCGGCAGATCACCGAGCTTTTGAAAGGAAGCGTGCATAGCCAGTTGCTGAACGACATTCTGCTGCAGGTGCGAGACGTTTTGGACGAAAACCGTGACACGGTCATGGAGGTTGTGCAGGACCGTAGCCGCTGGTGGATTACCACATCGGTCGACAAGCGGATCACCGAAGTTCTGGTGGACGGGGTTCTGTCGATCATCGACGAGCTTTCGACTCCGAGATCTGCGCTGCGGCAAGATTTCGAGAAATCCATCACGATACTGATCGACCGCTTCCAGGAAACCGGGAAGATCGCCGAGAATATCGACCAAGGCTTCAAGACATTCACTGACTCGCCGAAATTCACCAAATCCCTGGAACAGGTCATCACGGCGGTTCTGCACGAGATGGACAAGGGTTTGGTCGAACAGCCTGATCGGATTGCCGACTTGATGGCGCGGTCGCTGCAGGATTTTGCGCGGACGGTCCAGCAATCAGACGACATGCAGGACCAGTTGAATGCCCGCTTCGCAAAAGGGTTCGAAGCGATTCTGAAAGAAATGCGGCCCGCGATCGTCGAGTATATCGCCGAAAGCATCGCAAGCTGGGACAGCGACCAGCTTGTCGCGCGGATGGAATCAGAGGTTGGGCGCGACCTTCAGTTCATTCGGATCAACGGGGCGGTCTTGGGGGCTTTTGTTGGTGGGGCCTTGTTTTTATTGACGCATTTCGCTTTCGGGGCCTAGCCGAAACATTGTGACGCCGCGTTGCGGCACAAAAATATTGCACTGCAGCATAACGCTCCCTATCTTCGGCTCATCACGACAATCTGGAGAGATACAATGGCTACCAAGACAACCGCACCCAAGACCAATCCAGCGGCCAACGTTTCTAAAGCAACCAGCTCGATCGCAAACGTGTCGAACACTGTTTCGTCGCTGTTCGGTGCTTACATCACTTCCAGCCGCAAAGTGGTCGAAGGCGTCATCGAAGTTGACAAAACCCTGCTGGGCTATGCCAAAAACGCCGTTGACGGCTATGTTGCCCTGGGCAAAGACACCATGCAGGCAAAATGCCTGAACGACGTCATCGACCTGCAGGCCGCACACGCCCACGCGTCGATCGAAAACGGTGCCGCAAACGCACGTGAAGTGGTCGAACTGAGCCGCACCCGCGCGAAAGAAGCTTACGCACCGCTGAAAGAAGTTATCGACACCTACCGTTCGAGCAACGCTGCCTGAACACTGGTGTCAGGTAACTGACGTTATTTGGGTCGGCCTCGCCTTTTGCGGCGATGGTCGGCCCATTTCCATTTCATTCTCAATATAGACCCGAACCGGGCAACGGGGAGTCGCTAAGGCGCAGCCATCCTGCGGTGCTTCAGCGGGCTGATCCCTTCTTCGCGTTTGAACGCTCTGACGAACGCGCTTGTTTCCGAAAACACCAACCGTGTCGCGATGTCCGAGACGGACGCGTCGGTGAGCTCCAGCGCACTGCGGGCGGCGGACTGGATCACGTCTTTGCGCAATTCCCGGAACGTCGTGCCCTCGGAACTGAGGCACCGATGAAGCTTGCGCACCGATATGTTCAGATCGCTCGAGATTTCGGTCGCGGTCAGTTGGGTGTGTCCCACGCGCGAAGACAGCAGCAGCCGGATACGCCGTTCAATGCTCTCGTCCATGCGGGACCGCTCTAGCAGCGTGTCCGCCTGTTGGCGCACAATGGCCAAAAGGTCCGGGTTGGCGTCGCTGATCTTCATGCGCAGTATCTTGCGGTCGAAAATCAGCTGGTTCTTGTTCTGACCGAACCTGACATCCGGTCCGAAAATGTCGCGGTAGGTGGCGAGATCGGAGGGGCTCGGAAAGGTGAACCGGGTTGTTATGGGGTACCATTCGGTACCGATCTTGCGGCCTATCAGCGCCACGAGAACAGCAAGCGTAAGGTCTATGTCTTGTCGACCATCGCTGCCCGGAAGCGGATTCGCCGAATAATCGAATACGCAAATGCTGTGCGCCTGAGTGAATTTCAGGCCGAAACTTCTGGTAAACATCTGGTAATAGTGATCGAGCAAAACGCACAGATCTCGTACCGAGGAGGCATTGTCGACAATGTAGCCAAGAACACCAAATCGTCGCCCTCTGGCTGTCTGTGCAATTCTCAAGCCCAACTCCGGATCGTCCAGTTTCGCGGCGCCCCAATCGATCAGCCTCAGGTAGCTCTCGACCGGGATTGCAAACTCGGGATCATTGAGTTCTGTCGGGCCGCAATCCAATTCGCTGCAGAGGTCTTTATCATCAATGCCGCGGTCAAGCAGGGCCGAGATCAGCCAGTGGTTCGGGACCAGATCGCTTTCATAGTAGGCAGCTGGATCGGTGGTCATACTGAAAATTCCTACTTTGCTGTCCGAAAATGTCAACAACGTGCCGAATAGGTCAATCCCTTTTGCAGCGAAACCCTTTAGGATATGGCAGGGACCGCTTTTAACGGCGTCGGTCCCCCTATCGCGTGCTGGCCAGAACGGTCAGTCTGATGCGTTGGTCCACTCAGGAAAGGCACAAGAACATGGATGTTTCGGAAGCTCTTAAAGCGATGGCAAATTATTCCAAGCAGATGGAAGACAAATTCAACGAATGGCAATCGCAGGCGGTGGGGTGGAACAAGAAGACGGATGAAGAGTTCAAGTCCTGGGCCGCAGATGCTGATGCACGCATGACTGCGGCCAGCGAACAGATTCAATCCTTTATGGCGGATGCCTCGGAAACCGCAAAGAGTGAATGGGCCAAAGCGGATGCCAGTTGGACCGAACAGGTTGATACGATGAAGAAACAGGTCGCAGAGGCCCAGAAGACATGGGCGGCCAAATCGGCCGAAGGACAGGCAGAAGCCGCGGAGGTTTTTGCTGCTTCGCTGAGCAAATTTGCCCTGGCGGTCCAGAATGAGGCCGAGAAAGCCGCCGCTTACGCAACCGAAGCCAAGGCAAAGTCAAAGGGCTGACTCTGACGTGCAGCGTGTCTTGACGACAACGGCATGCGGGCCTCGGGCGCCACGCAATTGGTCCGCATGTATTGAACGCTGCGCTGTTGACAGTTTTTTCTGAAGTTGTGAAAAAATTCGACCGAGTTCGTCAAGCCAAGATGAGGTTGGTTCTGGCATTGGCATGCCATCCAAGGACTTAGTCGGGATTGCCAGAAAATGCGCAGAATCGTCCCAGACTTTTTTGTGCCGGACGTTCCCAGCTTAGTTCGCCACGGTGTTACAAGAAACAGACGGCCGAGAAAGGCGCTCACAATGAACAGAAAAATGCGTGACGTATCTATCGAACTGGCCGTTGTGCTCGAAAAGCAGAAAACTTCCCAGCGGAAAGAGGGGCTCCCGTCTGTCGAAATACGCGCAGACCGGTTGAGCCGCGCCATTGATGTGCTGCTGAACAACAAAACCCAATTGCAGGATGCGCTGATCGCGGATTTCGGGCACCGGTCGCGGGGTCTGACCGACTTTGCCGATGTCGCGTCTTCGATCAAGGGACTGCGCCATTCGCGCAAGCACATGAAATCATGGATGCGTCCCAGCCGCCGGCACCTTGAGTTTCCTCTGGGCCTGTTTGGTGCCTCTGGAAAAGTGCAGTATCAGCCAAAGGACGTTGTCGGAATCATGTCACCTTGGAACTTTCCGATCACCTTGACCTTCGCGCCCCTGGCCGGTGTTCTTGCCGCCGGAAACCGGGCCATGATCAAACCGTCCGAATTC
This sequence comes from Ruegeria hyattellae, assembly GCF_041537925.1. Classification (NCBI taxonomy): domain Bacteria; kingdom Pseudomonadati; phylum Pseudomonadota; class Alphaproteobacteria; order Rhodobacterales; family Roseobacteraceae; genus Ruegeria; species Ruegeria hyattellae. The sequence continues at coordinate 620,483 of NZ_JBGOSH010000003.1, read as the reverse complement.
ACACCGGCGACCTCGGACCTGATGGCAAAATTGATTGCCCAGGCATTCGATGAAGACGAGTTGTACGTGATTACAGGCGAGGCCGATGTGGCCGCCGCGTTCGCGTCCCTGCCATTCGATCACCTGATCTTCACCGGCTCGACCGGTGTTGGCAAACTTGTCATGCGGGCGGCATCGAAAAACCTGGTGCCGGTGACGCTTGAACTGGGTGGCAAATCTCCGGTCATCGTCGGTGAGTCCGCCGATGTCATCAAAGCGGCTACAGGCATCATGCACGGCAAGACCTTCAATGCCGGTCAGATCTGCATCTGCCCTGACTATGTGCTGCTGAATGAAAAACAGAAGGGTGGTTTTGTCGAAGCCGCGCAAGCTGCCGTGGGCAAGATGTTTCCGTCTGGCCTGAAGGACAATGACGATTATACCTCGATTCTCGGGCAGCGACATTTCGACCGTATGCGCAACCATGTCGAGGATGCCCGCAGCAAGGGCGCCGACATTGTCGAGCTGAACCCGCAAAACGAAGATTTCTCGCAGCAGCCGCACCACAAGCTTCCTCCGACGCTGATCATGGGCGTGTCCGATGACATGACGGTCATGCAAGAAGAGATCTTTGGCCCGCTCCTGCCGGTCCGCTACACAAGCAACACCGAAGAAGCGGTGGAGTATGTGAACGCACATCCGCGCCCTCTGGCGCTGTATTTCTTCGGCAATTCTGCCAAGGAAGAGGCTTTCGTGATGGATAACACTATTTCGGGCGGTGTGACCGTGAACGACACCATTATGCATATCGCGCAGGAAAACCTGCCATTCGGAGGGGTTGGCCCCTCGGGCATGGGCCATTATCACGGCAAGGATGGTTTTCTGGAGTTCAGCCACCAAAAGGCGATTTACCGGCAGACTTCGTTAGACCTGCTCAAGTTTCTGCGTCCGCCCTATGCCGGAATGTTCCGGAAATACGTGAATTTCAATCTGAAGAACTAGGCAGGCGCGGCAATTCTAGCGCTGTGCATCCGGTCAGGGCCCGTCAGGAAAGCGCGATTTTTCTGTTGATGGGTCCATCGACTGCCCTGACGCGCTGGACTGCCGGAGCGACTGAACAAATGCCGTATGACAGGTGCATTTGGACGCGACGTTACAATGACCGGAATCATGAGAACAGTTTATGCAGGCCGAAAGCTGGTTTGCCTGGCCAGTCGCTGCTTGCGGCCAGCGGGTGCGGGCCAACAAGTAATGAAACGAAAAAACCGAAGGAATGGTGACAATGAAAACCGCGATTACCGAACTGTTTGGTATTCAACACCCCATCATCCAGGGCGGAATGCACTATGTCGGATTTGCCGAGATGGCGGCGGCGGTGTCCAATGCCGGTGGCCTTGGCACGATTACGGCCTTGAGCCTGAAGTCGCCAGAGGCACTGGCCAACGAGATCGCGCGCTGCAACGACATGACCGACAAGCCTTTTGCGGTCAACATCACCTTCCTGCCGACTGTAAACGCGCCGGATTACCCGGCCATCGTGCAGGCGGTCATCGACGGCGGCGTGCGCGTGGTCGAAACCGCCGGGCGCAATCCGTCGCAGGTCATGCCCTATCTAAAGGATGCGGGCATCAAGGTGATCCACAAATGCACTTCGGTTCGCCACTCGCTGAAGGCGCAGGAAATCGGCTGCGACGCGGTCTCGGTCGACGGGTTCGAGTGTGGCGGTCACCCTGGTGAGGATGACGTGCCCAACATGATCCTTCTGCCACGCGCCGCGGATGAGCTTGAGATTCCCTTCGTCTCGTCCGGTGGTCAGGCCGACGGTCGGTCGCTGGTTGCCTCCATGGCCATGGGCGCCTCCGGCATGAACATGGGCACGCGCTTCATCGCGACAAAAGAGGCGCCGGTGCACCAGAACGTCAAGGACGCCATCGTTGCCGCAACTGAGCTTGACACCCGTCTGGTGATGCGCCCGCTGCGCAATACCGAACGTGTGATGACCAACGAGGCTGTTGAACAGCTGCTGGAAAAAGAAAGAGAGCTTGGCGACAAGCTGAAATTCGAGGACATCATCGAACAGGTTGCCGGCGTCTATCCCCGCATCATGAGAGATGGCGAGATGGAAGCGGGCGCATGGTCCTGCGGCATGGTTGTTGGTCTGATCAATGATATTCCGACCTGTCAGGAGCTGATCGACCGCACCATGCGCGAAGCAAACGAGATCATCACATCGCGTTTGTCGGGCACCCTCGCATAACACTCTCACATGAACATCTGCCCGCCGGTTCCGGTCGCCTGTTCCGACTGGCTTCACCGATCGGGCGGGCAGCATTGCTGTATCGGGCAGGAAACAAGGACTTATTCGCATGACCACAGGAAACGCCGAAGTTATCACCGAAAAGTCAGGCGCGATTCTGCGTCTGACCATGTCTGCTCCGCAGACGAAGAACGCGATCACCAATGACATGTACCGCACCATGATTGCTGCCCTGCAAGAGGCCGCAGAGGACACCGCGATCCGGGTTGTTCTGATCCGGGGTGCTGGTGGTATTTTTACCAGCGGCAACGATGTGAATGCCTTTGCCGAGGCCGCCAAGGGCGGTGACTTTGCGGCGGCACAGTTTCTTGAGGCGATCATCGGGTTTCCGAAGCCCATTGTCGCGCAGGTCGAGGGGCTTGCCATCGGGATCGGCACCACGATGTTGCTGCATTGCGATCTGATCTATGCCGCCGAGGAAACCAAGTTCAGGCTGCCTTTCGTCAATCTCGGCCTCGTGCCCGAAGCCGGCTCCTCCTATCTGCTGCCCCGTCTGGTAGGTCAGGCCAAAGCCGCCGAGCTGATCCTGACGGGTCGCATGTTCGACGCCAAAGAGGCGCTGTCGGATGGCCTGATCAACGCGGTGCTGCCTGCCGCTGAAGTGGCGCAGGCAGCCGAAGCGGCAGCCGAAGCGCTGACCAAGCAGCCTCCGGTGGCGATGGCCAAGTCCAAGGCGCTGCTGCGCGCCTCGTCAACCGGAACCCTTATGGACCGCGTCAACGAAGAACTGGTCGAGTTTGCTTCAGGCGTCAAATCAACCGAGTTTGCCGAAGCCTATACCGCGTTCTTAGAAAAGCGCGCGCCCAAGTTCTGAGCTTGCGGCGCGCGTAACGACAGACCCGCCCCCACCCCGGTTCCATGACCGGGGGGCGGGTTTCAGAACCCAAGCTGCACCTTGATCGCCTTGTTCCGATCGGATGCCAGTTCAAAGGCGGATACGGCCTCGGCCAATGGGACGGTATGGGTGATCAGCGGTGCCACCGACAGGCGACCAGTCCGCATCATCTCGACCGCCATGAAGAACTCTGCATGAAAGCGGAACGAGCCTTTGAGCGTGATCTCCTTGGCGGTCATCGCCTGTATGGGCAGCGTCATGTCGCCGCCAAGACCCAGTTGGACAATGGTTGCGCCCGGGCGCAGGGCCGGCACGGCAGAGGACAGGGCCGCCGCCACACCGCTGCATTCAAAGAGCACGTCGAAATGCCCCTTGTCGGTGGCAAACTCGTCCAGCGCGCCCGGTGTTTCGGAAACATTGATGGCAAGGTCGGCGCCCGTGCTCCGGGCCATGTCGAGGGTGAAGGGCATGATGTCGGTGGCCGCAATTTCGACCGCACCGGCACTGCGGGCCACAAGAACGGCGAGCAGGCCGATGGGGCCGCAACCGGTGACCAGAACCCGCTTGCCCATCAGATCGCCTGCCTGTCCGGCGGCGTGCAGCACCACCGACAACGGTTCTGCCATCGCCGCCTCGCCCGCGCTCAGCCCGTCCGCCACGGCGCATTGGCTGGCATCGGCGACAATATATTCGCAGAACGCGCCCTGAATGTGGGGAAAGGGCATGGCCGACCCGTAGAACCGCATGTTGAGGCAATGGTTTTGATTACCTTCCAGACAGAATTTGCAGGTGCCGCAGGGCCGTGAGGGCGAAATGGCTACAAGCTGGCCCTCGCTCAGGCCAGTGACAGTGTTGCCTATCGCGGCGACATGACCCGCAACCTCGTGGCCCAGAATCATCGGTTCTTTCAACCGGATGGGACCAAACCCGCCGTGATTGTAGTAATGCAGGTCAGAGCCGCAGATGCCGCCGGTCGCCATGCGGATCAGAACCTGATCCGGTCCGGGCTGGGGCATCTCGCGGGTTTCGATGCGAAGGTCTTTCGCGGCATGCGCAACGATGGTTTTCATATCGGCCTCAGAGTACAGGTGTCAGTAGGTCTTGCCCGGCGAAATGGGCGGTCAGGTTATCCCGGACGAGCTGCCCCATCGCCTTCCGCGTCTCAATGGTGCCCGAGGCGTGATGCGGCTGCAGCAGGACATTGTCGAGGTCTAGAAACCGGGGGTCGAGTGCCGGTTCCCCCTCGAACACATCCAGTGCGGCGGCGCCCAGCGTGCCATTCTGCAAAGCGGTAATCAGCGCCTCTTCGTCGATATTCGATGCGCGCGAGATGTTGATGATCATCCCCTCGGGCCCCACGCAAGCGATCAGGTCACCATTCACCACATGCCTCGTTTCCGCCGAGGCGGCGAGCGTGACGAACAGGAAATCGGCATGCCGGGCAAGCTCCAGCGGATCGGACATGAAGGTCCAGTCCGGGGCATAATCCTTGGCGGTGATATCGGTATAGGCGATGTCCATACCGAACCCGGCCAATCGCTTGCCAACTTCGAACCCGATCCGGCCCAGGCCCAGGATGCCTGCCTTGCGCCCGAAAACCCGCCTCTTGAGCGGGTAAAGCCCTTTGCTGGCCCAGGACCCGTCACGCACCCAGCGTTCCGCGCCGACCATGCCGCGCGACTGGCACAGCATCATCGCCACGCCCAGATCGGCCACGTCCTGCGTCAGAACGTCCGGCGTGTTGGTCACGCGGATGCCCCGTTCACGGCAGGCGTCCAGATCGACGGCGTCAAAGCCGACACCATAGACCGAGATCAGTTCAAGCGCTGGGCAGGCCTCAATCATGGCATGGCCCGCCCCCAGTTCGCCCCGTGTTGCGATGGCGCGAATATTTGGGCCATGCTCGGCCAGAAAGCCGGGTTGGTCGGGTGCCTCGAAATACCGTTTGACGTCAAACGCGCTATCAAGAGGGGTCTGGTCCCATTCAGGATAAGGGCCAACTTGGAGGATGATCGGTTTCGACACGGGGGAATCCTTGCTTGACAAGTATTGTTATCGGTAACATGTTATCGGTACCAAATGGCTCGAGTCAATGCGTGTCTGCGCAGCAGGGGAATCCACATGACCAATCTTTTTTCTCTCTCGGGCCGACGCGCCCTGATCACCGGTTCGTCGCAGGGCATTGGCTATGCTCTGGCGCATGGGTTGGCGGCAGCTGGGGCCGAGATCGTGCTGAACGGGCGCGATACGGCAAAGCTGAGCACTGCGGCTGAAAACCTGCGTACTGGCGGCGCAAGCGTGACCGAATTGGCCTTTGATGCGACCGATCACGATGGGGCGCGTGCGGCGGTGGACGGGTTCGAGGGCGATACCGGACCAATCGACATCCTGGTGAACAATGCCGGGATGCAGCACCGGACAGAGCTTGAGAACTTTCCGGCCGATGCGTTCGAAAAGTTGCTGCAAACTAATATCGCCAGTGTCTTTCATGTCGGTCAGGCTGTGGCCCGGCACATGATCGAGCGCGGGGCTGGCAAGATCATCAACATTGCCTCGGTGCAGACCGCGCTCGCCCGTCCCGGCATCGCACCTTATACGGCGACCAAGGGCGCTGTGGGCAATCTGACCAAGGGCATGGCCACGGACTGGGCCAAGCATGGGTTGCAATGCAACGCCATCGCGCCGGGCTATTTTGACACTCCGCTCAACGCGGCGCTGGTGGCCGATCCGGAATTTTCGACTTGGCTACAGAAACGCACGCCGGCAGGGCGCTGGGGACAGGTCGAGGAACTGGTGGGCGCCTGTGTGTTCCTGTCGTCGGACGCGTCGAGCTTCGTGAACGGCCATACGCTCTATGTTGATGGCGGCATCACCGCGTCGCTCTGATATGCGGTCTGCAGGACAAGAAAAGGAGACAGGGACATGAGCGAAAAGATTGCCTTGATCGGGGCCGGCGCCATGGGTGGCGCGATTGGCACGCGGTTGCTGGAGACCGGCAACACGCTGAATGTCTTCGATCTGGACCCTGAGAAGGTGGCCGCTCTGGTTACCAAGGGTGGCGTTGCTGCCGCGTCGGCGGCCGAGGCGAGCCGGGGTGTGGATTTCGTCATCACCAGCCTGAACGCCTCGCGCATTGTGGAACTGGCAGCATTCGGCAAGGACGGTATTGCTGAGGGTGCTGCCAAGGGCACCGTGATCATCGACATGTCCTCGATCGAGCCGGGTGCGACGCGCAAATTCGCTGCGATGGCGGCAGAGCGGGGTCTGGCCTGGGTCGACAGCCCGCTCTCTGGAGGTGCGCCCAAGGCCCTGATCGGCGAACTGACGCTGATGGCGGGCGGCGCGGCTGCGGATGTGGAGCGTGCGCATAAGGCGCTGCACCATGTGGCCTCGAACTATACACATATGGGGCCGTCCGGGGCGGGGCAAACGACGAAACTGATCAATCAGGTTCTTTGCGGGATCGGGTTTCTCGCCGTCGCAGAAGCGACCCAATTGGCGCTGGATGCAGGCGTGGACGCCGAAAAGATCCCGCAGGCACTGAAAGGTGGGCGCGCGGACAGCGCGTTGCTGCAAGAATATCTGCCACGCTTCGCGACCAAGGATTATCGGCGCACCGGCCGGATTGACAACATGGTCAAGGATTTGAACGCGGTAAACGATCTGGCGCGCCAGACCGACACCTCGATGCCGATGACCGCCATCTGCACGGAAATCCACCGGATGTTGACCGCCGCCGGGCTTGGGGGCGAGGACGAGGCAGCGGTGATGGAGTTCTTTGCAGGCGCCAAACACGAGTTCGCGGGATGACCGCGCGGGTCACGATGCGTGATGTGGCGCGCGCCGTCGGGGTCTCGCCGATGACGGTGTCGCGTGCCCTGCGTGACGATGAGACGGTCAACGAAAAGACCCGGCACAAGATCCGGCAGGTGGCGGCTGAACTGGGCTATGTCTACGACACCACCGCGCAGGCGTTTCGAACCCAGAAAAGCGGGTTTGTCGCGGTCACATTGCCGTCGATCAACAACGCCAATTTCGCCGAAACCTTTCGCGGTCTGTCTGATGGCCTTGGTCCAAGCGGTATGCAGTTATTGCTGGGCAGCACCAATTACCGCGTCGAGAAGGAAGAAGAGCTTGTACGCCAGCTGCTGACCCGAAACCCCGAGGCGATCGTGCTGACCGGAGGACATCATACCGACGAAACCCGCGCGCTTCTCAGCGCCCGCAATCTGCCGATTGTCGAGATGTGGGACCTGCCCGAAGACCCGTTGGGCCATGTGGTCGGGTTTTCCAACGCGGAGGCTATGGCCAAGCTGGTGACCCATCTTGCCGAAAGCGGGCGGCGCAGGCTGGGCTATGTCGGAGCCTCCGATTTGACCGACCTGCGCGGGGCCGAACGCCGCGACGGGGTGACCGCCAAAGCCGCCGAGCAGGGTTTGCCCGAAGTTGAGATCCTCGATGCGGGCCCCGCGCCGGTTTCGATGCGCCACGGTGCGCAGGTGGTGTCGGCGCTGGGGTCGAGAGTGGCGGACTTCGACGCCTTGGTCTGCGTTTCGGACCCGGTGGCCTTCGGGGTGTTGAGCGAATGCAGGCGGCAGGGGCTGGATGTGCCCGGTGACATTGCCGTCACTGGGTTTGGCAATTTCGAGGTGGCCTCGGTTTCAGATCCAAGGATCACAACGATCGGCGTCACCGCCAGAGAGATCGGGGAACAGGTGGCGGTGCTGCTTGAGGACCTGTTTTCAGGCAATCCGCAGGACGGAACGCGCGTGGTCGATGTCGGCTCGCGCCTTGTGCGGGGCGAGACCAGCTAGGCGTTGTTGCGCACCGTCGTCCCCGGGATCAGGCGAAAGCCGATATCGCGACAGGTTTCGACCGGTTCATCGCTCAGCCGCCCGATCATCATCTCGGCCGCAGCCTGCCCGAGTTTGAGATGCGGTACATGCATCGAAGTCAACCGCCGCGCAATCACCGATGCGATCGGCAGGTCGCCCCATCCCGCAATGCCGATATCCTGTGGCACCTGCATTCCTTTCGCACTGCAATATTGCAGCCCACCAAAGGCCATCGCGTCATTCTGATAGAAAATGCATTCAACCCCACTGCCCGAGGCCAGCAATTGCTCGGTTCCATAAAAACCCGGATAATACGTCGCCGTGTCATGCAGGCAGAGCTGCTTGACCACCCGCCCACCGCCGCCTTCGACCGCTTTGCAGAACCCGTCCAGTCGCGTTGTCGCGGCGTTGGCGGTGTCATGCGAGGTGCCGACATATCCGATATTGAAATAGCCGCACCCCATCAGGTACCGGCCCATGTCAAAGCCGCTGTCGAAGTGGTTGATGCCCACTGACATATCCAACGGGCTGCTGTTCAGATCCCAGATTTCGACAATGGGAATACCCGCGTTTCGCAGCATTTCGGTGGCGCGCGGCGAATGGTAGCGACCAGTCAGGATCAACCCCGCAGGCTGCCAAGACAGAACGGTGCGAATCCAGTTCTCTTCTTCCTGCTGGGTGTGCTGGGTCAGGCCCAGAACGGTCTGGCGACCAAAGGAGCCGAGCTTGCGGTCGATGCCTTCGAGAACCTGCGCAAAGACCTCGTTTCCGAGGTCGGGGATCGACACGCCCACAAAGGTCGAGCTCTGGTCGCCGGCAAAAACCGTGGCAAGGCGATTCGGCAGGTAGCCCAACTGGTCGACCTTCTCCATCACCTTGTCGCGGGTTTTTTCCGAGTACCCGCCCTCGCCACGCAAAACACGGCTGGCGGTCATCTTCGACACACCTGCGGCGCGGGCGACCTCAGACAGGCTTATCCGGCTGTTTTTATTACTCTTTTCTTTCATCTCGACGCATTTACGTTACGGGTAACTTAAAGCTTGACAGATTGGCCTGCCACGCGAAACACTAGCGCAATGTTACGGGTAACTCAACGGGAGCGTTGAGACCCGGATCAAGGAGGAGCCCGCATGCAGAACCTGGCCTCAGGTCTGTTCTTTGACGGCATCGACAAGCATTTCGGCGGCACATATGCGCTGAAGGATGTGTCTCTGACCGTTGAGCGTGGCGAAATTCTCGCGCTGCTGGGCGAAAACGGGGCCGGTAAATCGACGCTGATCAAGGTGCTTGGCGGCATTCATCAGCCCGATGCAGGGCGCGTGTTGATCGACGGCGCGCCGTATGCGCACCGGCCTGCCGGTTTCGGTGAGCGGCAGAAAGTGGCTTTCATCCACCAGGATCTGGGCTTGATCGAGTGGATGACGGTGGCCGAGAATATCGCGCTCGCGCTGGGATTTTCTCGCAAGCATGGCCTGATCCGCTGGGGCGATGTCGAAACTTTTGCCGCCGATGCGCTGCGCAAGGTCGATTGCGACTTCGATCCGACCGCGCGGGTCGAGGACCTGAGCCGCACCGAGAAATCGCTGGTCGCGATTGCCCGTGCGCTGGCAGTGGACAGTGAGTTTCTGGTGCTGGACGAACCGACCGCTTCGCTGCCCGCAGACGAAGTGGAACGCCTGTTCGAGGCGTTGCGGCCCCTGCGCGAGGCTGGTGTGGGGATGATCTACGTCAGCCACCGGCTGGACGAGATATTCCAGATCGCCGATCGCGTGGCGGTTCTGCGCGACGGCGCCATGGTTGGGGTGCGCAGCATCGACCACACCACGCCCGAGGAACTGGTACAGAAGATCGTTGGCCGCAAGACCCGCGAGACTGTCAAGAGCAGCGATGCGCCCGGAGACCCGGTGCTGACGCTCGACCGGTTCCGCGTGGCGGGCGTCGGGCCGCTGAATTTCGAACTCCGCAAGAATGAAATCGTCGGGCTGGTCGGGCTGCGCGGGGCGGGCCATGAGGCGATCTCGCGCGCACTGTTTGGTCTTGAACCCTACGACGGGCAGGTTACGCTGACGGGTCGCGCACCGGATCTGTCGACCCCGCAGCGTGCGCTTGCGGCAGGTGTCGGGCTGGTTGCCAAAGACCGGACCGAGGAATCGGTCGCAATGAGCCTCACGATCCGGGAAAACACCTTCCTGAATCCCGAGGGTATCGGTCGCAAGCTGCTTAATCTTCTGTCACCCAAGGTCGAGGCCGGACAGGCCGCGATCATCGGCGCCGAGCTTGGCCTGTCCCCGAATGACCCGAGCCTGGCGATCGAGGCGCTTTCGGGTGGCAACCAGCAGAAGGTCGTGATCGGGCGCTGGCTGGCCACCAAGCGCAGCCTGCTGATTTGCGAGGACCCGACGGCGGGTGTGGATGTGGGGGCAAAATCCGAGATTTACGCGCTGCTCAACCGGGCTTTGGCGGACGGGCTGGGCATCCTCGTCGTGTCCACCGATTTCGAAGAGATTTCGACGATCTGCCATCGCGCCATTGTCTTCAGTCAGGGCGCCCTTGTGGATGAGTTGCAAGGAACCCGCCTGACCACCGAAAACCTGATCCAGTCAGCCTCGGCCGGCAATATCGAGAAACGAGAGGGCAACCAGAATGCAATCGCTTGAATCGGGCGCATTGGAACCGACAAAGGCCGAGTTGAAGGGCCTGAACTTTGGCCAGCGTCTGGTCCGGCTTCTGCCGGTTTATGGCTTGGTGATCCTGACAGTGTTCCTGATCGGGCTGTTCTCCGTCCTGCTGCCGAACACTTTTCCGACGATGCTGAACCTGCGCGCGATCGTCTCGGACAAGGCAATCATCGCGCTTCTGTCGCTGGGGGCGATGATCCCGATGGCGGCGGGGCGGATTGACCTGACCGTGGGCTATGGGATCGTGTTGTGGCACATTCTTGCGATCAGCTTTCAAACCCTACTGGGTATGCCCTGGCCGGTGGCTGTGGCGCTGGTGTTGATGCTGGGTGCAGTCACCGGGTTCCTGAACGGCCTGCTTGTCGAGGTTGCCAAGATCGATAGTTTCATCGCGACGCTGGGGACCGGAACGGTGCTCTACGCGCTGGCGCTGTGGCATACTGGCGGGCGGCAGATGGTCGGCGTGCTGCCAGACGGGTTCTATGCGCTCAACAGCACCTTTGTCTTCGGGCTGCCGATCACCGGATACTACCTGCTCGCGATCACGGTGGTTATGTGGATCGTGCTCGAGTACACGCCCGTGGGTCGCTACCTGTATGCCATCGGTGCCAACCAGCGCGCGGCGCAGTTGAATGGCATTCCCACCCGCAAATACGTGATCGGGGCATTTGTTGCCTCGGGCACCATGACGGCGCTGGCCGGCGTGCTGTTGGCCTCGAAACTGAGGATCGGTCAGGCCTCGGTCGGGCTGGAGTTTCTACTGCCTGCGCTTGTGGGGGCCTTTCTGGGATCAACCACCATCAAACCCGGCCGGGTCAATGTCTGGGGCACTGTTGTCGGTGTCGCCATTCTGGCGGTCGGCATTTCGGGCATTCAACAATTTGGCGGCTCTTTCTGGGTTGAGCCGCTGTTCAACGGGGTGACCCTGCTGATTGCCATTGGCATCGCGGGATATGCGCAGCGCAGAAAAGGCGCGGAAAAGCGCTGAGCAAACAAGTGCAAAGGGAGGAAGTTATGAAGAAGAGAACATTTCTGAACGCCATGCTGGCAACCACGATGCTTGCCGGGTTTGGCACAGCCACAGTCGCGGAAACCGCTTGGGACGGCCCGACAACGGGGCCAACAGCGGCCGAAGGCAAATCCATCGTCGTCGTCGCCGGTGACCTCAAGAATGGTGGCATCCTCGGGGTGACCACCGGGGTCGAAGAAGCGGCAGGAAAGATCGGTTGGGATGTGCGTGTTCTGGACGGCGCAGGCTCGATCCAGGGGCGGACTGCGGCGATTGGTCAGGCCATGGCGCTCAAGCCCGATGGCGTGATCATCAACGGCTTTGATGCGGTTGAACAGCAGGCGGCGCTTGAGGGCGTTGTCGGCGCGAATATCCCGATGGTGGCCTGGCATTCCGGCCCCAAGATCGGCTGCGACGCGCCCGGCGGCATCTTTGCCAACGTCTCGACCGATGCGATGACCGTGTCCGAGGTCGCCGCCCAATGGGCGATGGGGGATGGTGGTGACGCCGTGGGTGCAGTGATCTTTACCGATTCCACCTATCAGATCGCCATCGACAAGGCGGATCGGATCAAGGAAACGATTGAGGCCGCAGGCGGCAAGGTTCTGGAATATGTCGACACGCCGATTGCCGACACCTCCAGCCGAATGGGGCCGTTGACCACATCTTTGCTGCAGAAACACGGCGATAGCTGGACCCATGCGCTGGCGATCAACGACCTCTACTTCGACTTCATGGGACCGGCGCTAGCGGCAGCGGGCATTCCCGGAGATGGATCTCCGAAAGCGGGGTCGGCGGGCGATGGGTCCGAGGCGGCGTTCCAGCGCATCCGCGGTGGTCAGTACCAGACGATCACTGTGGCCGAACCGCTGAACCTGCAGGGCTGGCAACTGGTGGATGAGCTGAACCGCGCCATTCAGGGAGAGGCCTGTTCCGGCTATGTGACGTCACCCGCGCTGGTGAACCAGGACGGGTTGGCCAAACTGGGAGACAGCAACCAGTTCGATCCAGATTCACCCTATCGCGAGGCCTATTCAAGTATTTGGGGCAAATAGCCACTCTCCCCCCAGGTCCTCGGGCCGGAAACGGTTCGGGGACCCAAAAAGGCCAAGTGCCGCCCTCGCAACAGTTTGCGACCCGGATCGGCGGTTCATGTGACCGGCAAGCCGGAACGCTGCATCCAAATGACGGAGTACCCCATGCCCGACGCCCCACTTGTCAAAATGCGCGGCATCACCAAACGCTTTGGCGGCGTCACGGCCTTGTCTAATGTCGATCTTGACGCCTATGCCGGAGAGGTGCTGGCCATCGTCGGCGACAACGGCGCCGGAAAGTCGACGCTGATCAAGGTTCTGACCGGTGTCTACCAGCCGACCAGGGGCGAGATCTTTCTGGCGGGCGAACAGGTCGATTTCGCAAGTCATGCCGACGCTATCGAATTGGGCATCGACGCCGTCTATCAGACGCTGGCACTGGCCGATCACCTCGATCCGGCGGCGAACATGTTTCTGGGCAATGAACTCACGCGCAAGGTGTTCGGCATCACCATTCTGGACAACAAGCGGATGCGATCCGAGACCGAGCGTGTATTGATGGAGCGTCTGGGCGTACGGCTCAGATCGCTCGACGCGCCGACCGAGAGCCTGTCGGGCGGCCAGCGGCAGGCAGTCGCCATCGCGCGCGCTGTCTATCACGAGGGCCTGCGGGTTCTGGTGATGGACGAACCGACGGCAGCACTTGGCCCGCAAGAAACCGCGCGCACGCTGAAGCTGATCCAGACGCTGAAGGCGCAAGGGTTGGCGGTGATCCTGATCAGCCACTCGCTGGATGATGTCTTTGAGGTGTCCGACCGCATCCATGTGCAAAGGCGTGGCCAGTGTGTGGGCGTGGTGCAGACATCGGAAAGCAACACGCAAGACGTCCTCGGCCTGATCGTTGGCGCAGAGGAGGCCGCGTGATGACGACCGAGATTGCAAACAAGACACTCTCCGAACGGATTGAACCTTATGTTGCCATTGTCGGCCCGATGGTGATGATCCTGGCGATCCTGCTGTTCATGGCCGTGGCGGAACCCGCGCGCTATTTTCGGGCAACAAACCTGAACCTGATCCTACTGGATGCCGCCCTGTATATGCCGATGGCGATGGCGATGACCTTTGTCATCACGCAGCGGGGCATCGACCTGTCTATCGGCTCCATCGCGGCGCTCAGCGGCATCATGATGGCCTTTCTGATCAAGCAATATGGCTTCTCCGTCTATGTCGCGGTGCCGATTGCGATCCTGCTTGGTGCGGTGATGGGGCTGATCAACGGTTTGATCATCACGCGGTTCAACGTTCCGGATCTGATCGGAACGTTGGCGATGGACCTCGTCTATCGCGGCTTTGCCCTGGTGCTGGCCAAGGGGCTGGTGCTGGCGCGCTTCCCGGAATTTCTGACCGAGATCGGGCGCGGTCAGATCCCCGGTTTCATCCCGATCCCGGTCATTATCGGCATGGCCACGATGATCGCAGGTTATGTGCTGCTGACACGCAGCTATTTCGGTCGCTACACCATCGCTATCGGGTCGAACCCAGAAGCGGCCGAACTGACCGGCATTTCGGTCAATCGCCACAAGGTCTATGCCTACGTGCTGATGGGGGCTTGTGCCGCATTGGGTGGGGTCATGCTGACCGGCAAGCTGAATGCGATTCAAGCCACGTCTGCACCTTATTTTAACCTGCATGTGATCGCCGCTGTTGTGGTGGGGGGCACCTCTCTATTCGGAGGCCGTGCCTCGATGCTGGGGTCGTTTGCGGGCGTGCTGCTGCTGAGCATGATGATCAATGCGCTGGTGACGTTGCGGATCGAGTTCTTTTGGCAATCGGTCGCCTCGGGCGTCGTCATTGTCAGCTCGGTCGCGCTTTACACATGGATGCAAAAGAAAGACCGGGACGGGGCAGGCGGCGTGTTCGCGGGCCTCATGACCCCGGATGGACAGAAAATGCTGCGCTTCAGCGCGGCCCTGATTGGTGTGCTGATCGCGCTGCTTGCGATTGGTGGACTATTTGCCGGGGATCCCAACCCAAGCGGGTGACCGGCCAACACGCGGGGTGGCCGGGCCGGGGATGCAGCCCCGACCCGACCGATGGCTCCGCACTCATGCAAAGGGAGGAACCGAAATGAGGTTATTAACAACAACAGCTCTGGTGGCAAGCGTGGCACTAGGTGGGGGCGCATTCGCCGAGGGCTCTCTACCGCTCAAGGAATTGCCCGATATCGGCGAGCGCGATTACTGGGTGCCGGACGAGGTCAATGCCGACGGCAAGCTCGAAGCGCTGCAGGCGGTGGTCGGATCAGAGGCGGTGCCATTTTCCGGCTCGCTCGACAACCCGGTCCAGATCGCGCTGATCTATCCGTCGGCGGACACGTCCGATTTCTGGGCGCGCAACTATCTGGCCATGACCAAGCGGCTGGAAGAGTTGGGCATCAACTTTGAGACCACCGAGTTTGCCAGCCGCCAGATCGAACATTCGCTGCAATCAACCTATGCCAATCAGGTCGAGCAGGATGCCGATCTTTACGACTATGTGATCTTCGGCCCGTCGGAACTCGCCATTCAGGCCGACAATATCGACAAGCTGGCTGGGAATGACGGGTTTTCCACCTATGTCTGGGCGTTCCACACGCCGCTGAAAGACCTCAAGACCCAGCCTGACGCCTGGTTCGACTTTTCCTCGGCAGCGGGTGCGCTGGTAATGTGCGACTACATGCTCGGGCGTCTGGGCAATGATGTGACCATGGCAATGAACCGGGGCATTCCGGGTATCACCGACAACCAGCGGTCCGGTGACTTCAAGGCCTGCGTGGAGGAGAAAGGCAACTGGACCACCGCCTATGAACACTACGGCGAATACCAGCGCGAGGGCGGCTTTGAGGGCACCAGCCTGATCCTGCAGGCCTATCCGGAGGCGACGATCATCCACAACGCCAATACCGCAATGGCCATGGGCTCTGTCGAGGCACAGGTGTCACAAGGCAAGGAGAAAGAGGTCTTCTCGACGGGCTGGGGCGGCACCGGGCTTGAGCTGGACGCCATCCGCCGCGGTGAGCTGGATGCCACACCGATGCGCATGGGCGATGACGTGGGTGCGGCAACCGCCGAAGCGATCAGGGCCGATCTGGAAGGGCGCGCGGATGAGTTGCCGCTGGTGTTCCTGGGCCGGATCACCGTCGCCCATGACGAGCTGAGCGCCGAAGAGATCGACGCGCTGGAACAGGAAGCCTTCCGCTTCTCGGGTGTTGGCGCGCTGGAGCGCTGAAACTTTCAAGAGGCGCCGCGTGTTTTGCGGCGCCTCTTGATCCGCGGCAGGTGCTGCCGCATTCTGTGACCGATAACAAACGAGCGGTCCGCCGGTGTCACAGTCTCAGAAAACGCACTCTCCGGTCACCATGCGCGACGTGGCGCGTGCCGCTGGCGTGTCGCGCATGACGGTGTCGCGGGCGCTCAAGGAAAACAGCCCGATCTCGAAGGCAACGCGCGAGCGGATCCTACAAGTGGTGCGCGATATGAACTATGTGCCCGACCAGATGGCAGGCAGCCTGACCACCAAGCGCTCTGGCTTTGTGGCGGTTCTGGTGCCGTCGCTGAACAACTTGCATTTTGCCGAAACCGTGCAGGCCCTGACTGAAGAGCTCGAGGGTATCGGCCAACAGATCCTGCTGGGCTACACCGATTATTCCGCCGAGCGCGAAGAAAACCTGGTCGAGACCATGCTGCGGCGCAGGCCAGAGGCCATCGTGCTGTCTTATGACGGCCATTCAGACCGCACCGTTCAACTGCTGAGCGACGCCAATGTCCCGGTGATCGAATTGTGGGAACGCCCCGAAGACCCGATCGGACATACGATCGGCTTTTCCAACCGCGCTGCGGCTGCCGAGATGACCCGCGCCCTGATCCAGCGCGGCTATCGCAACATCGCCTTTCTGGGGGAGGCAGATGATGCATGGACCCGCGGCGCGGCGCGTCGCAAAGGGTATATTGAGGCGATGACGGGGGCGGGCCTGTCGGCGCATCGCATCCTCAAATTCGGCAAGCCGCCGCTTTCTATCGAGGACGGGGCCGCCGCGATGCCTGAATTGCTGGCGCGTTTTCCGGACACCGACTGCATTTTCTGCGTCTCCGATGCCCCGGCCTTTGGCGCGCTGTCCGTGCTGTCCTCGATGGGCAGGCCGGTACCTGACGAGATCGGCATCGCCGGGTTCGGCAATTTTGAAGTGTCGCGTTTTGCCTCGCCCGCCATCACCACGGTGATGGTCGATCCAAAGGGCATCGGGCGGGCCAGCGGTCGGTTGATCGCTGAGCTGTTCGACGCGCAGGCCGAGGGGCTAGTGATTCCCCAGCATATCAAGATCGAGGCCCGGCCGATCTTTCGCAGCTCTACTCGGGATTTGTGACCCCCTAGTTTTCAACGGCTTATAGGAAAATGCGATTTTCCTTTGTGTTACCGGTCACAATTGCTAATGTGACCGGTAACACACGGAGATTCAGCCCAGCCATGCCAACCATCCACCTTGAGAACCTGATCAAGCGCTATGGCGATGTTGAGGTCCTGCACGGGATCGAGCTTGAGATGGCCGATAACGAATTCACGGTGTTGGTCGGCCCATCGGGCTGCGGGAAATCCACCACATTGCGGATGATTGCGGGACTTGAGGATGTGACCGAAGGCGAGATCTATATCGGCGGCAAGCCGGTAAGTCGGTTGGAGCCCAAGGATCGCGATCTTGCCATGGTGTTTCAGGATTACGCGCTTTACCCGCATATGAACGTGGCACGGAACATGTCCTTTGCCCTGCGCCTGCAAAAACGCCCTCAGGCTGAGATCGACCAGAAGGTCAAAGCGGTCGCTGCGACGCTGGGCCTGACCGACTATCTGGCACGCAAGCCGGGCGAATTGTCGGGCGGGCAACGCCAACGGGTTGCGATGGGACGGGCGCTCACCCGTGATGCCGGCACCTTCCTGTTCGACGAGCCGCTGTCCAATCTGGACGCCAAGCTGCGTGGGCAGATGCGCGCCGAACTGGCGCTGATGAGTCAGCGGGTCCAGAAGAACATGATTTACGTCACCCATGACCAGATCGAGGCGATGACACTGGCGGACCGGATTGTCGTCATGCATGGCGGCTATATCCAACAGCAGGGCACACCCGAAGAGCTGTTCAAGCGCCCCGTGAACAAGTTTGTCGCGGGCTTCCTTGGCATGCCGCCGATGAACTTCCTGGAAGGTGAGATCGTCGAGCGCGACACGGGTGTCTTTGTCAGCGGCGATGGCTTTGACCTGCGGCTGGGGGCCGAAAAGGCCGCGGTCGCAAAAGCGCATCAGGCCAAAGAGGTGATCCTGGGTGTCCGGCCCTCTGATCTGGTTTTTGATGCAGACGCGTCGGAACAGGAGGCTTTGACGCTGGATGTCATGGTCTCGGAATATGTCGGTGCCCAATCGGTCCTGCTGTGCAGATGCGGACCGGCGAAGGTGATGGTCGAGGTGAACTCGGAATCACCCGTCGCTTTGGGGCAAACCCTGACATTTGCGGTCAATCCGAACGGGATGCACCTGTTCGACCGCCACAGCGAGGTTGCGATCTAGCGGCCCGATTCCATGCAAAGGGAGGAACGCATGTCCAAATCACTTAAATCCACGGTCGCCGGCCTGACGGTTGCGGCCTGCATGGCAGGGTCGGTCTTTGCCAACCCTTACGCCGATTATGAAGGCACGACGTTGATCGTGAATTTCCCTGCGCATCCGCACTATGACGCGGTGATGAAGATCCTGCCGGAATTCACTGCGGATACCGGTATCGAGGTTGAAGTGGATCAACTGCCCTACCTCAAGATGCGCGAACGCCAGACGCTGGAGCTGGGTCAAGACGAAGGGGAATATGACCTGATCGCCTATGTCGTGTTTTCCAAGGCCGATTATGTCTTTGCCGATCAACTGGAGAACCTGGCCAAATACTTCATGAACCCCAAGTTGTCCGATCCCGGTTATGACGCGGGCGACCTGATCGACGGTTATGTCTATAACATCGGCTTTGCCGGTGGCGACAAAGGTTATCTGCAGGGCGCGACGGGGTCGCTGTTTGGCATCCCCTATGGCTCGGAAACTTCGGTTCTGGGCTATCGCAAGGATGTTTTCGACAAGCACGGTCTGAAGGTGCCAGAAACCTATGACGAGTTGCTCGAGATTGCCTGCAAAATACCCGAACTTGAGCCGGGCATGGGCGGGCTGTCGTCACGCGCGGCGTCAGGGCATCACGCGGCGCATGCCTTCCTGCTACATCTCAACCCGATGGGCGGGGCGATCTTTGACGATCAATGGAACCCGGTTGTGAACAACGAGGCAGGCGTCAAGGCTGCCGAGGCGCTCAAGACCATCGTTGATTGCGGCCCCGAGGGCGCCACCAACTTTGGCTTTGGCGAGGCGCTGGGGTCTTTCCTGAACGGCGATACGGCGATGTTCCTCGATACCACCGTTGTGGCCGGGCAGATTGACGATCCGTCAAAAAGCCAGGTGGTCGGCAAGGTCGGCTGGGCGCTGCATCCGATGGGTGTTGAGCGGGCCAGCCAGACCGGTGGGTTCGGCATCGGTATTCCGGCCAATGCCGAGAACAAAGAGGCCGCGTTCCTGCTGATGCAGTGGCTGACCTCCAAGAAGGGCGACAAGCTGGTTGCGATGGCGGGTGGCAACCCATCACGGTTCTCGACCCATGCCGATGAAGAGGTGAATGCCAAATACCCCCATATGGCCACCTTTGGCGAGGCACTGAAACATGCCGATCCCGACTGGCGTCCGATCATCCCGGTCTGGGGCAAGATCAACGCTGATCTGGGCACGACCCTGTCCAAGGTACTGACCGAAGATCTGGATATCCAGAAGGCGCTGGATGGCGTGGCCGAGCGCACAAAGGACGTGATGACCGAGGCCGGATACTACACCTGGAACTAACCGACCCGAGCAGGTCAGGATCGGGGCGTACGCGCCCCGGTCCGATACAAGCACTTCCAAAGGACACCCCCGATGCAACGCGCCACGGCCAATCGTCTGACGCCTTACATGTTCATGGCCCCTGCGGTCGTCATCATGGTGATCGCCTTGCTTTATCCGCTGGGTTACATGGTCTGGGGCAGCTTTCGTGACTGGGACCCCAGCCAGACCATTGGCGAGGCTGAATTTGTAGGGCTCAAGAACTACATCACCCTGTGGCACGACCCCAATTTCCGCGAAAGCCTTGGCGTCACGCTCAGCTTTGCGTTCTTCGTTGTCACGTTCGAGATGGTGATAGGGGTTGGGCTGGCTTTGCTGCTGGACCGCAACATTCGCGGCATGTCGGTACTTCGGACGCTGTTCATCCTTCCGATGATGATCGCGCCGGTCTTGGTCGGCCTGATGTGGCGATACATGTACCACCCCACGGTGGGCACATTTAACCGGTTCTTCGAGGCGATCGGGCTGCCCAAAGTGGATTGGCTGGGGGCAAACGCGCTGATGTCGGTGATCATTGCCGACATCTGGCAATGGACCCCGTTTATCTTCATCCTGTCGCTGGCCGCGCTCCAATCGCTGCCGCGCTCGGCGCTGGAGGCCGCACGCATAGATGGCGCAACCGGGTGGCAGCAGATCATTCATATCAAGCTGCCCCTGATGATGCCGGTCCTGATTGTCACTGGCCTTCTGCGCCTGATCGATGCCTTCAAGGTGCTTGAGGTGATCCTGGTCATGACTGAGGGTGGGCCGGGGCTGAGCACCGAGATCCTCGCCCTGCGCATCTCGCGCACTGCGACCGAGTTTCGGGAACTGGGCGTCGCGGCGGCCATGTCGAATTACCTGCTGATCCTGTTGCTGTTCTTTACCGTTTCGATGTTCGCCTTCACGCGCTGGCAGGAAATGCGCGCCAACCGCCTGCGCGCCGCCGTGGAGGAGGATGAATAATGTCCACCAGATACGAAAAACAGCCCCCCGCCTTTTATGCGCTGATCGCGGCTCTGGTCGTGATGTCGGTGGGACCTGTGCTGCTGATGTTCGTCAATTCGTTCAAGCTTGATGTCGACATCATATCGGGCACGTCCGGCTTGATCTTCCTGCCGACGATCCAGAACTATGAAACCGCTTTATGTGACGTGCTCTGGTACAAGCCCGAGCATGTGGATCACTGTTCGCTGAAATTTGGCAATGCCTTCATCAACTCGCTGATAATTGCTTTGGTTTCGACAGTGCTGACGCTGGTGATCGGCTGCATGGCCGCTTATGCGCTGGTGCGGTTCCGGTTCATGGGGAGGGATTCGGTCTCGCTGACCACGCTGATGGTGCGCATGGTTCCGCCCGCCGTGTTGCTGGTTCCGGTCTTCGGCCTTTGGAACAACGAGTTTTGCATCGGCAAGACGACATATGTCGGTGCGATGATCCGCGACATTTTCGGGGGCAGGGGGGACGTCTGCCTTGCTGGCACCCATTCAGGCATCATTCTGGTCTACGTCGCCATGAACCTGCCCTTTGTCATCTGGATCTTGCAGAGCTTCATCGTGCAGGTGCCGCGCTCGCTGGAAGAGGCCGCGCGGGTCGATGGCGCCGGGCCGTTTCAGGTGTTCTTCAAGGTGGTGCTGCCGCTGATCAAGCCGGGTCTGGCGGCGGCGGCGATCTTTACCTTCCGCATTGCCTGGAACGAATACCTGCTGGCCTCGGCACTATCGGATCGCAACACCAAGACCGTGCCGATCCTGATCGTGAACAACATGTCCGAATTCAACGTCGAATGGGGGGTGATCATGGCGACGGGCATGTTGCTGGCGATCCCGCCGATCATCTTCACGCTCTTCGCCTCGCGGCAGATCATCACCGGCATGACCGCGGGGGCCGTGAAAGGCTGATGTGGGACTGGCTGACCTCTCCTATTGATCCGGACCGCGCGCATGAGGTGGGTTTTGCGATCTCCTGGCATGCGCGCATCATGGTTCTAGGCTGGGGTGTGCTGGCACCGCTGGCGGTCATCGCGGCGCGGTTCTTCAAGGTTCTGCCGGGTCAGGACTGGCCAAGGGAGTTGGACAATCAGCGCTGGTGGCGCGCGCATTGGATGGGGCAGGCCCTGGTTGTTGGTCTGTCCATCTTTGGCCTGGCCCTCGTCCTGCCAAGTCGCTGGGACGCGATGAGCCTGCACAACTGGCTGGGGTATCTGGTCCTGGTCACGATGGTGGTGCAGGTCCTGCTGGGTGTCTTTCGCGGCACTAAGGGCGGCCCCACAGCCCCGGCAGCAGACGGCAGTCCGCGCGGCGATCACTATGACATGACCACGCGGCGACAGGCGTTTGAGATCCTGCACAAGCTGATCGGATACGCCTTGCTGCTGCTGGCGATCTTGACCATCGCGCTGGGGCTATGGAAGGCCAACGCCCCGATCTGGATGTGGTTGACGCTTTTGGTCTGGTGGGCCGGGCTGATCGCTGTCTTCACCTTGCTGCAAAAACGCGGGATGGCCGTTGACACCTATCAGGCGATCTGGGGGAATGACCCTGCCCATCCGGGCAACAGGCGACCGCCACCTGGATGGGGGATGCGCAGGTTCAGCAAGACGACAGGCGAGGGAGACACGAGATGTTCGGAGTGATCGAGGGAACCGGGTTCGAGGTCATTGATCCCCGGTTCGAAGAGTGTTTTATCGGGCATGTAAAGGTCGAACGCCTGTGGTCCGGCGGGCGCTGGACCGAAGGACCGGTCTGGTTTGCCGCCGGGCGTTACCTGCTGTGGTCGGACATTCCCAACAACCGGATCATGCGCTTTGACGAAACCGATGGCTCGGTCTCGGTCTTTCGTGAACCAAGCAACAACAGCAATGGCCACACCGTCGACCGACAGGGGCGGCTGGTGAGTTGCGAGCATCTGACCCGCCGCGTCACCCGCACCGATCTGGATGGCAGCGTCACCGTCATTGCCGACCGGTATCAGGGCAAGCGCCTGAATTCGCCCAATGATGTGGTGGTCAAATCCGATGGCTCGATCTGGTTTACCGACCCCAGCTACGGCATCCTGATGGATTATGAAGGCGCGCGGGCCGAGAGTGAAATCGGCGCTTGCCATGTCTATCGCGTCGATCCCGGAACCGGCGAGGTGCGGATCGTTGCTGATGACTATGACAAACCAAATGGGCTGGCCTTTTCACCTGATGAAAGCCTTCTTTACATCGCTGATACCGGCATCACCCACACGCCCGGTGGTCCCGCGCATATCCGCAGACATCAGGTTGCGGCAGATGGCACGCTGAGCGGTGGCGAGGTCATCGCCGATTGCTCCAACGGCGTTTTCGACGGCTTTCGCCCGGACCGCGCCGGACGCATCTGGAGTTCGGCTGCCGACGGCGTTCATTGCATGGCGCCGGACGGCGAATTGATCGGGAAAGTGCTGATCCCCGAGATGGTGTCGAATGTCTGTTTCGGCGGGCCAAAGCTGAACCGCCTTTTCATTACCGGCACCACATCGCTCTATTCCGTGTTTCTTAACGTGAACGGCGTCTCGCCGATCTGATCATCAATTCGAAGGGCCGCAATGCCTGTCCGGTGTCTGCATAGAAAGGGGCATATCTCATGTTTGTCGAACAAAGCCTGCGTCTGAGTGATGCGGCTATCCTTGCAATGCTGACCAGAGCGGTGGCCAAAGCGGCCGAGATCGGCCAGCCGCAGTGTATTGTGATTGTTGACGCAAGCGGGGTAACGCTTGGCCAGATCCGCATGAATGGCGCGAAGTATCTGAGCCTGAAAAGCGCGCGGGCCAAGGCCCGGACTGCCGCATCGATCGGGGCCGAGACCACCGCCATTCCCGAACAGGTCGGATTGCCCATCGCCGCTGCCACCGAAGGCGACATAACGCGGCTGGGGGGCGGATTGCCCATACTGATGGATGGGCAACTTATCGGAGGCATTGGTGTGGGTTCCGGCAGCCCCGAACAGGATGTGGCCGTCGCACGTGCCGCGCTGGACGCGATCAGCGCGCAATGACCTCTGTGACTGGTGCAATGTCGGTTTTTGCAACCGGATTTCGCAAAATCATGTGAACGCGGATCTGGTTTGGCCGACACTTCCTGCATTACAGGAGGCCAAAGATGACCGCGCAAACCGCAATTCGCTCCCGCTCCGGTGGCCGTTCGGCCCGCCGCGCCCTGCGCGCTGCACCCGACTTTCGCATGCTGCCGGGGCTGACCAACGCGCTGCCCCTTTGTGAGGTGATGGAGGGCAACCAGGTCGAGCGCATCGACGCAGCCTCGATGGACATTCTGGAAAATGTTGGCGTGCAGTTTCGTGACCCGATTGCCTTGCAGGACTGGCAACGGGCAGGCGCAAAAGTAGACGGAGAGATGGTCTATCTCGACCGCGGTCTGGTCCGCGAGCTGATTGCGACCATCCCGCCGGAATTCACCTATCACGCGCGCGACCCGCAGAAAAACGTCGGGCTGGGTGGGCGCAACGCGGTGTTTGTTCCGATGACCGGTGCGCCGTTCCTGCGCGATCTGGACGACGTGCGCCGCAACCCGACGCTGGATGATCTGGCGATGTTCCACAAGCTCAGCCACATGATGCCCGCGCTGCATTCCTCGGCGCATCACATCGTGGAACCTTATGACCATCCGATCAGCCAGCGGCACCTGCGCATCACATATTCTTCGATGAAACACTCGGACAAGATGTTCATGGGCATGACCACCTCGCCGAAAAACGCCGAGGATGTGCTGGATATGTGCGCGATCCTGTTCGGCGAAGACTTTCTTGAAGACCATCCCGTCACCACCGGCAATTGCAACGGCAATTCTCCGCTGGTCTGGGACGAGACCATGCTGGGCGCGATGCGCGCCTTCTGTCGCCGCAATCAGCCGGTGCTCTGCTCGCCCTTCGTGCTGGGCGGGGCCAACACACCCGCCAGCGTGCCTGCAACCGTGGCGCAGTTGAACGCCGAGGCGCTGAGTGCGCTGGCCTACACGCAGGTGATCCGCAAGGGTGCGCCGGCGATCTACGGGCACTACCTGTCGACCGTCAGCATGAAGTCCGGCGCACCAATGGCGGGCACGCCCGAGATTAGCCTGATGAATTTCATGATCGGCCAGATGGCAAGGCATTACGGCGTGCCATGGCGCACCTCGAACACGCTGGGCGGGGCCAAGACATTCGATGCGCAGGCGGGTTATGAAAGCGCCACGACGCTGTCTTCTGTCATGCATGCGGGGGCCAATTACATCTGGCATTCGGCGGGCTGGAACGAGGCGGGGATGCATTGCTCTGTCGCCAAGTTCATCGTCGATGCGGAACAATGCGCGATGGCTTATCGGATGGCCTAAGGCCCGAAATGGGGTGATTTCGATCAGGCTGTAGCGGCTGTGCCCGATGTCGGGCCGGGCGGGCATTATCTGGGCCACCCGCACACGCAGGAAAACTTCCAGAGCGCGTTCTTCTTGCCCGAGCTGTTCGACAACAACTCGATCGAACAATGGGCCGCCGAAGGCGAGGTCGAGATCACCGAACGCGCCCTAAAGCGCGCCCGCAAGCTGTTGGGTGAGTATCAGGAGCCGAAGCTGGACGAAGCCAAGGACGAGGCCCTGCGCGACTACATCGCGCGGCGCGAGCGGGAAATCCCTGCTGCGGACGAGTTGAACCAGAGCTACTGAAACCTGTTTCTGATTGGATGAGGCGCATATGGATTTGAGCGGCAAAACAGCTTTGGTAACGGGTGCTGCGGGTGGGATCGGCACTGCGATCGTCCAGCGCCTTCGGAACGCGCGCGCGCGCGTTGCTGTTGCTGACCGTTCGGTGCGCGGGATAGAGGCCGAGGCACACTTACCGGGTGATCTACTGGACCCGGCCTATACCGACGGTCTGCCGGATGCAGCGGCCGCCGAACTGGGCGGGCTGGACATCGTCATCAACAATGCCGGCGCCATCACACGCGGTCCGGTCACGGAGACGACCGACGCCGACTGGTCGCTATCGCTTGGTGTGAATGTCGAGGCGCCGTTCCGCATTTGCCGCGCCGCGATCCCGCTTATGGCGGGCAGCGGCGGCGGGGTCATCGTAAACACGGCCTCGTGCTGGGGACTGCGGCCCGGTTCGAACCACGCGCTCTATTGCATGACCAAAGCGGCGCTTGCCTCGCTCACGCAATGTATGGGCATGGACCACGCCCATCAGGGCATCCGCATCAACGCGGTCTGCCCGAATGAGGTCAACACTCCGATGCTGCGCTCCGGTTTTGAAAAGCGCGGGTTCGAACCGGACAAGGCGCTTGCAGAGCTTGCGGAATCCGTCCCTTTGGGGCGCATCGCCGAACCCGACGATATCGCTGATGTAATCCTATTTCTGGCCTCGGATGCCGCGCGCTATGTCTGTGGCGCTTTGGTAGAAGTCAATGGCGGGAAGCCGGTGTCATGAGCCGTCTCGAAGGTCAGGTGGCCTTGATCACCGGTGGACGCAGCGGCATCGGACGGGCCATCGCAGAGCAATTGCACAAGGATGGCGCCCGGGTGTTCACCGCGCAGCGTGGGAAGGATGACTTGTTCGAGGGTATCGAGGCGGATTTGAGCGACCCCGCTTGCTCGGAAGAGATCGTCTCAGAGGTTGCCGCACGGGCCGGGCGGCTGGACATCCTGATCAACAACGCGGGTGTCATGCAGGAAGCCTCGGTTGAGGACATGAGCCTTGAAGATTGGCACCGCACCCTGTCTGTCAATCTGACCGCCCCGTTCCTGGTGATCAAAGCGGCGTTGCCCTACCTGCGGCAGAGCAAGGGAAACATCGTCAATATCGGATCCATCGAAGGACTGGGCAGCAATCCGGGCCATACCGCCTATTGCGCGTCAAAGGCGGGTCTGCACGGATTGACGCGCGCTGTGGCGGTGGATCACGGCGGTGATGGCATCAGATGCAACGCGGTCGCGCCGGGTTGGATCGATACGGCATTGAATACGGATTTCATCTCCTCGATGCCGGACCCCGAGGCGTTTGTGGGCCAAATCAAACATATTCACCCCCTTGCCCGCACGGGCGAGCCTGCGGATGTTGCTGCGCTGGTCGCGTTCTTGGCCTCTGCCGACGCGAGCTTCATTACCGGTCAGATTTATACCGTCGACGGCGGGCGTATGGCAAAACTCAGCCTACCCTGATCGGTCACTATTCGTCCCGGGCGCGCCATTCCTTCCAGCGCAGGACCAGATTGGCTCCGATCTCGCGCAGGGGCTGCGGCGGCAGGCGTTTCGGCGCGGGTTCGGCCCCGAAATGGCGCGTGATGTCAGAGCTTTGACCGCAGGCAAGTTCAGCCGCGCAGATTCCAGTAACCGTGCCGCGCGCCGTACCCAAACCGTTCTGCACGCAGCCGGAATAGACCCCATCCTCAATCTCCCGTGCGACCGCAACGCCATTGAGGCTGAGGCACAGATGCCCGGCCCAGGCATATTCCATGGCCATCCCAGAAAGCTTCGGGAAGCGTTGATCGAACTTGCATTGCATGACTGATGCAGCCCGTTTCAGGTCGGCCTGCTTCGACACCATGCCAGGACGCAAACTGGCGCAGGTGCGGGTGATGATCCGGTTGCCGCCCTGGCCGGTATCAATGCGGCGCATGGTTGTGCCCATCGGGTCGGATGGCGTGATGCCCCAGCGCGACTGCCCCCCCAACGCACGCAGGGCGTCGGCGGACAATTCGGGCGTCATCACGGCAAACAGGAAGAGCTGCATCAGTCGGTTACGTTCGATGCCAAAGCTTTCCAGATGCCCATTCACGGTCACGATCACCCGATCGGTGGACACCGTGCCGTTCTTGGCCCGCACCAGCCAGCCGCCGCTTTGCTTCTCGAACCCGATAACGGCGCTTTGCTCGTAGATGTCCACACCTTTACCAGCCAGCCCTGCCGCCAACCCTCGGATATATCCCGCCGGCTGCAACATCACCGTGCCCGGTGTGTAGAGGCCCGCAGTGTAATGTGCGCTGCCCGTTAGCTCCTGCATTTGCCGCGCGTCGAGTATCTCGACTCGCTCGCCCAGCGACTCCAGGTGCCTGGCATAACTCTGGTTGTGGGTTAGGGCTGCATCCCCGACCGCGCCGTTCACCTTGCCCCCTTCGTCAAAGAAATTCCGGTTGATGCCATACTGGCCGACCGCCTCACGGGCAAAGCTGATGGCCTGCCGGTTCAGAGCGATGATCTGTCGGTCATCTCCGGCACCTGCATAGTCCTCGGAGGTCAATTCATGCGGCAGGTCGATCATGAAGCCGGAATTCCGCCCCGCGGCCCCTTCGGCCAGACGCCCGGCCTCCAGCACCACGATCCGCGCGCCGGGCTGCAACTGGGTCAGCCTGCGCGCAGCGGACAGCCCGGCAAAGCCACCGCCGATGATCACGAAATCCGCGCTCTGGTCGCCGGTCAGTTCCCGCGGGTCAAGTTGAGGCCCAAGAATCGCATTCCAGGCCGCCTTTCCACGATGAACAGGCAGCCGCGCAGCGCGGTACCCCGTCAATCGACCGCCTCATCTGCGTCATCGGCAAGGTCGATCCAGATCGTCTTGATCTGAGTGTATTGATCATGCGCATGGATCGCGTTGTCGCGCCCGCCAAAGCCCGATTGCTTGTAGCCCCCGAACGGGGTCGAGATATCGCCCTCGCCAAAGCAGTTCACCGTCACTGTCCCGGCCTGCAAGGCCCGCGCGCCGCGGATTGCGCGCTTGGCATTGGCTG
Organism: Ruegeria hyattellae; assembly: GCF_041537925.1. Taxonomy (NCBI): domain Bacteria; kingdom Pseudomonadati; phylum Pseudomonadota; class Alphaproteobacteria; order Rhodobacterales; family Roseobacteraceae; genus Ruegeria; species Ruegeria hyattellae. The sequence goes on along the minus strand of NZ_JBGOSH010000003.1, from coordinate 592,094 downwards.
TGAAGATCGACGCGCAGAGCCCGTAATCGGTGTCATTGGCGATGGCGATGGCCTCGTCAAATCCCGAAACTTCGATCACCGAAAGAACCGGGCCAAAGATCTCTTCGCGGGCCAGAGCCACGTCGTTTCCAGCGACCTCGATCACCGTGGCCTCGACGAAACCGCCTTCGGCCTTGCCGCCCAGCAATATGCTCTCAGCCTGATTCAGATAGCCACTCACCTTGTCGAAATGCGCGCGCGAGACCAAGGCACCCATGCGCGTGTTGGGGGCCAACGGGTCGCCCACATTCCATTGCCTTGCATGATGCGTGATGCGTTCCAGCAAGTCAGTTTTCACATTCTTGTGCACAATCAGACGCGAAGAGGCTGAGCAGTTTTCGCCCATGTTCCAGAACGCACCATTGACCACATGCTGTGCAACCCGGTCGAGGTTTTCGGCGTCCTCCATCACGATGGCCGGGTTCTTGCCGCCCATCTCCAGCACCACTTCTTTGGCATTGCTGTCCGCCGAATAACGCAGGAAGCGCTTGCCGGTCACGGTCGAGCCGGTGAAGGACACCATGTCGATATCCATGTGTCGACCTATCGGCTCACCTACCTCGGCACCACCACCGGGAACCACGTTCAGCACGCCGCGCGGCAGTCCCGCCTCGGCGGCCAGTTCCGCCACCCGCAAGGCTGTCAGCGAGGTTTCCTCGGCCGGTTTCACCACAACCGAGCAACCCGCCGCCAGTGCTGGGGCAATTTTCCAGGCGAGCATCAGCAGCGGGAAGTTCCACGGTAGGACCAGACCCACCACGCCAATCGGCTCGCGCACCACCATGGCGATATGATCATCCGAGGCCGGGGCCACTTGATCATAAATTTTGTCGATCGCCTCGGCATGCCATTTCAGGCAATGGATGGTCTCGGGCAGGTCGACCGTCTCGCAATCATAGATCGTCTTGCCGCTGTCGAGGCTTTCCATCACCGCCAGTTCGCGCGCGCTCCGGGTCATCAGCTTTGCCAGGCGGATCAGTACATCCTTTCGTTCGGACGGGTGCAGCCGCGACCAGCGCCCGTCGTCAGACGCCTCGCGCGCCTTCAGCACCGCAAAATCCACGTCGTCAGACCCACAGGCGGCGATATCGGCAAGCTTGTCGCCGGTGGCCGGGTTGACGCTTTCGAATGTCCGACCTGAGATCGCGGGACGATAGCCACCATCAATGAACGCGCCATCAGGCAGGTCCAGACCGGCAGCGAGTGCTTTGTATTCTTCCTGTGTCAGCAATTCCATGGCTCAGCCCTCTGCTCGAATGGTGGCGATCGTGGTCTTCAGCACTCGCGTCACCTGTTCCAGCGCGCGTTTGTCGTCCTTGTTCAGACCTTTCAACGGGGCCCGCATCGCCCCCGCCGGGATGCCGTTCATGGTGACACCATGTTTGATGGTCTGAATGAACTTGCCACCCTGCTCCAGTACCCGCATCAGCGGCATCAAGGCCGACATGATCCGACGGCCCTTGTTGAAATTGCCCTCGACCACGCAGGCCTCATACAGCGCCACATGCTCTTCGGGCAGGAAGTTCGAGCCGCCGCAGACCCAAAATGGCGCGCCCCAGGCAAAGAATTCCAGCGCCTGGTCGTCCATACCACAGCCTAGCTGAATATGCGGATAGTCGCGGGCCAGCAGATGCACCCGGTTGATGTCGCCAGAGCTTTCCTTGATCCCGCAGAAATTGCGAGACCGACCGACGCGGTCCAGAAACTCTTCGCCCATCATCGTGCCGGTGCGGTGCGGGTAGTTATAGAGCATGACCGGCAGGTCCGCCGCCTTGTCGATGGCCAGCGCGTTAAGCGCGTTTTCTCGATCGGTCGGCACGGCATAAGGCGGTGAGGCCAGCAAGATGGCGTCGGCCCCCATGTCGCGTGCGGAAGAAGCGAGAGAGATCGAGTCCTCCGTCAGCATAGTCCCGGTGCCAATAACCAGCGGCAGACGGCCCGCGATCCTGTCTTTGGTGAACCGCGCAAGCTCCAGCCGCTCGGGGACTGTCTGGGCATAGTTTTCGCCCGTGGAACCACCCGAGATCATCCCGTGTACGCCCTTGTCGATCAGAAACTCGATGACGTCGGCAAGCGCCTCCCAATTGACACTCCCATCGTCGTGATAGGGGGTGACAACTGGCGTGTAGATGCCTTGGAAGTGAAAAAGTGGGGTCATGTGATCCTCATGCAGGGGTCTTGCGCGACAGCTTGCCCATGGGCATGTCCAGCGCGGCGGGCATCACAAACAGTTCGATCTGGTTGCGCGATAGGTTCCAGTGACTTTCGGCCAGTTGCGCGGCCGCACCCTCGTCCTGTGCCTCGATCGCGGCGATGATGGCGTCGTGCTGCTGGCACGCTTCGGTCAAGTTTTGCGCCATCTGTTGTGTCTGAGGCCGGTAGAAAGTCATCGAAATCCGGGCGTGGTCGATCAGAAGCCGGTTCAGCGATGGCAGCAGATAGATATTTCCTGCCATCTCGCCAGTGATCTGGTGGAAGTGATTGTTGGCCAAAGCACGATTCTCGATCGAGCCGGCCCGAAGGGCTTCGCGAAATTCGACCTGCGCCAGTTTCAGCGCCTCGATCTGCTGCGCCGTGGCATTCAGCGCGGCCAGCCGCATCACCGCGCCATAGATCATCGGCGCGGCAAGGAAAAAGTCCCTCAGCGTGGTATGTGAAAGATCAGACACCCTTGCACCACGATTGAGGTGCAAGGTCAGGTAACCTTCGCCTGCCAGCTCCCGAAACACTTCGCGCAGCGGCGTGCGGGAGACATCGAACGCGTTACATAGCTGCGCCTCGTCCAGATCCGCGCCCGGTTCCAGCGCAAGTGTCAGCACCGAGCGTTTCAAGTGCGCCGCGAGTCCGGCCTTACGATCGCCAACACTGTCATTCACCGATGATTCTCCCATTGCCAAAGGCATCGTATCTTGCAAGAATACATATTGTATACAAAATTACGACCCGAATGGCCGCAGGACCGACACCAATGGCGACGCCGCTTCATTTCAGCTTCATTCTGGTCGAGGAGTTCTCGCATCTGGCGTTCTCCTGTGCGGTCGAACCGCTGCGCATCGCCAATCTGCTCAGCGGTCAGGATCTGTACCAATGGTCGCTGATTTCCGAGGATGGCGCGGTGGCGACTTGCTCGAACGGGACGGTCACGCAGGTTCACCACGGATTGACCGAGATCCCGAAATGCAACCGTCTGTTCGTGCTGTCCGGCATCAATATGCGCGACCATGTCAGCAAGCCGCTGCTTGCGGCATTACGGCGGGAACGGTCGGTTGGAACTCAGGTCGGGGCGCTGTGTTCGGGGGCGTGGATATTGGCCGAGGCCGGGTTCCTTAAGGGGCGGCGGGCGGCGATCCATTGGGAATATCATGACAGCTTCATGGAGCATTTCCCCGAGGCCAATCTCGTGCGCAGCGTGTTTGTCGCTGATGGCAAGCACATTACTGCTTCGGGCGGAACAGCGACTGCAGATCTGATGCTGCATCTGATCGAGCAGGACCATGGCCGCGATCTGTCGGTCGAGGTTGCCGATCAGATGGTCTATAACGCGGTGCGGGATGCCAGTGCCGCGCAACGCGTATCGCTGCAATCGCGCAACGGCATGCGCAATGCGCATCTGTCAAAGGCAATCAAGATCATGCGGGCGCGCACCGACCGGGCCATCTCCCCCACTGCCATCGCGGATGAAATTGGCATCTCGACCCGGCAGTTGGAGCGGCTGTTCGGTCGATACCTGAACACCTCACCCAAGAAATACCACATGGAGCTTCGGCTGGAGCGGGCGCGAAACCTGCTGATCCAGTCCGAGGCGTCGATCATCGACATCGCCGTGTCTTGCGGGTTCGAATCCGCCGGACACTTCGCGCGCGTTTATCGTGCAGCCTATGGTCTGCCCCCGACCCAGCAACGTGACCGCATTACCTGAAACGCCAACAAAGCTGAAATATGGCGATAACCACACGTCAGGGTAACAGGCGGGCCTTTCTGCCCTATGTAGGACATGCACCCGCAGTCAACCGGAGGTCTCCATGTCCAAAATCGCACTCATCACCGGAGCATCCTCCGGCATCGGTCGGGCGCTGGCGCGCTATCACGCGTCTCTTGGCGGAGACGTCATCATCACCGCCCGGCGCGGCGAGGCGCTCGACGCGCTCAAGTCCGAACTTGAGGCGGCCCATAAAGTCACCGTCACGGTCATCCCGCTTGATCTGGGCGCTGCGGGCGGGGCGGCAAAGCTCTATGAGGCGGTCAAGGCCACAGGGATAAGGGTCGACTACCTGATCAACAATGCAGGCTTTGGCGGGCATGGTGCGTTTCTGGACCGTGACCTGACCGACGACCTGAACATGATCCGCCTGAATGTCGAGGCGCTGGTCTCGCTCTGTCACCTGTTCGGCAAGGATATGGTCGCAGCGGGTGGCGGCAAGATCCTAAATGTCAGCTCGACCGCGGCCCATATGCCCGGCCCGCTGCAAGCCACCTATTTTGCGACCAAGGCCTATGTGTCGAGCTTCAGCCAGGCGCTGGCGGAGGAGCTTAAGGGCCAAGGCGTGACGGTCACCGCCCTCGAACCCGGCTACGTGGTCACCGAGTTTGCGGCGGTTGCCGATCTGGAAGGCACAAAACTGATCGCCCAGAAGGGTGCAACCGCCGAGGCGGCGGCGAAAGTGGGCTATGACGCGATGATCGCCGGGAAGCTGACGGTCATAAACGATAAGCCTCTGGCCTTCATGTTGGGGTGGATCATGCCCTTCATGCCACACCGGATGCGCCTTAACATGGTGCGGAAGATGCAGGAAAAATGAGAGCTACCAGTGTACCTGCGGTGCTTCTTTTGTGATGGGGTTGTCTTTGTCAAAAATTGGCTTTGAACGATCCAAACACCAAGCAGATCCATGTTGGCTTTGAATTCAAGTGCGAACGATAGCTGCCTCGCTGAGGCTGTTTATTCAACGTCTCCGGTGTTCTGGGGAGGCATACTATTGCTTTTCGTTTTGATACTCTACAGAAAGGGTTGGAACTTCCGGGAGAGCATCTTGGAAATCGTTGGGCTCCGCGTTATTCAGAACATCAATGCATTGGAAATAATCGTTTTGGCCGCGACGTTTGGTGCGACATTCTATGTATTGTTTCAAGCATTGGCAGTCTGCAAGCCATAGAAGTCTCAGGTTGGTAGTTTGGCCTTTCCCATAAACGGTCAAACTTTCCCTTGCCACCCCACACCGAACCCCCTATAGAGCGGCATCTTGCGTGTCCCCCGGCCTTGTCGGGGGATTCGTTTTTATCATTCATCCACCAGGCCCAAGGTTACCCGGGCAATTCGGGGCCTTCTGGTGTTTTGAGAAAAGGAAGAGGGCGATGAACGCCAACGAACTGCGTGACAAGACGCCGGACCAGCTCCGTGAGGAACTGGCCAATCTGAAAAAAGAAAGCTTCAACCTGCGCTTCCAGCAGGCCACTGGCTCGATGGAAAGCACCGCTGGCATCAAGGCAGCCCGCCGCAATGCTGCGCGCGTGAAGACCATTCTGAATGAAAAGGCCGCTGCCGCGGCATCCGAGGAGTAATCAGATGCCCAAGCGTATCCTTACAGGCACCGTGACCAGCGACGCCAATGCACAGACCGTAACCGTTTCCGTCGAGCGCCGCTTCACGCATCCGGTTCTGAAAAAGACCATTCGTAAGTCCAAGAAATACCGGGCGCACGATGAGAAGAACACCTTCAAGGTAGGTGACTCGGTCCGCATCATCGAATGCGCGCCGAAATCGAAAACCAAACGTTGGGAAGTTCTGGAGGCGTAAGCCACCGGGACTTTTCCCATTTGTCGAAACCCTGGGGGATTTAACAAGACCAGCCCCCACAGGTCGGGAGAAACCACATGATCCAGATGCAGACCAATCTGGATGTCGCTGACAACTCCGGCGCCCGCCGAGTTCAGTGCATCAAGGTCCTGGGTGGTTCCAAGCGTAAATACGCCTCCGTCGGCGACATCATTGTCGTCTCGGTGAAGGAAGCCATCCCACGCGGCCGCGTGAAGAAAGGGGACGTCCGCAAGGCCGTCGTCGTACGCACCGCCAAAGAAGTCCGTCGCGAAGACGGCACCGCGATCCGTTTCGATCGCAACGCCGCCGTCATCCTGGGCAACAACAACGAGCCGGTCGGTACCCGTATTTTTGGCCCCGTTGTTCGCGAGCTGCGCGGCAAGAGCTTCATGAAGATCATCTCGCTGGCTCCGGAGGTGCTCTGATGGCTGCGAAACTGAAAAAAGGCGACAAGGTCGTCGTGCTCTCCGGCAAGGACAAGGGCAAAGAAGGCACCATTGCCTCTGTTGACCCTAAAGCCGGCAAAGCCGTTGTCGATGGCCTAAACATCGCCATCCGCCACACCCGTCAGTCCCAGAGCGAACAAGGTGGCCGCCTTCCCAAGGCCCTGCCGATCGAGCTGTCGAACCTGGCCTATCTCGATGCAAACGGCAAACCGACTCGCGTTGGCTTCCGCATGGAAGGTGACAAGAAGGTTCGTTTCGCCAAGACCACGGGGGACGTGATCGATGCTTGATACCGCAACCTATACCCCGCGCCTCAAGGCCGCTTACAAGGACAGCATCCGTGCCGCTCTGAAAGAAGAGTTCGGTTACAAGAACGAGATGATGATCCCCAAGCTGGACAAGATCGTTCTGAACATTGGCTGCGGTGCCGAAGCCGTCAAGGACAGCAAGAAAGCCAAGTCGGCGCAAGCAGACCTGACCGCAATTGCTGGCCAACAGGCCGTGATCACCAAAGCGAAAAAGTCGATCGCTGGCTTCCGCGTTCGTGAGGAAATGCCGCTGGGTTCCAAAGTGACCCTGCGCGGCGACCGCATGTATGATTTTCTGGATCGCCTGATCACCATCGCGATGCCGCGCATCCGTGACTTCCGCGGCGTGTCCGGCACCTCTTTTGACGGTCGTGGCAACTATGCCATGGGCATCAAAGAGCACATCGTGTTCCCCGAGATCGATTTCGACAAGGTCGACGAAGCCTGGGGCATGGACATCGTAATTGGCACCACAGCGAAAACCGACGCTGAAGCAAAGGCATTGTTGAAAGCATTCAACATGCCCTTCAACAGCTGAAGCGCGGGAAGGAAAAGACATGGCTAAGAAAAGCATGATCGAACGCGAGAAGAAGCGCGAGCGCCTGGTGGCCAAATACGCCGCAAAGCGCGCCGAGCTCAAAGAGATCGCGAATGACGAAAGCAAGCCAATGGAAGAGCGTTTCAAGGCGCGTCTGAAATTGGCGAAACTGCCGCGCAACAGCTCGGCAACCCGTCTTCACAACCGCTGCCAGCTCACCGGCCGTCCCCACGCTTACTACCGTAAGCTGAAGGTCAGCCGTATTGCGCTGCGCGAGCTGGGCTCTGCTGGTCAGATCCCCGGCATGGTGAAATCGAGCTGGTAAGGGAGAGACAGATATGAACGATCCTATCGGCGATATGCTCACCCGTATCCGCAACGCGCAAATGCGCGGCAAGTCCACTGTTTCCACCCCGGCTTCCAAGCTGCGCGGTTGGGTTTTGGACGTGCTGGCGGACGAGGGCTACATCCGTGGCTATGAAAAGACGACCGGCACAGGCGGTCATCCGGCCATCGAAATCAGCCTGAAATACTACGAAGGCACTCCTGTCATTCGCGAACTGAAGCGGGTCTCCAAGCCCGGTCGTCGCGTGTACATGGGCGTCAATGACATCCCACAGGTCCGTCAGGGTCTGGGCGTGTCGATTGTCAGCACTCCGAAAGGTGTGATGTCGGACCAGAACGCTCGCTCCAACAATGTTGGCGGCGAAGTGCTCTGCACCGTCTTCTAAGGAGGTCTGTCAATGTCTCGTATTGGTAAAAGGCCAGTCGATCTGCCCAGCGGTGTTTCCGCCGCAGTGTCGGGTCAGACCATCGAAGTGAAGGGCCCCAAGGGCACCCGCAGCTTCACCGCAACCGACGACGTGACCCTCAACGTTGAGGACAATGTCGTCACCATCGTGCCGCGCGGCAAATCCAAGCGCGCGCGTCAGCAATGGGGCATGTCCCGCACCGTGGTGGCCAATCTCGTGACCGGCGTGACCGCCGGTTTCAAGAAAGAGCTTGAGATCCAGGGTGTGGGTTACCGGGCGCAGATGCAGGGCAACACCCTGAAGCTGAACCTCGGGCTTAGCCACGACGTTGACTACGTGGCGCCCGAAGGCGTTACCGTAACAGCGCCGAAGCAGACCCAGATTGTCGTCGAAGGTATCGACGAGCAGCAGGTCGGTCAGGTCGCAGCGGAAATCCGCGCTTGGCGCAAGCCCGAGCCCTACAAAGGCAAAGGCATTCGCTACAAGGGCGAATTCATCTTCCGCAAGGAAGGCAAGAAGAAGTAAGGACGCAAACAATGGCAAACAGCAAAAGAACCCTGTTTCTGAAGCGCCGCCTGCGCGTTCGGAACAAACTTCGCAAGGTCAACGCGGGTCGCCCCCGTCTGTCCGTGCACCGGTCGAACAAGAACATTTCCGTTCAGTTGATCGACGATGTGCGTGGCGTGACCCTGGCCTCTGCCTCGACCTTGGAAAAAGACCTGGGTCTGGCGGGCAAGAACAACGTCGAAGCGGCCACCAAAGTGGGCGCGGCCATCGCCGAGCGTGCCAAGAAGGCAGGCGTCGAAGAGGCCTATTTCGACCGTGGCGGCTTCCTGTTCCACGGCAAGGTGAAGGCTCTGGCCGACGCTGCGCGTGAAGGTGGTCTGAAGATCTAAGACTTGCGGGCGGTTTTCGGACCGCCCCGATGATCCGGGGGCCTCGGCAGTGTCGCGGCCCACTTGGATTGAACAATCGGCGCAGCGAGCGCCACCAATGAAAGGGATGCCACAATGGCAGAACGTGATAACCGCCGGGGCAGAGGTCGCGACCGCGACGAAACTCCGGAATTCGCAGATCGCCTGGTCGCGATCAACCGTGTGTCGAAAACCGTAAAAGGTGGTAAGCGCTTTGGCTTCGCCGCTCTGGTGGTTGTCGGCGATCAGAAAGGCCGCGTCGGCTTTGGCAAGGGTAAGGCGAAAGAAGTACCCGAGGCCATCCGCAAGGCGACTGAACAAGCCAAGCGCCAGATGATCCGCGTGCAACTGCGCGAGGGTCGCACCCTGCACCACGATATCGAAGGCCGTCACGGCGCTGGTAAAGTGATCATGCGGACCGCACCCGAAGGTACCGGGATCATCGCCGGTGGCCCGATGCGTGCCGTGTTCGAGATGCTGGGCGTCAAGGACGTCGTGTCCAAGTCGGTCGGATCGCAGAACCCCTACAACATGATCCGCGCCACCATGAACGGCCTCACCAAAGAGCAGAGCCCTCGTTCGGTGGCGCAGCGTCGTGGCAAGAAGGTTGCTGACATCCTGCCCAAGCGGGACGAAGCACCGGCTTCTGCTTCTGAAGCCGCTGAAGCGTAAGGAGACGGAAACATGGCAAAAACCATCGTCGTCAAGCAGATCGGCTCGCCGATCCGCCGCCCCGCAAACCAGCGCGCAACGCTGGTTGGTCTGGGCCTGAACAAGATGCACAAGACCCGTGAACTGGAAGATACTCCTTCGGTTCGCGGCATGGTCAACAAGATCCCGCATCTGGTAGAGATCATCGAAGAACGCGATTGATCGATGGGGTGAAACCCCGTTGCAAGACACATGAAAACGCTCTCGGGACACCGGGGGCGTTTTTCAATTTGCGGGCGCGTAAATCTCTTGTGGTGTGGCGACACCTTTCAGAAGGACCGAGTCCAGCCTGCTGGCTTGCGTCCTGACCCGCTCCGCGATCTCGCGGGACATCAGGACCGGTTGCCGCAGACCGGCACACAGGCTTTCGATCCGGGCCGCGATGTTTACCGCCTGACCCAACACGGTGAAATCCAGCCGCTCCTCGGCGCCGATATTGCCATAAAGCACCTGCCCGAAATGCAGCCCTGTCCCGAACGAGAGCGGCAGAGGCGGGTCGAGACGGGCGGCCGCATCAATTGCCGCAAGGGCCGCATCCAGCGCCGATTGGCAGGCCTGTTCGGCTTCCCCGGTATCGGGAAACACCGCCAACACCCCATCGCCCAGAAATTTCAGGATTTCGCCGCCATGATCAGATATCGCCCGGTCGAGCAGTTCGAAATATCGGTTGGCCATGGCCATTAGCTCCGGCGGGTCAAGCCGCGCGCTCCAGCCGGTCCAGTCGCGAATGTCGCTGACCAGTATCGCGGCGTCGATGGTTTCGATGTCGCCACGGGTGATCTGGCCGGACAGCACCCGCTGCCCGGTGCGCGGTCCCAGATAGGCCTCGGCAATGGCTGTGGACAGGTTCTGTAGTCGGAACACTTCGGCGATCGGGGTCAGCGCGATGGCGACCGAACTCAGGCGCGCAAGATCGTCATCAGTGAACCCCTCAACCGCGTCGGTAACGAAAATCGCAATGCCGCTGCTACCCGATGAGAAGGGCAGGCGCAGGCCGAAATAATCCGTCGCCCCCCTTTGTCTCAACTCATGAAAGACCACATGATCCGAGGCGGTGAGCGTATCCAGCCTGCGCCGCAAGGGTTGGTCGGATTTGTTGAGCTGTTCCATTGGGCTGCCAATATACCCGCTGCGTTGCTCCAGCCCGTGCGTGGCTTGCAGCGGAGTGGTGGCCGTGCCGCCGCGTTCCCAAACCGCGCTGACGGCGGTGACCAGCGGATGCACCGTCCGCATCGAATAGCGCACCCGCCAGAGTGGCGCACCCTGCGTCAGCAGGCGCGGGCCCAGCGCGTCCACGACGGCGGTCAGCGTCGGCAGTCGCCGCCCCTCTTCCAACAACCACCGAATGACCGGCGCTTCGTTCCAACTCATCCAACTCACCTCCGGGATTCAGGGTCCCCTGCAAGGCCATGCAACAGATGCATAACGGCCAGTCCCAAACATCGCTTGCTGGTCCCCCCGAGGTTACCTAAATGACCGCCATCGGTAACAGACCAGAATCTTTGTCAGGAAATTCGTCCTGACGCACTGAAAGGAACACAACATGGCACATACACTTACACATGCCTCCGCCCCTATCGGAATTTTCGCGCGCCTGCGCTCGCTTTTTGAAGAAGCGAAAGAGGCCCGCGCCCGCCGCTCGCTTTATGTCCGGACCGTCAAGGAACTGGAACGGCTGACTGACCGCGAGCTTGCCGATATCGGCCTGGCCCGCAGCAGCATCACCGAAACCGTGGATCGTCACATTTTCGGTCACTGAATTCGACTGCACCGTCACTCACGCGAAAGCGCCCACGGTCCTCCGGGGGCGTTTTTTGTTGCGCTGGTCCGGTTTGCTCAGCCGGATAGAAGGCGGCGCTTTTCGGCCATCGCCTCGCGTTGTGAGCGTTTGATGCCGGTACGGAACGAATCCTCGACAAAGTCGAGATGCGCCAGCGCGGCTTTTTCGGCCTGTTCCGCATCGCCGTCGATCACGGCCTGACCAAGTTCAAGATGCTGTTCCAGCAACCGCTTGCCGGTTCCGTCGATGGATTTGAGGTATTCGCGGTTATAAAACACGCCCTGCCGGGTCAGATGGTAGATCGAGGCCATGATGTGAATTAGCGTGGCATTCTGGCTGGCATCGACAATCGCGGAATGCAGTTGATAATCCGCCTCACGCGAGCTGTCGGGGTCATTCTCTTCCCAGGCGCGCTGCAGCCGGTCGAGGATTTCCGCGATCCGCTCCTTGTCGGCCTTGGTCGCGCGTTGTGCGGCTAGCCGGGCGGCAAAACCTTCCTGCTCGCGGCGATATTCAAGGTAATCGAAAAACGCCGGCTCATGGCGGCCATAAAGATCCAGCAGCGCCGGCATCATCGCCTGACCCGTCAAGGGCGCGATGAAGCTGCCCTCGCCATGGCGCGTGGTGACCAGCCCGCGCTCCTCCAACACCTGCAGCGCGTCGCGCAGCTTGGGGCGCGAGACATTGAGCGTTTCTGCCAGGTCCCGTTCCGACGGCAGTTTGCGTCCCTGTTTCAGAATCCCAGCGACGATCAGGGCTTCGATCTGAGAGATCACGGCTTCAGAAACCGATTCGTGGTCAATCGGCTCAAAGAGGGATGTTGGGGTCAGTTTGCTGGGCATGGGTTGCCTCCGGTGTCGCTGCGCTTGGTAAAGTATATTAACCTCAGGTGTCTCGATTTCAATCAAAACATCGTATCGCGTGCAGCGGCATAACTCTCTGAAAATTAGCTGAAAGCTATCACATCGAGTGAGAACTTCAAGACTTCCCTTCAACGGCAACCGCGCGAATTCCGGCCAATTCAAAGGTTAGAGAGGTGTCAAGTGGTAAATAAAATTGTTGACTTAACATAGTGGTAAAAATTATGAACCACTATAAGGCGCAGGAAATCCCGGCGCTCTGACCAGGGACGGAACCGTCCAAAACTGTTGGAGGAGACATCATGAAAAACGTTCTGACCGGATTGGCCGTGGCGGCCAGCCTGATGGCAGGCCCCGCTATTGCTGCCGACAAGATGCTGCTGAAAACCCCGATCGCGTTCTCGACCGCATTGCCGGGTCTGGGGTCACCCATTCCGCGTGTGGCCGAGCAGCTGGACCTGATGTCGGGCGGCACGCTGAGGATGAAAGTGTATGAGCCGGGCAAACTGGTGCCGCCGTTTGAGATTCTAGATGCCGTGTCGTCGGGCAAGATAAACTCGGGCTACACCACCGCAGGCTATTGGGCGGGCAAGATCCCGGCCGCACCTCTGTTTTCTGCCGTTCCCTTCGGCCCGGAAGCGGGCGAATACATGGCATGGCTTTATTACGGCAACGGCATGAGCTTGTATCAGGAGATGTATGATCAGGCGGGTTTCAACGTCAAAGTCATCCCCTGCGCGATCATCGCCCCAGAAACCTCGGGCTGGTTCGCCACCGAGATCAATTCGCCCGACGATCTGAGCGGTCTCAAGATGCGCTTCTTCGGTCTGGGCGGCAAGGTGATGCAGAAGCTTGGCGTCGCGACCTCGCTCCTGCCCGGTGGTGAGATCTTCCCGGCGCTGGAAAAAGGCGCGATCGACGCCACTGAGTTTTCGATGCCTGCCATCGACGCCCGTCTTGGATTCCACAAACTGGTCAAGTTCAACTACTTCCCCGGCTGGCACCAGCAGGCGACCGTGTTTGAACTGCTGGTCAACAAGGATGTCTGGAACGAAGCCTCGGAACAGCATCAGGCCATCATCGAAAACGCCTGCAAGGCCTCGATGGCTGACAGTTTCGCCGAAGGCGAGGCGATCCAGCATGCGGCGCTGATCGACAATGTTGAAAACAACGGCGTCGAGATCAAACAGTGGAACGAAGACATGCTGAACACCTTCCGCAGCACCTGGGAAGAGGTTGCTGCCGAAGAAGCCGCCAATGACGCCTTCTTTGCCAAGGTGCTGGGCGACATGAGTGAATTCCGCGACGGCTATGCGGTCTGGAAGGAAAACGCGTTCCTCCCACGCAAGTAATCCAACAGACCCATATCGGGAGCGGCCGTCTCAATCCGGGCCGCTCCCACCCTGATTTTCAGAATTTTCCAGATCTTTCTGCCGCATTCCCGGCCCGACCCGTCATGTCCTGAGGAGGAGACAATGTCACAGAAGCTACGCACACCGGATGATCCGATTGAAGTCTATGAGACCCTGCTGGAACACCCAGATGTCGACAACCAGGCCCTGGCCACCGGCATCGACAAGACCATCAAGGGCATCGGCAATGTGGTCATGTGGGCCAACCTCCTGCTGGTGGCGGCCATCGTGTCTCAGGTGGCGATGCGTTATCTGCTGAACCAGAACTACCCGAAACTGGATGAGATCCAGTGGCATTTCTACGGGTTGGTCACGATGATCGGCATTTCATATGCGCTGGTCACCGACAGCCACGTGCGCGTCGACGTGCTGCATATGCAGCTCAGCCGCCGCGCGCAGCGGATCATCGAGGTTGTGGGCATCCTGACCCTGCTGGCGCCGTTCATCTATCTGATGATCGACCAGGGCTATGACTATTTCTACGAAAGCTGGCGCGTGAACGAACGCTCGGACAGCCCCACCGGCCTGCCGGCCCGCTGGGCGCTCAAGGCGGTGATCCCGGTCAGCTTTGTCCTGTTGGCTTTTGCCGCCATCGCCCGGCTGCTGCATGATGTCCATGCGCTGCTGTTCGGCCCCGAGGCCGAGCGCACCGGGTCCGGCCTACGGCTGATCTTCTGGGCACTTTTCGGGTTCGCGGTGGCCGCAACGGCACTGACTTTCCTGGTGGAAACGACCGAGGAAAAACTGGTCATCGTAATGTTCCTGACTTTCATCGCGCTTCTCTTCACCGGGTTCCCGGTGGCCTGGGCGCTGGCGGGCGTTGGTGTGGCTTTCTGTGGGCTCGCGTATCTCTTCGACAACGGCATGATGAACTGGACCGGGATGGAAGAGACCCTGACCGGGCTTGATTACCTGACCCTTGGCGCGGTGGTTAACCGGGTCTATGCGACCATGTCGAACGCGGTTCTGGTGGCGCTGCCGATGTTCATCTTCATGGGGTTGATGCTGGATGAATCCGGTGTTGCCGAACGTTTGATGACCTCGATGCAGCGGCTCTTTGGCACGGTGCGCGGCGGTCTGGCGATCACCGTGACCATGATCGGCATCATCCTGGCCGCCTCCACCGGAATCATCGGTGCCTCGGTGGTGCTGCTGGGCGTGCTGTCGCTGCCATCGATGATGGAACAGAAATACGCGCCTACGCTCGCGGCGGGTGTGGTGTCGGCCTCGGGCACGTTAGGCATCCTGATCCCGCCTTCGATCATGCTGGTAATCATGGCCGATCAGATGGCGCTGTCAGTGGGGGATCTGTTCATGGCGGCGGTGTTTCCCGGCGTCATCATAGGCGGCCTCTACCTGACCTACATCTTCATCATTGCGCTGATCAAGCGCGACGTGGCCCCGGTGCCCGAAGGCGCGAAGCGCCCCGACTGGGACGCCGTCAAGGACGTAATGATCGCGGTTCTGCCGACACTGGCGCTGATCCTTGCGGTTCTTGGCTCGATCTTTGCCGGCCTGACCACACCGACCGAAGCCTCGGGCGTCGGTGCGTTGGGCGCGACCCTGCTGGCCCTCGGTTATCGCAAGCTGACACTGGCGAAGCTGGTCAACGTGCTCAAGGCGACATTCAACACCACCGCCTATATCTTTGCGATCTTCCTGGGTGCGACAGTGTTTTCCTACGTGCTGCGCGAGCTGGGCGGCGACGAATTGATCGAGGACATGATCACCGGCACCGGTTTTGGCCCCAATGGCACTGTCTTCATGATCCTGTTCATCGTGTTCCTGCTGGGCTTCGTGCTGGACTGGATCGAGATCACGCTGATCGTTCTGCCGCTGATGCGTCCGATCGTGAACGGGCTGGGCATGGATATTCCGGGCTTTGACGCGATTGACGAGCCTTCGCTGGTCTGGTTCGTGATCCTTGTGGCGGTCACATTGCAGACCTCGTTCCTGACCCCGCCGGTTGGATTTGCGCTGTTCTACCTGAAAGGCGTCTGCCCACCCGAGATCAAGCTGTCGCATATCTACAAGGGCATCATCCCCTTCGTGCTGCTGCAGTTGACCGGTCTGGCACTTGTCTTCCTGTGGCCCGCGCTGGCGACCTGGCTGCCTTCGGTGGCCTACTGAGAAGGAAGCTGACATGGACGACGCAACGCTTATCTCTGCCTTCCGCGACGTTGTCGGGCGGCGCCATGTTCTGACCGGCGCGCGCGCGACAGAACGCTTCCGCAAGGGGTTCCGGTCGGGCGAGGGCGAGGCGCTTTGCGTCGTTCAGCCCGGCACGCTGCTGGAGCAGTGGAAGGTCCTGCAGGCCTGTGTTTCGGCGGACAAGGTCGTGATCATGCAGGCTGCCAATACCGGGTTGACCGAGGGGTCCACCCCCTCGGGCCGCTATGATCGCGACGTCGTGCTGATCAACACCCGCCGCATGGACCGGATCGAAAAGCTGGGGCAGGGCGAGCAGGTTGTAGCCTTTCCCGGTTCGACGCTTTTTGGGCTGGAAAAGCTGCTGGACCCGCTCGGGCGCGAGCCGCATTCGGTGATAGGCTCGTCCTGCATCGGGGCGTCGATCGTCGGTGGGGTGTGCAACAATTCCGGCGGTTCGCTGGTCGAGCGTGGCCCGTCATATACGGAAATGTCGCTCTTTGCGCAGATAGACGCAGAAGGCAGGCTGAGCCTCGTGAACCATTTGGGCATTGATCTTGGTGACACGCCGGAAGAAATCCTGACCCGGCTGGAAACAGGTGATTTCGACCACGATCCTGCCGCGAGTAACCGTAAGGCCTCGGCCTCGGATTATGCCGATCAGGTGCGCAAGGTGGATGCCGACACGCCTGCACGCTTCAACGCCGACAAGCGCCGCCTCTACGAGGCGTCGGGCTGCGCGGGCAAGCTGGGCGTCTTTGCCGTGCGGCTGGATACCTATGCCAAACCCGAGCGGCTAAAGACCTTCTATATCGGCACCAATGATGTCGCTGACCTGACCGGGTTGCGCCGCCATATGCTGGCCGATTTCGACGCATTGCCGGTCTCTGCCGAATACATGGAACGCGAGGCCTTCGACATCACCGCGCGCTACGGCAAGGACACGGTGATGATGATCGACTGGCTGGGCACCGACCTTCTGCCCCGCTTCTTTGCGCTCAAAGGGGCGGTCGATGCGCGGTTGCGCAAGGTACCCGGCCTGTCGAACTTCACCGACAGGTTCATGCAACTCCTTTCCCGGCTGACGCCACAGGTGTTGCCGAAACGCATCCGGGATTATCGCGATCGCTACTGCCATCACCTGATCCTAAAAATGCGCGATGACGGCATCGATGAAGCCGCAGGGTTCCTGACCTCATTCTTTGAAGCTCGCGATGGTGGGTTCTTTGAATGCAGCAACCGCGAAGCCAAGATAGCGGCGCTGCAACGCTTTGCCGCTGCCGGGGCCGCCGTTCGCTACATGGCGATCCACAAGAGTGAGGTTGCCGATATCATCCCACTCGATATCGCGCTGCGCCGCAATGACCGTGACTGGTACGAGCAACTGCCCCCCGAGATCGAAGCGCAATTGGTGGCCAAACTCTATTACGGCCATTTCATGTGCCACGTGCTGCATCAGGACTATGTCGTGCGTAAAGGGGCCGACGCCAAGGCGCTCAAGGCGCGGATGCTGGAAATCCTCGATCAGCGCGGCGCGGAATACCCGGCCGAGCACAATGTCGGCCATCTCTATCCTGCCAAGCCCGGCCTCGCTGAGTTCTACAAGTGTTGCGACCCGACCAATTCCTTCAATCCCGGCATCGGCAAGATGTCAAAGGCGCGCAATTACGCCGGAGACACGATCTGACGCGCGAGCGGGCCGTACCTATTGTTGATAGGGATCCAGGCTGTCCCGTAATCCGTCGCCGAGGAAGTTGAAGGCCAGCACCACGACGATGATCGGCAACATCGGGATGGCGGTCCAGGGATAGATCTCGATCGAGGCGAGGTTTTGCGCGTCGTTCAGCATCACGCCCCAACTGACCGCAGGTGCCCGTAGGCCCAGACCAAGGAAACTCAGCGCGGTTTCCCCAAGGATCATGGCCGGGATCGATAGCGTGGCCGAGGCGATCAGGTGGGACATGAAGTTGGGCAGCAGATGCTTGCGGATCACCCGTCCCGATCCCGCGCCCATCATCTCGGCGGCACGGACATATTCCTCTTCCCGCAGAGACAGGAACTTGGCCCGTACGGCGCGCGCCAGACCGGGCCAGTCAAGAATGCCCAGAATGATCGAAATGACAAAGAACACCGCCACCGGCGACCAGTTAGACGGCACCGCCGCCGACAGCGCCAGCCACAGCGGCAGTTCTGGCAGGCTGCGCAGAATCTCGATCACCCGGTTGATGATCCAGTCGGTCTTGCCCCCGAAATACCCCGCAATTGACCCAAAAAGGATGCCCAGAGTGAAAGATACCGTAATGCCGATCAGCCCCACGGTCAGCGACAGCTGCGCGCCATAAAGGATGCGGCTGAACACGTCCCGCCCCAACCGGTCCGAACCCCAGAGGAACACGGTCGCACCTTCGGGCGCGCAGAACAGATGGGTCTCGGACGGGATGAATCCCGCCAGCTTGTATTCACCGCCCTTGCAGAAGAACTTGAGGTTCTGCGGATCGCTCTTGTCGGGGATGAATTTCCATTGGAAGGTCTCCAGATCCGGCTCGGCGGTGATCGGGTAGATGAACGGCCCCTTGAACGCGCCCTCATGGAAGAAATGAACCGCCTGTGGCGGGGCATAGAGGTGGTCGCCATTGCGTTCGTTGGGCGTATAGGGCGCGATGAAGCCCGCGACGGGCAGCATCAGATAGCTCAGCAGCAGGAAGAGACCCGAAAACAGGCCCAGCTTGTGGGTTTTGAACTTGCGCCAGATAAGCACCCAGTTCGGCGCGTCCAGATCGCGCCGCTCCAGCTGTTGCAGCGAGGCATCGGGATCATAAGGCGCGTCGTCGACATAGCGACCGTCGGGCAATTGGGTCATGTCTCGCGCCCCTCATAGCGGATACGGGGATCAAGCAGCACCAGCAGCACGTCCGAAATCATCGTGCCGACCAGCGTCAACAGTGCCACGAACATCAGGATGAAGCCCGACAGGAACAAGTCCTGCGTTTTCAGCGCGGTCAGCAGGCTAGGGCCAATAGTCTGCAGGCCCAGCACGACCGACACGAGAACCGAACCTGATACCATCGACGGCAACAGGTTTCCGATATCTGCCACAAACGGGTTGAACGCCACGCGCAGCGGATACTTGTACAGCATCCGCGTGGGCGACATGCCCTTGGCGATGGCGGTCTCGACATAGGGCTTGCCCAGCTCGTCCAGCATGTTGGCGCGCAACCGCTGCATCATCGCCGAGGCGCCCGAGGTGCCGATCACGAATGTGGGCACGATCAAGTGGATCAGGATGGATTTTGCCTTCTCCCAACTCATCGGCAGTCCTTCAAAGCCGGGGTCCATAAGCCCGCCGATGGGCAGGTCAAAAAGTTTGTGACCATAGTAGAACATGATCAGCGCCAGCAGAAAGTTCGGCGTGGCAAGGCCCAGATAGCCGATGAAGGCGGAACTGTAATCGACCCAGGTACGCGACCGCGCCGCGGCCAGAACACCCAGTGGCAGGGCCACCAGATAGACGAACAGGACTGCGGCCAGATTGACCAGAACGGTTAGCCACAGGCTTTCGCCGACAATTTCGGAGACGGGGCGGTCGAACTCGAAGGACCAGCCGAAATTGCCCTGAATGAGCCCAGAAAACCCATGTGGGCCGGGCAAAAAGCCCATCCAGATCATGTATTGCTGCCACAAAGGCCGGTCGAGCGCGTATTCGGTGCGCAGGAACTCTGCCTTCGCCACGCCCGCCGATTGGCCCGAGGCCTGCAGTTCCGCGATCTGATTGCTCAGATAGTCGCCGGGCGGCAGGTTGATGATGGCGAACACCAGCACCGACACCACAAGCAGCGTAAGCAGCATCGTGATGAAGCGATAGATCGCATAGCGCAGGATGACCATTCACTTGTCCCCGTCACTCGGCAAAAAAGAACTCGTCCATCCGGTGCACGCCGAAATGCGCGCCTGGGTCCCAGGCCCACATTCCCTTTTCGGGAACGTTGCGCAGTTTGTTCGAAACTACGACTGGCTGCGGCGCGCCTGCCAGAATACCGATGCCATAAAGCTGGTCGGCATGGATGGCCAGCATTTCCCGCCAGGCAGCTTCGCGCGCCTCGGGTGTTGAGGCCTCGTTCCAGTCATTCAGCAACTCCATCAAGCGCTGTGCTTCGGGCAGGTCAGGGGCTTCGCCAACTTCGCCGCTGGTCTGGTAATACTGGCCCCATTTCGGCCAGGCCAGGAACACCTGATCGGTAGGGGCTAGGTAATCGGGCGAGGTATACTCGCGCGGCAACCCGTTGTCCCAGCCATACCAGACGGAAGCCATGGTGCTACCCGCAAAGACCCGGTTGCGCAGGATGTCGCGGTCCAGCGGGCGCATCACCAGCTTGACCCCGATATCGCGCCACGTATCAGTCACGATCTGCAGCGCGTTCTCGACCTCCTGCCGCTCGCCTGCGGTCTCGATGACAAACTCCATCGGGCGCCCGTCGGGCAGCAGGCGTGTTCCGTCCGGCGCGCGCTGGTCCAGCCCAGCCTCGTCCAGCAGGCGGTTGGCCGTTTCGGGGTCGAACTGCGCCCAGGCATCGCGGTTGCCTTCTTCGAAGAACGGGCTTTCCGGCAGCACAGTCATCGAGCCGGGCTTGGCGAGCTTGAAGTAAAGCGCCTGATTGATCGTGTGCCGGTCGATGCCCAGCGATAACGCACGGCGCACCCTGGCATCGCGCAGCACTTCGCGCCAGACTTCGTCTTCGTAGTTCAGGTTGGGATAGATCGCGATCTGTGAGGCGACGCCGGTGCTCCAGAGCTGTGTATTGTAGTCACCCTCGGCCTCGCCTTTTTTGAGGATCGAGGCATCGCGGAAATCCAGACCGCGCGCCTGAAGATCGGATTCGCCCGCGTTCGATTTGGCCGCGACCAGACCGGGGGCCACGATTTCCATCTCGACCACGTCGATATAGGGCAGTTGCACCCCGTTGCTGTCGATCCGGTGGTAGTATGGGTTGCGCACGAAATTGTGTCGGATCTTCTTGCCCGAGCTTGCGTTCACCCAGGGCTGCAGCGTGGGCAGCTTGTGATTGTCGAACTTGTAAAGATTGTCGAGCTTGTTGTGCAGCGAGGCCCAACTTTTGACCCGCTGGTCCTCGACCTTTGCCGCCAGTTTTTCGGGATCGGCATAGTCGCTGTGATACTCCTTCAGAAACTCTGACGGGCGATAGATGAAGGGCGGGCGGGCCTGCGCGAGTGACTGCAGAAAATCGGGATTGGGGGAGGTCCACTCATAGATGATGGTTTGTTCGTCGGGGAAGCTCACCTTGGGCAATTCACCCTCGACCTGCAGGAAATCAGGCGGGCCCGAGGGGCTGAGCAGCTCGTTATTGGCCACATCTTCCCACCAGTAGCGAAAATCTTCCGAGGTGAAGGGCGACCCGTTGGACCATTTATGGCCCGGGCGCAGGTGCAACGTGTATTTGCGGTTGCCTTCGTTCTCGTAAGAGGCAAGCAGATCGGGCTGGATTTCGTAGTTCTCGTCATAGCCCACCAGGCGTGCATAGCCATAGACGACCATCTGCCGGATGTCCTTGGACCGGGTGATCATCGTGTTCAGCGTGCCGCCCTCGGTACCGAACTCGCGCCCCTTCGCCTCAAGGTCGACAACGATCGGATCGGTGGGCAGACGCTCTGCGATCGGGGGTAGGTGGCCGGCATCGACCTCGGATTTCCAAAAGCCGCCTTCCTGCAACTCGGGCAGGGTGGTCGCTCCCGCTGGTAACAGCCCGGACAGGGCTAGGGCGGAAGACAATAGAAAACGACGGCAACGGGTGTCAAACATGGCAACGTACCTTATGGCCAGGCTCCAGTTCCACAAGCGACGGTACCACCTGTTCGGTGAAACGAAAGGCATCGTCCCACTTTTCCGGTGAGCCTGCGCCCTGAGCCACGAGTTTCAGGTTGATGGGCCGGTCGATATCCGGCTCCGGCTGCGCCGCGATCAGCGCTTTGGTATAGGGGTGCCGGGGATTGTAGAACAATGTGTCGGGCGGCGCCTGTTCGACCACCAGCCCCTGACGCATCACCGCCACCTCGTCGGCAATCCGCGCCACTACGGCCAGATCATGCGAAATGAAAAGATAGCTGAGGCCCAACCGCTCCTGCAATTCCTCCAGCAGGGTCAGAATCTGCTCCTGCACCGACACATCCAGTGCCGAGGTCGGCTCGTCGCACACGATCAGCGACGGGTCCAGCATCATCGCGCGTGCGACAGACAGGCGCTGGCGCTGGCCGCCGGAAAAGGCATGCGGGTAGCGTTTGAGCATATCCGGGTTCAGCCCGACCCGGCACAGCATTTCCTCGGCCTTGTCGCGCTGTTCGGAGCGCGTGCCGATGCGGTGGATCTCAAGCGGTTCGGTCATTGCGTCCTGCACCCGCATGCGCGGGCTGAGCGAGCTGTAGGGGTCCTGGAATACCATCTGCGCCTGACGCTGGAACCTTGTGCGCTCGGCGCGGGTCATGTTGTGCACGGCGACCGGATCATCACCTGGCCGGGCGCGGAACAGAATCTCACTGCCTGGGTCGGGCAGCTCCGCCCCCAGTGCGATCCGTGCCGCGGTCGTCTTGCCCGAGCCGCTTTCTCCCACGATGGCCAATGTCTTGCCGCGCGCCAGCTTTAGGTCGACGCCGCGGCAGGCATGCACTTTGATCGCCGGTTTCCAGCCCGATCCGGCGCGCATCGTATAGGTTTTTGAGACCTTGTTCATCTCGAGGATCAGGTCGTCCTGCGGCATCGGCAGGCCCACGGTGTCGCGATCCGGAATCTCGGGCGCGGCGTTGAACAGTTGCTGCGTATAGGGATGTGCAGGCGCTTTCAGAATCGCGGCGGCGCTGCCAGCCTCCATCACTCGGCCCTTGTGCATCACCACGACCTGCTCGGCCATGTTGGCCACGACACCAAGGTCATGGGTGACCAGAACCAGCGCCATGCCGGTCTCACGCTGCAATTCCTTGATCAGGCCCAGCACCTGCGCTTGTGTGGTTACGTCCAGCGCAGTTGTCGGCTCGTCCGCGATCAGCAGATCGGGCTTAGCAACCATCGCCATCGCGATCATCGCCCGCTGCCGCATTCCGCCAGACAGCTCAAACGGATAGGACCTGTATGCGCGCTCGGGGTCGGGGAAACCGACACGCTCGAACTGCTGCAGGACCTGCCGACGCGCTTCGCGCTCGCTGGCACCGCGATGTAGCCACAAAACCTCGCTCACCTGATTGCCAATCCGGTGCAGCGGCGACAGCGATCGCATCGGCTCCTGAAAGATCATCGACACCCGATCACCGCGAATGTCGCGCAGCTTGCGCTCGTTGAGTTCCGACAGAACCAGAGGCGTGCCTTTGCCACCCAAGGTGACCCGCCCCGAGGTGATGCTGGCCGTGCGCGGCAGGATGCGCAGCACGGCGCGACAGGAAATGGTCTTGCCCGACCCGGATTCCCCGACCAGCGCAAGGGTTTCGCCCGGCGCGACGCTGAAACTGACATTCTTGACCACCGGTTCGGCCCCGCCGAAACCGATGCTCAGATCGTCAACTGAAAGCAGAGGGGTCATTCAGCCGGTCCTGGAACCATGGCCTCGCCGAAACATACTGATTTTTTTATCCCCGTGGTCATTTTGCGCCACTTTCGCTTGCCGGTGCCCATGTAGTCAAACCCGAATTTGTGACGGGACCTCACGAAAAGCGGAGGTCAGGCCAATCCACCCTACACAATTGGTTGGCGATTTGGCATCACCGGCGTGACGCCGCGCATCTGACGGCGCGTTTGCAACGGAGTGTCCCGCGTGACCCAGACCCAGACCCGCCTTGATCTGTTCATCGACCGGATGGTCTCGCAACGGGCCTGTCTCGATCACGCGATATCCCTGACCACCGGCATGACAGGCCCGGTGTTCGAGCTTGGCCTCGGCAACGGCCGGACCTATCATCACATGGCGCAGCGGGTCAGCGGGCGTGATATATATGTCTTTGAACGCAGCCCCGCCGCGCATCCCGATTCCACGCCGCCTGAACGGCAGTTGATTCTGGGTGACGTACGCGAGACGCTGCCGGCGACGCTGCAGCGTTTTGGCGCGGTTGCCAGTTTGATTCACGCCGATCTGGGCGGGCACAATCGCGAGAAGAACGATGCCTTTGCCCGCTTCGTTTCGCCGTTAATCGAACCGCTTCTGGCACCGGGCGGACTGATGGTGTCGAGCGACCGGATGTATTTCGAGGGACTGAGCGAAGAACCGCTGCCGCAAGACGCCGTGCCAGGGCGGTGTTTCATCTACCGCGCGCCCTGAGCGGCAACAGACAGGAGAGACTGCATGATCTTCTACGATTGCAAGACCGCCCCCAGCCCGCGCCGGGCGCGGCTTTTCATCGCTGAAAAGGGGATCGAGGTCGAAACCCGCGAAGTTGCACTGGGCGAAGGCGCACATCTCGCGCCTGAGTTCCGGAACATCAACCCAAACGCCACTGTGCCGGTGCTGGTCACCGATGAGGGCGCTGTGCTGACTGAAAACCTTGGCATCGCGGCCTATCTCGAGGCCAAGTTTCCTGAGCGGCCCCTGATGGGCGATACGGCCGACGAAAAGGGCCTTGTCCTGATGTGGAACGCTATCATGGAACAGCAGGGGGGGGCGCCGATCGCCGATGCGCTGCGCAACTCCAGCCCGCGCATGGAAGGCCGTGCCATCGTGGGTCCGGTGAATTTTCAGCAGATCCCGGAACTGGCCGAACGGGGCAGGGTCCGGGTTGGGCTGTTCTTTGACCTGCTCGAAAACCGCCTGTCCGAAGCGCCTTACCTGGCGGGAGAACGCTTTACGCTGCCCGACATCAGCGCGCTGGTCTTCGTCGAGTTTGCGCGCGCGATCCGCATGGCGGTGCCCGAGGAACACAGCGCGACACTCGACTGGTATGCCCGTGTGAAGGAACGCCCCAGCGCCTCTCTCTAAAGCCGATGCAATACGGGTGCGAAACCATGCGCCCCGAACTGTACAGAAATGTCTAGACAGAAGTGAACAGTCTGGCTAGCGTCTGATCCGACAGGTCCATGGGAGGGTCGGATGAAGTCGCATTACCGCGTTGTCGTGATCGGTGGGGGCGTTGTCGGCGCCTCGGTTCTTTATCATCTGGCCAAGCTGGGCTGGTCTGATGTCTGCCTGATCGAACGCTCGGTCCTGACTGCCGGGTCAAGCTGGCATGCGGCGGGTGGTATCCACGCGCTAAACGCCGATCCCAATATCGCTGCGCTGCAGGCCTATACGATTGACCTGCTGCCCGAGATCGAAAAGGAAAGCGGCCAGAATATCGGCCTGCACATGACCGGCGGTCTGACTATGGCCGGAACCCCGGATCGCTGGGAATGGCTGCAATCGGCCTATCGCGTGTTCCAGTCCATCGGCATCGAGGATTGCCGTCTGGTCACCCCGGAAGAAGCGGGTGAGCTGAACCCGATCATGTCGACCGAAGACCTGCTGGGCGGCATGTGGGCCGACCGCGAAGGGTATGTCGATACCACCGGCACCGTTCACGCCTATGCCACAGCCGCCAAGAAACGCGGTGCCGAGGTGATCGAAAATAACCGGGTTCTGGAATTGATCCAGACTGCCGAGGGCTGGCAGGTGGTGACCGAGAAAGGCACTGTGACCTGCGAACATGTGGTCAATGCCGGTGGCCTCTGGGCCAAGCAACTGGGCCGGATGGCAGGGATCGAACTGCCGGTCTCGCCGCTCAAGCATCACTACCTGATCTCCGACACCATTCCGACGCTCGAAAAGCTGGATTTCGAGGTGCCGATGACCGTCGACCTCGAAGGGTTCACCTATATGCGGCAGGACCAGAAAGGCCTGCTGCTGGGCATTTACGAGATCGATCATGAACATTGGGCCATGGATGGTGCGCCCTGGGAGTACGGGATGGAGCTGTTCAACGAACAGACTGACCGGATCGAGAACGAACTGATCCTTGGCTTCGAACGCTACCCCGACCTGCAGGAGGTTGGCGTCAAGACATGGGTTAACGGCGCCTTCACCTTCTCGCCCGATGGCAACCCGCTGGTGGGCCCGGTGCCGGGCAAGCGCGGCTACTGGTGCGCGTGCGCGGTGATGGCCGGGTTCCTGCAGGGCGGTGGTGTTGGCAAGTCGCTGGCCGAATGGATGATCCATGGCGAGCCCGAGGCCGATGTCTATGGCATGGACGTGGCACGCTATGGCGATTTCGCCCAGAACAAGCGCTATATCCGCGAGACGACGGGACAGTTCTATTCCCGCCGCTTCGTGATGACCTATCCAAACGAGCAATTGCCTGCCGGACGGCCTTTAAAAACCGCGCCTGCCCATGATGCGATGACGCAAGCGGGCTGCAAATGGGGCGTCAGCTGGGATCTGGAAGTGCCGCTTTATTTCGCGCCGCAGGGGTTCGAAGAGACACCGACCTTGAAGCGCTCCAACGCTTTCGACATCGTGGGTGAAGAATGCCGGGTGATCCGCGAGGGCGTGGGCCTGCTCGACATCACAGGGTTTTCCCGGTTCGAGGTGACCGGCCCAAGGGCCGAGGCGTGGCTCGATACGCTGATGGCCTCGAAACTGCCAGCGCCGGGCCGTGCAAAACTCGCCCCGATGCTCAGCGAGACCGGTAAGCTCAAGGGTGACCTGACCGTGCTGAACTGGGGCGATGGCAGCTGGTGGATCATGGGCAGCTATTACCTGCGCGCTTGGCATATGCGCTGGTACAACGATCACATGGAGGACGGAGTCTCGGTCCGCGATCTGGGTGAAGAGATTTGCGGGTTCGCCCTGGTCGGTCCGAAATCGCAGACGGTGATCGAGAGGGTGGCTGAGCAGGACATCTCCGATCTTAATTTCATGAGTTGCGGTAGCTATGACATCGGGATGCTTCGCACACGCGTGGCGCGCATGTCGGTGACCGGCGAGAAAGGCTACGAGATCAATTGCCGCTACGGTGATCATACCACCCTGCGCCACATGCTGCTGGAGGCTGGGGCCGAGGACGGCATCCGCGAGTGTGGCTTCAACGCGATGCTTTCGACACGGATTGAGAAGAGCTTTGGCATCTGGTCGGCGGAATTCACCCAAGGCTACACGCCCGGCATGACCGGCATGGATCGGTGGATCGACTGGTCGAAAGAGTTCGTCGGCAAGCTGGCCGCTGAGGGTGAGCGCGACGGCAATGGCCCGGCGCAGCTTCTGGTGACGCTTGAGGTTGAGGCGGATGACGCCGATGCCAGCGGCTATGAACCGGTCTGGGCCGGTGAGGAAAAAGTCGGGTTCGTCACGTCGGGCGGCTATGGCCACACGACCGGAAAATCGCTGGCCATGGCGCTGGTGAACCGGGAGCAGGCGGCGGTTGGCACCGATCTGTCGGTACATGTGGTGGGCGTGCAACGCGCGGCCAAGGTCATCGCACCGTCGCCCTACGACCCCGATGGCAAGGCGATGCGATTATGACCCGGCGCGGGCGACGGGCGCGGGCGGCAGAGGCCCCGACGCGCAAGGTGGATTACCACAATCTGCGCAATCCCTTTCCACCGATGAATGCCTTCACCGAGGACCGGATCGAGGCGCTGCATCAGGCCTCACTGACGGTGCTGGAAGATATCGGCATCAAGGTCCTGCTGCCCGAGGCGCGCAAGCTCTTTGCCCAAGGCGGCGCGCGGATCGAGGACGAGATGGTCTTCATCGGGCGCGACATGGTCGAGGCGGCCATCGCCTCGGCCCCCAAATCGATCCTGATGAAAGGCGCCGTGCCCGAGCGCGACATCACGCTGGAACTGGGGCGGCTGGTGTTCCAGCCCGGCGCGGGTGCGCCACATGCCACCGATCTGGTGCGGGGCCGTCGCCCGGGCACGATCCGCGATTTCCGCGAGATGGTGCAGGTCACCCAGGCTTTCGACGTGCTGCACATGGTGCCACCGCTGGTCGAAGCACAGGACGTGCCGGTCGAACTGCGCCACTATGCGATGACCGAGGCCGAGCTGACGCTGAGCGACAAAGTGCCGTTTCTCTATTCGCGCGGAACGCCGCAGGTGATGGACGGATTCCAGATGATCCGCGAGTTTCGCGGGCTCTCGGACGCCGAATTCCAGGCGCAGCCCTGGTGCTACACGATCATCAACACCAACTCGCCCCGCGTGATCGACATGCCGATGGCGCAGGGGTTGATCGACTTCGCCCGTTCCGGGCAGATGTCCATCGTCACACCCTTTACCCTGATGGGGGCGATGGCGCCGGTCACCGTGGCGGGCGCGATGACCCTCAGCCATGCCGAGGCGATGGCGGCGATCACGCTGACACAACTGGCCAAGCCGGGCGCGCCGGTCTGTTACGGCACTTTCACCAGCAATGTGGACATGAAATCCGGCGCGCCCGCCTTCGGCACGCCAGAGCATTTCACCGCCTCGCTGGTCGCGGGCCAACTGGCGCGCAAGCTGCGTCTGCCTTGGCGGTGTGCGGGCGGCAGTGCGGCCAATATCAATGACGCGCAGGCCGCCAATGAAACGCAGTTCGCGCTTTGGGGCTGCCTGATGGCGGGCGCGACGGTGGTGATCCATTCGGCCGGCTGGCTGGAGGGCGGGCTGACGGTGTCGTTCGAAAAGATCATTACCGATCTGGAAGTGCTGCAGATGGTGGCCGAGCTGTGCGCCGGAACCCCCGCCAGTGACGCCGATATCGCGTTGGACGCGCTGCGCGAGGTACAGCCCTCGGGCCATTTCTTTGGCGCTACGCACACGATGGAGCGCTACCAGACCCAATTCTATGAGCCGCTGGTCGGCGACTGGTCGAATTTTGGTACCTGGACCGAGCGTGGCGAGGTAGATGCCAACCACCGCGCCACCGGCATCTGGCAGGAAATTGTCGAAAACGGCACCGCACCCGCCCATGACCCCGACCGTATTGCGGGCCTGACCGAATTCATCGCGCGCCGCACCCAAGAGGGCGGCGCGGCCCCGGAGAGCTGAATGAACACTAAACCGATCCTGCACCGCGACGACCCCGAGGCCGAGCCTCTGGTCGGCAACATCAAGGTCACCCGCGATGACTGGGTGAACGTGGCCATGGATGTGCTGATCTCGGACGGGGTCGAGCAGGTCAAGGTCATGAATCTGGCCGAGCGGATGGCGGTCTCGCGCTCGTCCTTCTACTGGTACTTCAAGTCTAGGCAGGACCTGCTGGATGCGCTGCTAGCGAAATGGCAGGCCACCAACACCGCCGCACTGATCGCGCAGGCCGAGGCCCCTGCCAGGACCATCACCGCCGCCGTTTGCAACGTGCATCGCTGCGTGGTCAACACCGACCTCTTCGACACCGCGCTGGATTTCGCCGTGCGCGACTGGGCGCGGCGCGAGGGCAAGGTCCGGCGCATGCTAGACCAGTCCGACGCCAAGCGTCTATCCGCGCTGCGAGCCATGTTCGCACGATTCGGATATGAGGAGCTGGAAGCCGAGACCCGCGCGCGTGTCCTCTATTACATGCAGATCGGCTATGATCTGGCCCAGCTCAACGAACCGCAGGACATCCGGCTGTCGCTGGTGCCGCAATACCTTTTCGTCTTCACCGGCGTCGAACCCCTGCCCGAGGAAATCGAGGAATTCGCCGCCTATGCCCGCAGCTTCTGGGAGGAAGACCAGACATGACCAACCCTGACGCAATCCTCATCGGAACCGGAGTGATCGGATCGGCCATTGCCTTCGAGATGGCGAAAGCGGGCTTGAAAACCCTGTCGCTGGACCGCAACGCGCAGGTGGGCCACGGCTCGACCGCCGGGTCCTGTGCGATCATCCGGATGCATTATTCCACCTTCGACGGCACCGCTTTCGCGTGGGAGGGCTATCACTACTGGCGCGACTGGGCGGAGTATCTGGGCCTGCCTGAAACCGCTGATCTGGCGCAGTTCCGCGAGACCGGCTGTCTGGTGATGAAGACCGAGGCCAACGGGTTTCTCGCCAAGCACATGAAGAACTCCTCCGCGCTGGGCTGCCCGTTCGAGGAACTGACACCGGATCAGATCACCGAGAGGTTGCCGGTCTACGCGCTGGACAGCTATGTGCCCGCCAAGCGCATGGACGATCCCGGTTTCGGGCACCCCAATGGCGGGCATCTCAGTGGCGGCGTGCTCTGGCCCAATGGCGGTTATGTCACCGACCCGGCGCTTTCGGCGCAAAACCTGATGCAGGCGGCGCGCCAACACGGGGCCGAAGTCAGGACCGGGGCTGAGGTGGTCGAGATCCTGCAATCCGGTGGTCGTGTGCAGGGCGTGAAACTCGCCTCGGGAGAAGAGATTCATGCTCCTGTCGTGGTGAATGTCGCGGGGCCGGGCTCGGCGCTTATCAACGGCATGGCCGGGGTGCTGGACGACATGACCATCGCAACGCGTCCGCTGCGGCAGGAGGTGGTGCATGTGCCCAGCCCCGAAGGTTTCGATTTTGAACAGGACGGCCTGATCGTCTCGGACAGTGACATTGCGTGTTACTGCCGCCCCGAACACGGCAATCACATTCTTGTCGGCTCGGAAGATCCGGAATGCGACCCGCATCAATGGTGCGCGGATGACACGCATTACGACACCAACTTCACCGACCAATGGACCACGCAGGCGATGCGCTACGCACAGCGCGTGCCCAGTCTTGGCATCCCCTCACGGATGCGGGGCGTGGTCGACCTCTATGATGCGTCGACCGACTGGATCCCGATCTATGACAGGTCCAGTCTGCCTGGGTTCTACATGGCCTGCGGCACCAGCGGGAACCAGTACAAGAACGCCCCCATCGCGGGCAAGATGATGGCCGCACTGATTGCTTATTGCGAGGGTGGCGGGGATCACGATGCCAATCCGCTGCGCTTCGAATTGCCCTATCTGGAAAAAGAGATCGATGTCGGGTTCTATTCGCGCAAGCGCCCGATCAACGAAGAAAGCAGTTTTTCCGTATTGGGATAATCCGGGCCTATCAAATCGTTGCGCCCAGAATTGAGCATCCCGCCTCTGGACCTGCGATCGCATGCGCCTATCTTCTGTGGGCAGCGCATGATCCGGAGGTGCCCCGTGCCAGACTCGCAAACCCGCGTGCTGATCCTGGGCAGTGCGCCGGCGGCCGAGGCCGCTTGTGACTGGCCGAAGGCGCCCTTCACCCACATCGTCGCGATCAACAACGCGTGGCGGCTGCGCCCCGACTGGGACATCCTGATCCACCCCGAGGATTTTCCCGAAGCGAACCGGCCCAAGAGCCTCGCACCCGGCCAGCGGATCGTGACCCACGCCGATTACGTGCCAGCGCAAAACGGTTATGGTGGGTTTGTCTTTGCCGGCGGTACCATGGCCTTCACGGCGGGCTATTGGGTGCTGGCCGCCCTGACCCCGTCGGTGATCGCCTTTTGCGGCTGTGATATGGTCTACCCGGCCTCCGGCAAGACCCATTTCTACGGCACGGGCGCGGCGGACCCGCTGCGCGCGGATGTGACCCTGCGCTCGCTCGAGGCGAAATCGGCGCGGCTTGCGCTATTTGCCGTGCGGCAGTCCTGCCGGATGGTGCGCCTGTCTCAGGGGGAGAGCCGTCTGGTCGTCCCGCCCGTCATGCGGTCCGACCTCGACCGCGTCGCCCTGCCGGATGGCGCGGTGATGGAACGAGCGCTGGACGCCGAGCGCGCGCTGGGTTATTTTGTGCCCTCGGGCCGCTATTGGGAGTGTCAGGACAGGTTCGACCCCGCTGCCATCGACGCGGTCGACCAATTGTGGCTCGAGGCTTATGCGCAGGCCACCGATCCACCATGCGCCGAGAGGTCCGCCGCCACCGACGCCCGAACCTGATCTGCGGACTCGGCGCGCACAGGACCATAGCCTCGAATGCCATCGGGGGCAGCGAGGATGCGGCCCCAGTGATCAGCATGGTCCGGGGCGGGGTCCGCCATGGCCTGCGCGATCAACCCCTCATACCATTCCAGCAACGCGCGATGCAGCCGTGCCTCGTGATGGTAGCGGAACGGGTTCAGGATCGACCCGCGCAGCCCGCGCAGGGCCGCCAGCCCGCGCAGCACCGGGTGTAGCCACGGACCGAAGGTCTGCTTCACCGCCCGCCCGCGCCCATCCTTGCGAAACCCCAGCAGCGGCGGGGCCATGTGGTAGGTGACGCGGTAGTCGCCCTCGAACTGCCCGGCCAGCTCTGTGGAAAAGCGCGCCTCGCTCATCAACCGCGCCACCTCGAACTCGTCCTTGTAGGCCATCAGCTTGAACAGGTTGCGGATCACGGCGCGCTGCATCGCCTCGGGCGCGTCCGGTTGTGCGTCACGAAACGCTGCGACCCAGTTGGTATAGCGCCGCGCATAAGCCGCATCCTGGTAATCGGTAAGGAACCCCGCCCGGCGCGCGATCATCTCGTCGGTGCTTTCCTCCTCAGGCTGCTTGTCGCGGTACCCTTGCAGCCGGGAGGGATCAACAGCCATGCAGCGCCCTATGGCAAAGGCCAGACGGTTGCGCGCGACCGCCACCCCGTTCAACTCGATCGCCTGCGCAATAGCGATGTCCGAGACCGGCACCAGCCCGCGCTGCCAGGCAAAGCCCAGCAGGATCACATTGGCAAACACGGTATCCCCCAGCAGCGCCTCTGCCGCCGCGTTCGCGTCGAACCCGGCGACATGTTCCGTGCCAACCACAGCGCGGATTGCTTTTTCGCGCTTGTCCACGTCCAGCCGCGCGTCGCGGCGCAGCACGATATCGCCCGTGGGCATCTCGGCGCGGTTCAGCACCACATGCGTGCCCGCGCTGTAATGCGCCGAGGCCTTGGGTGCCGAGCTTACCACGATGTCGCATCCGATCACCGCATCCGCTGTGCCCTGATCGATACGCACCTGGTTGAGGTCACTCTGCCGGTCGGCCAGCCGCACATAGCTGAGCACCGTTCCGAATTTCTGCGCGAACCCGGTGAAGTCGAGGACCGAGGCCCCCTTGCCCTCCAGATGCGCGGCCATGGTGATCAGCGCGCCGATGGTCACCACACCGGTGCCGCCGACGCCGGTGACCAGCAGGTTGAATGCCGTGTCGAGCCCGGGCAGTTCGGGCACGGGCAGGCCCCGTTCCAGCGAGCCGGAATCCAGTGTCACCGCGCGTTTGCGCCGCGCCGCGCCCTCGACCGTGACAAAGCTGGGGCAGAACCCGTTCAGGCAGGAATAATCCTTGTTACAGGAACTCAGGTTGATCCGGCGCTTGCGCCCGAACGGCGTCTCTTTCGGCTCAACGCTCAGACAGTTGGATTCGACCGAACAATCGCCGCAACCCTCACAGACCAGATCGTTGATCCAGACAAAGCGTTTGGGGTCCTCCATCTGGCCCCGTTTGCGGCGGCGGCGTTTCTCGGAGGCGCAAGTCTGTTCATAGATCAGAACCGTGACACCGGGGATCTCGCGAAGCTCGCGCTGTAGGCTGTCCAACGCAATGCGGTCGTGAAACGAGGTGCCCGCCGGAAAATCGGCGCGGCGGTAACTGGAGATATCGTCCGAGGCGACCGCGATCCGCGCCACTCCCTCGGCGCGGCAGGTCTGGGCGATGCCCGCAACGCTGATCGGACCATCCACCGGCTGCCCGCCGGTCATCGCCACCGCATCGTTGTAGAGGATCTTATAAGTGATGTTGGTGCCCGCAGCGACCGCCTGCCGGATCGCCAGCGAGCCGGAATGATACCATGTCCCCTCTCCGAGGTTTTGAAAGATATGCCCGCCGCCGGTGAATTTCGAGGCCGCCACATGCGGCACGCCCTCGCCACCCATCTGCGCATAACCTGCCGTCTGCCGGTCCATCCAGCTTGCCATCACGTGACAGCCGATGCCGCTGCCCGCCGTCGATCCTTCGGGGATTTTGGTCGAGATGTTATGCGGGCAACCCGAGCAGAAATAGGGCGTGCGGGTCGCGCCGTCGACCTGGATCAGGGATGGCGGCGGGGCGGTCAGGGTGCGGGCCTTGGCGGGCAGGCGCTCCTCAGGAAAAAACCGGTCCAGCCGCGCGGCCACGATGGGCACCAGCATCAGCGGGCTCAGTTCGCCGGTCCAGGGGATCAGCGGCTCGCCATGGCTGTCATATTTGCCGACCATCTTTTGCGGCTTGTCGCCCGGCCAGTCGTAGAAATACTCCTTGAACTGCGACTCGATGATACCGCGCTTTTCCTCGACCACCAGCACCTCGGCCTTGCCCCGCACAAAGCGCAGCGCGCTGCGGCGGGCCAGCGGCCAGACCATGCCGACCTTGTAGATGTCGATGCCAAGGCGACGGCAGGCGGCTTCGTCCAGCCCCAACAGCCGAAGCGCCTCCATCAGGTCCAGATGGCCCTTGCCGGTGGTGACAAAGCCGAACCGCGCGCTCTCGATGTCATAGATGCGCCGGTCGATCGGATTGGCCTCGGCAAAGGCGCGCACGGCGCGCAGCTTGGCTTGTATGCGGGTCTCGATCTCGGGCGAGGGCAGGTCGGCGCGGCGCACATGCAGCCCCCCGGCGGGCAAGTCGATCTGCGGCAGCGTGAAGCGTCGGTCGGGGCGCAGTGTGACCGCGCGCGCGCTTTCCACCGTTTCCGAGACCGCCTTGAAGCCGACCCAGGTGCCAGAAAACCGCGACAGGGCCAGGCCGTACTCGCCGAATTCCAGATATTCCGCGACCGAGGCCGGGTTCAGCACCGGCATGAACCAGCTCAGAAAGGCGGCATCCGATTGGTGCGGCATCGACGAACTGACGCAGCCATGATCGTCGCCCGCCACCACGAGAACTCCGCCCTTGGCGGCAGACCCATAGGCATTGCCATGTTTCAGCGCATCTCCCGACCTGTCCAGGCCCGGCCCCTTGCCGTACCACATGGAAAACACGCCCTCGACCGCGCAGTCCGGGTCCAGAATGGCCTGCTGGGCGCCTAGCACTGCCGTGGCACCCAAGTCCTCGTTTACGGCGGGCATGAAGGTGATGCGGTCAGCCTCCAGCCGGTCCTGCGCGCGCCAGAATTCCAGATCCAAAGCGCCTAGCGGCGAGCCGCGATAGCCCGAGACAAATCCGGCTGTGTTCAGCCCTGCGGCGCGATCGCGCCGGGCCTGATCCATCATGATCCGCACCAGCGCCTGCGTTCCCGTCAGAAACACGTGCCCTTCGATCAGGTCATAGCGGTCCTGTAGGCGGTAGGACCGCAACTGCGTCTCGTGACGGGTCATCGGAAATCCCTGCCGTTTGGTGCTGATTGATGAAAGGATAATCCGGCAAGAGAGGAAAGAGATTTCTGGTTGTGTTGATTTTTGTGAAGAATTGGATAAATTATCCAAATAAGGTGGCGCTTTCGAAGTACTCAACCAGAAATGAAATGACCGACGACCGCGACCGACAAATACTGACCTTCTTGCAGCGGGATTGCCGCATCTCGAACGCCGAGCTTGCCGAAGCGGTGGGCATGTCGGCCTCGGCGCTCTGGCGGCGGGTGCGGGCGCTGGAGGACACAGGCGTGATCGCGCGCTATGGCGCGATTGTGAACCCCGAGGCAATCGGGCTGGACTTCGAGGCGATCGTGCATGTGCACCTGACGCGACACGACCCCGAAAAGATCATCGAGTTCATCCGCGCGGTCGAGACCAGTACAGTGGTACAGGAATGTTATGCTACGACCGGGCAGGCCGACTATCACCTGCGTGTGCTGACAAGCGATCTAGCCGCCTATAACCACTTCTTGGAAGAGTTCCTGTTCCGGCTGCCGGCGGTGTCCAGCGCGCAGACCAATGTGGTTCTGAGAACAATCAAACGGGACCGACCTGTCACGGCCTGAGCGTCAGGCCACGAAAGTCAGCCAGGCCCAGATCATTGCCACATAGGTCATCTGGTGCAGGAACTGGTCGAACCCCACCGCATGCCAATAGCGCGCCTGATTTGGCTGCAGTTCCATCTTGTCGGAATAATGCGCCTTGCCGAAATCGATGTTGAAATGGATGAACCACTCCAGCGCGATCAGTAGCAGGAGAAAGCCAAGCGGCGTGCCCATTATCAGCAATACGACGGCCGAACCTGCGGCATGGACACCGGCATGCAGGGCCCGCCCTACGTGCCAATACTCTCCTCGTCCCGAGAGCATCATGGGTGTTTGCAGGAAGTAGTCGGCGAACATGTGTTTGATCTGAAACAGAAAAAACAGCAATATCACCGTGCCGACGGTGACGGACAAGTTTGCCTCCCAGACTTTCGCTTATCGCAGATTATGGATAAAAAACCGCGGCTGTAAGTGAACTTCTTCACATTAATAGCAGAAAATTTCATGCTATTCCATTTGCCTGTGACAATCTGCGCGGGCTACGCTGTTGCGGTGGTAACATGGTAAGGGGCGCAATATTTCAGCGGCATAGCTCTTAGAATCCGGGGCGGGGAACATCGAACGCACGCTTTTTCAGTTCATCTGGAAACACTCGAAGCGCGACCAGCTTATTCTGCTGGCGGTGACGGCGACGCTGTTTCCGGTGCTCTATCTGACGCTGGAACTGCCGAAACGGATCATCAACGACGCCATTGGAGCCGCCACCCCGGTGATCCAGGTCTGGGGCATGAGTTTCCCGCAGGTGACTTATCTGGGAATTCTCTGCGTTGCCTTTCTCTTGGCCGTCTTGGGGCATGGGCTGCTCAAGATGCGCATCAACACGATGAAGGGCGTGCTGAGCGAGCGGATGCTGCGCCGGTTCCGCTATCAGTTGATCGCACGCGTGCTGCGCTTTCCACAGCCCTATTTCGAGCGGGTCAGCCAGGGCGAGCTGGTCTCGATGGTCACTGCCGAAAGCGAGCCGATGGGCGGGTTGATGGGCGACGCGATCAGCCAGCCGGTGCTGCAGGCGGGGCAGATGCTGACCATCCTGTCCTTCCTGTTCCTGCAAAGCGTCTGGTTCGGGCTGGCGGCCGTGGCGCTGATCCCGCTACAGGCCTGGCTGATCCCCAAACTACAGCGGCAGGTCAACCTGCTGAACAAGAGCCGCATACAGGAAGTGCGCGTGCTGGCCGCCCAGATCGGCGAAAGTGCCGCGGGCGCCTCGACCCTGCGCGCCAATGGCGGCTGGCGGCACCGGATGGCGCTGGTCACCCTGCAGCTTGGCCGCCTGTTCGATATCCGCTTCCAGATCTACCAGAAAAAATTCTTCATGAAGTTCCTCAACAACTTCATCTCGCAGTTGACTCCGTTCTTGTTCTATTCGGTCGGCGGTTATCTCGTGCTGCAGGGGACGGTCTCGCTCGGGGCGCTGGTTGCGGCACTGGCGGCCTATAAGGACCTGTCGAGCCCGTGGAAGGAACTGCTGGCCTATTATAACCAGACGCAGGACATGGCGCTGCGCTGGGACGTGATCCTGGAACGTTTCGCACCGCCCGGAATGGTTGACGAGGACCTGTTCCAAGGTGATCCCGAGGACCGCCCGCGCCTT
Source organism: Ruegeria hyattellae (assembly GCF_041537925.1). Taxonomy (NCBI): domain Bacteria; kingdom Pseudomonadati; phylum Pseudomonadota; class Alphaproteobacteria; order Rhodobacterales; family Roseobacteraceae; genus Ruegeria; species Ruegeria hyattellae. Next base: position 554,934 of record NZ_JBGOSH010000003.1, on the reverse strand, counting down.
AATGGTGATATTGTTCTGGACCATGTCTCGGTCCGCGATGGCGATGGCAATCTGGTGCTGGATGATCTGGACGTCACGCTGCAGGCTGGCGCTGTGATCGGCATCGCCGCACCCAGCGAAGAGGACCGTCGCGCGCTCTCGTCGTTGCTGACTCGCGAGTTGCTGCCCGCCAGCGGCTCGGTGATGGTTGCGGGCCATGATCTGTCCAAGCTGCATCAAGCGGTGCTGGCGGCGCGTATCGGCCATGCCACATCGCGCCCGGTGATGTTCCAGGGCACCTTTGGCGACAACGTGATGATGCCGATGCGCTTCCGCCCAAATGGCACCCCTGAAGACAGCGCTGACCTCAGCGAGGCGATCCGCGCCGGCAACAGCGCCGATCCCTATACTGCCGACTGGCTTGATCCCGGGCTGGCCGGGCTTGAAGACGCAAAGGCGCTGCGGGCCTGGTGGCTGCGCCTGATCGAGGGGCTGGGTTCGGGCGCGGCGCTATTCCGGCGCGGCACCGAACAGCAGTTCGATTCGCTGCTGCATCCGGAGCTGGCGACACGGCTGGTCGAACTGCGCCCCAGGGTGCAGCAGGCAGTACAGGCGGCAGGGCTTGCGGATCAGGCCTACCTGATCGACCCCGATCTCTATAACCCGGCGCTGCCCGTAGCCGAGAACCTGCTATTCGCCACCGCGCGCGTGCCGGTCACGCAGGAACTGCTGGCGGGTCAGGCCGAGTTTCTGGGCCAGTTACGGCAGTTGGGGCTCGACCAGACACTGGTGAGCCTGACCCAGGACGTGATCGACATGCTGCGGCAGATCTTTGGTCTGGACACCACCGATCACCCACTCTTCCGCAAGCTGGGCCTGGACACCAAGACCTACGAGTCTGCCATCGAGCTGATCGAAAAGACCCGCGAAAACGGCCATGTACTGAGCGATGCCGAACTGGCCAACCTGCTGGCGGTGCCCTTTGCGATCTCGGCCGACCGGATCGGGCCTGCCTTTTCCGAAGAGCTCAAGGCGCGCATTCTGGAGCTGCGCCATTCCCATTCCAAAGAGCTGATGCGTTGCATCGGCGGTGTCTTCACCCCGCTTGATCCGGCGACATTTGCACCGGGCCTGACGGTCCTGGAAAATGCGCTCTACGGTAAGGTCAGCCAGATGGGTGGCAGCAAGGCCGATGAGCTGCGCAAGCTGGTGGCAGGCGTGCTGATTGGCAACGGGGTCCAGCCGCTGGTGGTGGAACTGATCTATGACATGCCGGTCACGCTGGGAGGGCAAAACCTGTCGGCCACCTATGCCGAACCGCTGGCCTTCACCCGCGCCACCATCAAGAAGCCAGATATCCTGATCCTCGATCAGGCGCTGGCCAGCTATGACATGGACACTCAGGTCGCGGTCTATCAGAACCTGCGCGCGCTGCTGCCGGACACCACGGTGATCTATATCAATGACGGGTTCCAGACGCCGGAAGTCTTTGACCAATTCATTGAAGTGAAACAGGGCCGCATCGTCAGTGAAGAGACCGCCGACATGGTTGCCGAAGACGGCGTGTCCTCGGCCGACCTGACCCGCAAATTGCGGGCGCTGGAACAGACGCCCTTGTTTTCCGGGTTGGACCGCAGTCAGCTGCGCCTGCTGGCCTTTGGCGCGCGCTGGTACAATGCCGGGGCGGGGGATGTGGTGTTCCTCAGGGATGATGAACCGACCGACGGTGCCTATGTGATGATTGAAGGCGATGCCGGGCTTTATCTGCCGAAACCCGGTGACGAGGCGGATGAGCTGATCCTCACCGTCGGCCCCGGCGCTCTGGTGGGTGAACTGGGCCTGATCCGCAAGGAGCCGCGCGCGCTGAGCATGGTGGCCGAGACCGATATCACCTGCCTGCGCATCGGCGAAGAGGAGTTCCTTGCCGTGGTCGAACATGACGCCGCCGTGGCTTATAAGCTCCTGCAGGTGGTGGCGGGGTATGTGTCGAACTAGACGGCGCGATCAGCGATCATGGCTTTCGCACTCTTCCAACTCCATGAAGGCGCGTAGACCCGTTGCCTCATCGTCCTCGAAATTCTCCCCGGTCACGGTAAGCGCCGCGATGCGGTCGAAGCGGAACGTGCGGAAATCCTGACGCAGCTCACACCAGCCAGAAAACATCCAGCCATCGGCCAGGTTCCAGATCACCAGCGGGTGCACGCGGCGATCCGATCGGGTTCCGGTGCCATTCTCATAGCTGATCTGCAGGACCTGCCGGCGGCGGATCGCCGCGCGCAGCGCGCCGACATCCGGTGTCGTGCCGGTCTTGCTTTGTAGATTGAAATAGGGCGCGTCGGCCAGTCGGCGCTCTTCGGGTTCGGGCAGGCCCGCCTGCAGCTTGGCGCGCACCTCCCGTGCCGCCACCGCCAGCACCGGATCACCGGTGCGTTCCACAAAGGACAGCCCCACGGCCAGCGCGTCGATCTGGTCATGGGTAAAGGTCACGTTGGGCAGATCAAAGCCGGGCCGTAGCAGATAGCCGATCCCGGCCTCGCCCTCGATCGGCAGGCCCGATGCCTGCAAATGCGCGATGTCGCGATAAATGGTGCTGACGCTGACCTCGAACTGTGCGGCCAGGTCGGTGGCCCGGCTGACCTGACGGCTCCGCATTTCGTTGACCAGCCTGAACAACCTCTCTGCACGGCGCATCTGCTTTGGAACTCTCCGTTTCTCAGACCCAGCTTATAGCATGACGATCGCGCCGGTGCGTCTATTCCGCAGCGGTTGCTTCGATCTCGAACAACAGTGGCGCAAGCGCAAGCCGGCTCACCCCCAGCAGCGTCATCGGCGGCGCAGCACCGGTAAGACCAAACCGCGCGCTCAGCAGGTCGAAATGCTTCATCGCCTCGTCCACATCGGTGGCATAGATTCCCAGCCTCGTGACATTGGCAAGCCCCATGCCTGCCGCCTCCAGCACCGCCTCAAGATTGTCGAGGCTCAGCGCGATCTGGCCGCGCATATCGCCGGGGTGTTGCGGCTGGCCATCGGAATCAACGGCGGTTTGGCCCGCGCAGACCAGTTGTCGGGTGCCTTCCGCAAGCAATTCGGCTTGGTTGTAGCCGAGTTTCAGGGACCATGCCCATGGGTTCACAGCAGTTCGTTGCATTGGTTTTCTTGTCCTCATCAGGAATTCAGGGACTCCCAATGAAGCACAGCACTCCTCTCACCGTTGTGAGAGGAGTGTGAGAATAATTGCCCCGTCAGCCTTTCTTGGGTGGCGCCCCGCCCATGAACGCGTTTGCACCCGTATAGTCGCAGGGCGCCTCCTGCATCTGCAGGTGCAGGCCGTCGCCTTCATAGGGGTGCGCGCGGGCCAGTGCCTCGTCGATCTCGATGCCGAGGCCGGGCGTGTCTGGCGGGGTCACGAAGCCGTTTTCGACCTTAAGCGATCCCTTGATCAGATCGGAATGGAACGGTGTGTCGATACTCTCGATCATCAGCAGGTTGGGGATTGAGGTGGCAAGTTGGATATTGGCAGCCCATTCCACCGGTCCGGCGTAAAGATGCGGGGCCATCTGGGCGTTATAAGCCTCGGCCAGTGCGGCGACCTTCTTCATCTCCCAGATGCCGCCCGCGCGGCCCAGAGCCGGTTGCAGGATCGTGGCCGCGCCCGCGCGCAGCACCGGAGCGAACTCGGCCTTGGTGCAGAGCCGCTCGCCGGTAGCGACGGGGATCGAAGTGGCGCGCGCCACCTTGGCCATTTCGTCGATGTTGTCTGGGGGGATCGGCTCTTCGAACCAGAGCGGGTCATAGGGCTCGATGGCCTTGGCGAGCCGGATCGCACCTGCGGTCGAGAATTGGCCATGGGTGCCAAAAAGCAGATCCGCCCGGTCGCCCACGGCATCGCGGATCGCCTCGCAGAACGCCACCGACAGCGTGATGTCAAGCTTCGCAGGCATATGGCCGCCTCGGATCGTATACGGCCCGGCGGGGTCGAATTTCACCGCCGTATAGCCTTGCCGCACCATCTCGCCGGCGCTTTCCGCCGCCATCTGCGGCGATGTCCAGAACCTGTCCAGCGGGTGTTGAGGTAGGGGGTAGAGATAGGTATAGGCGCGCAGCCGGTCATTCATCCGCCCCCCCAGCAGGGCATAAACCGGGCGGTCGCGGTCTTTGCCGAGGATGTCCCAGCACGCGATTTCCAACCCCGAGAACGCGCCGATCCCGGTCAGATCGGGCCGCTGGGTAAATCCGCTTGAATAGGCGCGGCGGAACATTAACTCGATGTTTTCGGGGTTTTGACCCAACATATGCCGCTCGAACACATCGCGGATCACATGGGTCATTGCATCGGGTCCGATGGAGGAGGCGTAGCATTCACCCCAGCCGGTGATCCCGGTATCGGTGGTCAGTTTGACCAATATCCAGTATCGCCCGCCCCAACCGGGGGCAGGCGGCGCTGTGATGATGACGTCGAGATCCTGCAGTTTCATCATTCTACCTCCGTCGCGCGGGGATCAGCCCGCTGCCCCGTCCCGATCAAACAGGATCACGTTTCGCTTGGCGCTGCCGGTCTTGGTATCGGCAATCGCCTCGTTGATCTGATCCAGCCGCCAGCGCCCCGAGACCAGCTCGTCCAGTTTCAGTCGCCCTTGCTGATAGAGGTCGATCATCCATGGAATATCCCGCTGGATCACTACATCGCCCATCTTCGACCCGATCATGCCTTGCCCGATTGCGGCGAGGATCACCGGCTCGTAACTGGCCTGCGCACCCGAATGCGGCATACCGATCATCACGACGCGCCCGCCACGCCCCAGATAGCGGGGCGCTTGTTCATAGACCGGGATCGCGCCAACGGTGACCAGAACCGCATCAGCACCGCGCCCGCCCAGCGCCTTGTAGGCCGCTTTCCACGGCGCGTCCCGCGTGCCCAGAACACCATGCGTGGCCCCGAACTCCTTGGCGATCTCCAGCTTTTCCTCTGTCATGTCGACCGCCACGATCCGGCGCGCACCGGCGATGCGTGCGCCCTGAATGGCGTTGAGACCAACGCCGCCCGCCCCGATCACCACCACGTCCTGACCGGCCCGCAGCTTGGCGGCGTTGACCGCCGCACCGACGCCGGTGATGACGCCGCAGGACAGAAGACAGGCGGCGTCGCGCGCCATGTCTTGCGGGATTTTCACGATCTGGCGGTGGCTGACCACAACCTTTTCCGCAAAAGCCCCGCAGGCCATCGCCTGATCCACCGGCGCGCCGCTTGCATCACTCAGAGGCCCACCCATCGTGTCATAGGGCGTTTCGCAAAGCGTGGGCGTGCCGCCCGCGCAGCTTGGGCAGTCACCGCAGGCCCGGATCAAAGTGACCACCACCGGGTCGCCCAGTTGGAGATCGCCGCAGGCGTCGCCCATCGCGGTGACGATACCGGCGGCCTCGTGGCCATAGATGGCGGGCAGATTGCCACCCCATGCCCCCTCGGCAAAGGTGATGTCGGAATGACAGATGGCGACCGCGTCCAGCGTCACCTCGACCTCGCCCAGACCGGGCGAGGCCAGGGTCACCTCTTCGATGATCAGCGGTTCCCCGAATGCGCGGCAGACCGCGGCCTTGATTGTTGCCATGAAACTCTCCCCTGATTCAGGCCAACGGTGGACCGGTGTTTTGCCCTTCGCAAGGCAGAATCCGCCAAAACAAGGTCGCTACCAAACATCTCGTTTGGGAACGCGCACAAAAACCACCAGCCCGATGGCCATCAGCCCTAGCGCCAGCAGGAAGGGCGCGCCCGGCAGGAAGATCGGCGCGCCTTCGCGGGTGAAGGCGGCGAAAACGCTGGTCATCATCAGCGGCGATAATATCGTCGACAGGGCCTGGACCGCCGCCATCACCCCCTGCAACTCTCCTTGCTGGTTGTCGGGCACGCGCTTGGACATCATCGCCTGTAATGTTGGTGTGACCACCGCGCCAATGGCCGTGATCGGTGTGAACAGCAGAGCGACCAGACCACTGGTGACAAACGCCAGCACGCCAAAGCCCGCAAACTCGAACAGGTGGCCAAGGACCACCGTGCGCCGCTCACCGAACCAGCGCGTGATGTAGCGCAGCAGACCGCCCTGAACCAGCACCAGCGCCGTGCCATAGACGCCCAGCGACAGGCCGATCATCTGCGGTGACCAGTCAAAGCGGGCAAGCGTGAAATAGGCCCAGATCGCCGGGTAGACATAGATCGCGATCGAGTAGAGCAGATAGACCCACAGCAGCGCGGTCACGCCCGGTATCCGCATCATCGCCCGGAACGCGCCCAGCGGATTGGCCCGGCCCCACGTAAAGGCGCGGCGGGTGGCGTCGGTCACGGTTTCGGGCATCACGAACCAGCCCAACGCAAAGTTCAGCCCGGCCAGTAGCGCGGCGGCGTAGAACGGGGCGCGGGTGCCCATCTCGGCCAAGAGCCCGCCGATCATCGGGCCCAGCACGAATCCGACACCGAATGCGGCGCTGAGCAGGCCGAAATTGGTGGCTTTTTCTTCGGGTTTCGACTGATCGGCGATGAAAGCCGCCGCCGTGGCATGGGTGGCCGCCGTGACGCCGCCCACGATGCGACCGATCAGCAGCAGCCAGATCGACCCGGCCACCGCCATGACCAGATAGTCCAGCGCCATCACGAACAGCGACACCAGCAGAACCGGTCGGCGGCCATAGGCATCCGAAAGGTTGCCCAGAACCGGGCCGAACAGGAACTGCATTACCGCAAACGCACTGCTGAGGACACCGCCCCACAGCGCGGCATCGGCCAGCGTGCCGCCCTCTACCTCGAGTATCAGTGTCGGCATGATCGGAAAGATCAGCCCAATGCCCATCGCGTCGATGACCACCGTGGTCAGGATGAACACAAGCGGCAGGCGCATCAGCGGGCCAGATGCCCGATTTGTGTCAGGAAGCTTGTCAGCAGGGCTGCATAGTCTTCGGGTTGTTCGACGCAAGGCAGGTGGCCTGCGCGGCGGATCAGCTTGAACTCAGACCCCGGCACCAACTCGACGGTTTCACGCACCAGATCGGGCGGGGTCGAGCCATCCTCGGACCCGGCAATGCCCAGCGTGGGCAGGCGCAACCCGCTGGTTGGTGTATAGAAATCGGTGCCCGAGATGGCGGCGGAGCAGCCCAGAAACCCCTCCAGCGGTTGCCGGGTCAGCATGTTGCGCCAGAGGGCCAGATCGGGCGTGGCGCGAAAGGCGCGCGAGAACCAGCGCTCCATCGTGGCATCGGCCAACGCCTCGATCCCACCACTGCGCGCCGCTTTGATCCGGTCGTCCCACATGGCAGGCGTGCCAATCTTGGCCGCCGTGTTCGACAATACCAGCCCGCGCACCAGATCCAGCCGCTTCACTGCCAGCCCCTGCGCGATCATGCCCCCGATGGACAGGCCCACGAACACGCATTCATGCACACCCAGATGGTCCAGCAAGCGCTCGGCGTCGCGCACCAGAGCCCCCATCGCATAAGGCCCGTCGGGCACCGAAGACAGGCCATGACCGCGCTTGTCATAGCGGATGATCTTCAGCCCGTCGGGAAGATGCGGCATCAACGGGTCCCAGAGCCGCAGATCAGTGCCCAGCGAATTTGCAAAGACTACCGGCGCGCCTTCCGGGTCGCCATCGACGCGGTAGTGCAGCTGCACATCGCCCAGATCGGCCATCCGCATCCGGCTTACCCCTCGCGCTCGCTGTCCAGCCGGACATGGGCCATGATCTGCCCGTGATCCGAGGCGAGCTTGTTATAAGGCGCCTCGGGATGACTGCCATCGGTCAGGTGGTCGTTGAAGACGCTGAAATACTCCATCTCGCCGATCGCCTTGCCATAAGCATTGTCAAAATGGCGCGACATGTAGATCTGGTCGATGCTTTCATAAACGCCCCCAAAGGCCGAGGTATAGACCATGTCACGCAGGGATTTGCGGATGAACATCTTTTCCGCCGAGCGCAGGCGCACCCGGTCGACCGCTTCGGTGATCTCTTCGTTCTCTTTCTTCGAATAACGGTCATTGGGTTGCTTGGCGTCATGGCGCAGCATCCAGGAATAGTTCTTGAACGGCACCTCTCCGGCGATGATTTCGGAACTGACCGCATGTTCGCCATCGTTGAAATCTCCCAGCACCATCACGGGATGGCCCTTGTCCAGTTCCGCCACGATCTCGCGCCGCAGCACCCAGGCCTCGGCCATGCGCCGCAGCGCCGCCCGCAAGGCCCCCATGGCGCGGCCCACCGGATCATAGGAGGTCAGCACCGCCTCGGGCGCGAATTCTGCGCCCTCGGGGCGGGGGAACTCGCCCAGTTTGGATTTCAGATGGCAGTTGAACACCGTGATCACCGTGCCGCCCACCGGGATACGCACCTTGAGGATCGGGCGCGACAGCTTCTCCAGCCGGAAATGGCCCGCATCACCGCCGCCCAGTGCGGACATCGGGATATCCAGCGGTTCCTCCAGCAGCTGGATCACCTCGGGCTCTTCGGCAAAGCCGTGGCGCGACAGCAGCGCAAGACCGGGACGCCGTTCGCCGGGCGCGCCATCATTGACATTGGGCGCAAAGGCAAGCACCGCCTGCCCATAGCCGCCAAAGGCCAGTTTCCGGAAGATCGCCTTGCGGTGATAGCGCTTCGAGGCATCGGGGATGGTCGCCTCATTGGCCGCTGCGCCCCGCTTGTCGGCCTCGTCAATCACATCCCGCAGGGTCTCGTCATCGAAGATTTCCTGAAAGCCGACGATATCGGCATCCATGGTCAGCAGCTGGTCGGCCAACCAGTCTTTCTTCCAGGCGTATTCTTCTTCGGTATAGCGCTGGAACCGGTAGTATTCCTGATCCGCGCCGATCAGGTTCTTGACGTTGAACGAGGCAATGGTGAACCGGGTCATGATCTACTCCGCATAGCGTTCAAGGGCGTGGCGAAATAGCGTGGCATCCACATTGCCGCCCGAGGCGACGACGATCACCGCCTCGCCCGCAATCTCACCCCGGCGCAAGAGCGCGGCTGCCAACGCCACCGCGCCACCCGGCTCCAGCACCAGTTTCAACCGCGCAAAGGCCAGCGCCATCACGTGCATCGCCTCATCCTCGGACACGGCCAGCCCCGGACCGCAGAGGCGTTTGATGATCGGAAAGGTGATCTGGCCGGGCTGCGGCGTCAGGATCGCGTCGCAGATATTGCCGCCCTCGCGCGGGTTGCGTTCGCGTTTGCCCGAGGCGAGCGAACGGCGCATGTCGTCAAAATCTTCAGGTTCACAGGTGCGGGCGCGCAGACCGGGGGCATGACCCTCAAGCGCCAGTGCAATGCCCGAGGTCAACCCGCCGCCGCCGCAACAGACCAGCACGTCCGCCTCGGTCACGCCTGCGTCTCGTGCCTGCCGCGCAATCTCCAGCCCGGTTGTGCCTTGCCCGGCGATCACCTGCGGTTCGTCATAGGGTTTGATCAGGGTCAGGCCGCGTGTCTCGGCCAGCTCCGCACCGATCTCTTCGCGGCTTTCGCGCTCGCGGTCATAGAGCACTATATCACCGCCCAGGGCGCGTGTGTTATCGATCTTCATGCGCGGCGCGTCGGCGGGCATTATGATGGTTGCGGGCACGCCGTGCAGAGCCGCGGCATGGGCCACGCCCTGCGCATGGTTGCCCGAGGAAAAGGCAATCACGCCGCGCGCGCGCGTCTCGGGCGCCAGCGCCGAGATCGCCGACCACGCGCCACGAAACTTGAAGCTGCCCGTATGCTGCAGGCATTCAGGCTTGATCAGAACCCGCCGCCCGGCAAGCTCATCCAGAAACGGCGAGGACAGCAGAGGCGTCTCGCGGGCATGGCCCTTGAGGCGCTTTGCAGCAGCTTCGATGAGGCTGAGATCGGTCATATCTGGTCCACCACCTGATGAATGACATGAAGCGCTTCGGGTTCGTCCAGAAACGGCACATGGCCGCGATTGGGCACCTCGGCCGAGACAAGCCCCGGATGGCTCTCCTGCATCTTTTGCAGTGTTTCGCTGGTGAAGAGGTCGGAATTCGCGCCGCGTATCACGCCGGTCGGGATGGGTTTCAGCGCCTCGAACAGCGGCCAGAGGTCTGGTGGCGGCCCGGCCTGCGCCTGTTCCAGCAATGCGTCGCGCAGCTTGGCATCATAGCGCAGCGTCAGCCCATCCTGGCTCTCGTCGTACTGAAAGTTGGCCTGCTCGCGCCAGCGCCCCAGCGGGACGCCGGGAAATTCGGGGTCCATGAATTTCTTGAGGCCCACCGCCGCCTGATCCAGTGTCTTGGAATTGGGTAGTATCCCAACATAACCCATGATCCGTTCCAGACCGGCAGGGGCGACCTCGGGGCCGATATCGTTCAGGATGACGGCGGCCAGTCGGTCGGGATGGGTCGCGGCCAGCACCATCGACACCAGTCCGCCGCGCGACGTGCCCAACAGCGACACCTTGTCCAGTGCCAGATGGTCAAGCAGCTCGATCACATCCAGCGCCTCGCGCGCGATATTGTAATGCATATGGTCGGGATCGTAATCCGAGCCGCCACGACCGCGAAAATCCAGTGTCAGCAGGCGCAGGTGCACCAGATGCGGTTTCACGAAGTTGAAATCATCGCCATTGCGGGTCAGGCCGGGCAGGCAAAGCAGGGGCACACCCGCGCCCTCATCACTAAAATGCAGCCGCAACCCGTCGGTGGTGGTGAAAGATGGCATCAGGCCCTCGCCAGTTCGGGGATGGAGGTCAGGTCGGACAGGATATGCGTCGGACGCCAGGGCAGGCGGTCGACCGGCTCGCCTGCGCGGTTGACCCATGCGGTGACAAATCCGTACCCGCTGGCACCGGCAGCGTCCCAGCCGTTGGAACTGACGAACAGCACGGCGTCACGGGGGGTGTCGAACCGGCTCTGCACGAGGTCATAGACCTTGGCATCGGGCTTGAAGACACCGACGCTTTCCACCGACAGCACATCATCCAGCACATCGCCGATCCCGGCCGATTGCACCGCCCCGTCCAGCATCTGCGGCGAGCCGTTCGACAGGATCGCGGTATTCAGCCCGGCGGATTTCAACGCGGCCAGCATCTGCGGCACTTCCGGATAGGCCTGCAATTCCCAATAGAGATCCAGCAGGCGCTGGCGCAGAGCGGGGTTTCCGTCCAGCGTGCACGCCTCAAGCGCCCAGTCGAGGCCCTCCTGCGTGACGGTCCAGAAATCGGTGTGGGCGCCGGTGATGGCGCGCAGCCAGGTATATTGCAGCTGTTTCAGCCGCCAGTGATTGGCCAGTTCGGCCCATGTTTCCACCAGCGCGGGGAATGCAGGCTCGGCCGCTGCCTGCCTTGCGGCGGCGCTTACGTCGAACAGAGTTCCGTAGGCGTCGAATACGCAGGTTGTGATCGCCATGATGCTGCCTCCCGTCCGGGGGCACACTGGCATAGGATTTCAACGGGTGAAAGATGCGTCTTGAGTGGTGGGGAAATCGCGGCTTGCCCTCAGTCGGGGCCGCCGCCATAACCAAGGAAACCACCTGTCATGTCGATCACCACGGCCAGCCGCGAGGCGTGCTCGCCACCCTCCTTCGGTTGGATCGAGGCCGGATACTGCCCGATTTGCGAGGTATCGGACTGCACCGCAGAGATGACGAGGATCAGGGCCACCGCCCCGCCGGCGCCAACAATGGCAAGGCGGATGTTGCGCAGCAGTCGGCTGAGCAGCGAGGGCGCGTGTGAGGGCGCGGGTTTTGTGAAATCGAGTGCGGTCATGACATCAGGGTGATTCACACTTGCGACAAAAAAACGGCATCGCAATGACGATGCCGTGGTTTTTGTCTCTTTGTTGATTCAGTGGAAACGATCGCTACATCGCTTCCGGCTGCGGCATGCCCAGAACATGGAACCCGCCATCGACGCGGATGATCTCGCCCGAGGTGCAGGCCCCGGCATTCGAGGTCAGGTAGACGGCCGTGCCGCCCACTGCTTCAAGCGTTGCATTACTGCGCATCGGTGCGTTCTGGTCGCAGAACTTTAGAGTCTTGCGCGCGCCGCCGATGGCCGCACCGGCCAGTGTTTTCATCGGGCCAGGCGAGATGGCGTTGACGCGGATTCCGTCAGGGCCGAGGTCATTGGCCAGATAGCGCGTCGCCGATTCCAGTGCCGCCTTGGCCACACCCATCACGTTGTAATTGGGCACAACCCGGTTCGAGCCCTGATAAGTCAGCGTCAGGATGGTGCCGCCATTGTCCTTCATCATCGGATAGGCCCGGCGCGACACTTCGATCAGCGAATAGGCCGAGATGTCCATCGAGTTCTTGAAGTTCGCCCGCGTGGTGTCCAGGAACCGGCCAGTCAGTTCGGACTTGTCCGAATAGGCGATGGCATGGATCAGAAAGTCGATCGTTGGCCAGCGTGCCGACAGTTGCTCAAACGCGGCATCCAGCGAGGCATCGTCGGTCACATCCACATCGACCATGAAATCCGACCCGACGCTCTGCGCCAGAGGCTCCAGCCGCTTACCAAAGGCTTCGCCCTGATAGGTAAAGGCCAGCTCGGCGCCCGCCTCGTGCATCGCCTTCGAGATGCCCCAAGCGATGGACCGGTCATTGGCCACGCCCATGACGAGGCCCCGTTTTCCCTGCAGTACTTGCGACATGTTCTGTTACCCGTTGTATTTCGACAGGATCATCGACCCGTTGGTTCCGCCAAAGCCAAAGCTGTTTGTCATCACGCTGTCCAGCCCGGCATCCAGCACGGTCTGGGTGGCGATTTCCTCAGGCTTCAATTCCGGATCCAGCGTCTCGACATTGATCGAACCGGCGATGAAATCATGCTCCAGCATCAGCAGCGAGAAGATCGCCTCAAGCGCGCCAGCGGCGCCCTGCGCGTGGCCGGTGAGCGACTTGGTTGAGCTGATCGGAGGCTGCTTGCGGTCGGCAAAGACGCGGCGCACCGCTTCGACCTCGCCCACGTCGCCGACGGGGGTCGAGGTGCCATGAGCGTTGATATAACCCACCTCGCGACCCTCGGGCAGCGTCGCCAGCGCCAGTGCCATCGCCCGTTCGCCGCCTTCGCCCGAAGGGGCCACCATGTCATGACCATCCGAGGTGGCAGCATAACCGGTGACCTCGGCATAGATCTTGGCACCGCGCGCCTTGGCGTGCTCCAGCTCTTCCAGCACGACGATGCCGCCGCCGCCCGAGATCACGAACCCGTCGCGATTGGCGTCGAATGCGCGCGAGGCCTTGTCGGGCGTGTCATTGTATTTTGACGACATAGCGCCCATGGCGTCGAAAAGGCAGGACAGCGTCCAGTCCAACTCCTCGCCACCCCCTGCGAACATCACATCCTGTTTGCCCAGCATGATTTGCTCGGCGGCGTTGCCGATGCAATGTAGCGAGGTCGAGCAGGCCGAGGTGATCGAATAGTTGATGCCCTTGATCTTGTAGGCGGTGCTCAGGTTGGCGCTGATGGTCGAGCACATGCATTTCGGCACCGCAAAGGGTCCGATCCGCTTGGTGGCACCGGTTTTTAGCACGGTCTGATGCGCGGTCAGCATGGCGCTGGTCGATGGCCCGCCCGACCCGGCGACCAGACCGGTGCGCGGGTTCACGACATCGCTTTCGTCGAGCCCGGCATCGGCGATGGCCTGACCCATGGCGATATGGGCATAAGCCGCACCGGGACCCATAAAGCGCAGCGCCCGTTTATCGACATGTTCCTTGACGTCGATATCCAGCGCGCCCGCGATCTGACTGCGGAACCCGTGTTCGGTCATTTCAGCGCTGGCGGTAATGCCTGATCGCCCTTCCTTGAGCGAGGCCAGGACCTCGTCAACATTATTGCCGATCGATGAGACGATCCCCAGACCGGTGACGACGACGCGACGCATGAGCGTTCTCCTTGAAAACTGGCGTGGGTTAGCTTTCGGTGGCCAAGCCCACTTTCATGTCTTTCACGAGATAAATCTCTTCTCCATCCGCCAGCACGCGGCCATTGGCCACACCCAGCTTGAGCTTGCGGTCGATGACCCGCGTGAAGTCGACATAATAGGTCAGCATCTTGCGGTCGGGTTTGACCATGCCCTTAAGCTTGACCTCGCCCACGCCCATCGCCATGCCCTTGCCGATCATGCCGCGCCAGCCCAGATTGAAGCCGGTCAGCTGCCACAAGCCGTCAAGGCCCAGGCAACCCGGCATGATCGGGTTGCCGGGGAAATGGCAGGTGAAGAACCACAGGTCGGGTTTGATGTCGAATTCGGCCACAACATGGCCCTTGCCGAACTCGCCGCCATCGGCGGACACTTCGGTGATCCGGTCCATCATCAGCATCGGCGGCTCGGGCAATTGCGCATTGCCGGGGCCGAACAATTCGCCGCGGGCGCATTTCAGCAGTTCGTCTTTGTCAAAGCTGCTCGGGTATTGGGCCATGCCGCGGCGTCTCCTGCAAATGGTCACATGCGTTTTATCTGGACCCGTCTAACACCGGCGCGCGCCCTCCTGCAAGAGGAGCGCAACGGCACAATTCGGGCCCGCAAGGTCTTGCGAATGAATTTCATTTGAACTTTTGCCCCGCTCCGCCCTATATACTATAACGACGACGTTCAGGTAAGCGATCATGACGCCAGATAGCCAAAAGATAGCCACCGACTGGCTGGTCGGGGCCGGGTTGCGGCCCACACGGCAGCGCGTGGCGCTCGCCGAATTGCTGGTGGGCGACGGAAATCACCGCCATGTCACCGCCGAAAGCCTGTTCGAATCCTCAAAGGTTTCGGGCTCTGCGGTGTCGCTGGCCACGGTCTACAACACGCTGCGCGCCTTCTGCGAGGCCGGTGTGCTGCAGGAGATCACAGTGGACGGGTCGAAAAGCTATTTCGATACCAACACCCATGACCATCCGCATTTCTACTGGGAAGACGAAAGCCGCCTGTCGGACGCGCCTTCCGAAGAACTGGTGATCCAGCGGCTGCCCGATGCGCCCTTAGGGGCTGAGATCGCCTCGGTCGATGTGGTGATCAGGCTGCGCAAAAAGCAGTAACTACGCGTTTCCAAGGCAGGCAATCAAGGCGCGTTCGGCGACAGCGACGGACGGATCGGCCGGGCCGGTGCCGTGGCGCGCCAGAACCACTGCCTCGGTTGCTTCGGGATCGGGGATTGGCAGGCTGACCAGCGGCATGTGATCATAGCTGACGTCATGGGATGGGCTTGCATAGCTGATGCAGATCCCTTCGCCATGCGCTGCAAAGCTGCGCTGCAGCTCCAGCGAGGCAGCCCGGTGCGCGACGCTTGGCGTCAGACCGTTTCGCCGGAACAACCCTAGAATGTGCTGCGCGGACAGCCCTTCGCGCGACAGGATCAGAGGATGGTCCTGCAGATCGGCCAGCGTAACATGTCGGGCCCTCGCCAGCGGGTGCTGCGGTGACAGGATGGCGCGCGGGCTGCTGTCGAACAGCTTGTGCCGGGTAAAGCCCGAATCCATTCCCAGGTCATAGGTGATCGCCAGATCGATCTGCCCATCGGTCATACCGGCAATCATCGCCTCGAACCCATCGACACCATAGGACACCGAGACATCCGGTATGTCGTCGCGCAGCCGGTGCAGGGCCGGTGCCAGCAGGAACGGGGCCAGATCGACGAAACACCCCAACCGCATCCGGGTCGCACCGGGGCCGGGTGTATTCGACCCTTCCAGCCGGGCGGCGTTGCTCAGTAACTGATCGGCGTCTTCGATGAACCTGCGCCCCTGCGGCGTGAGCGCCATGGCCGATCCCCGCTTGCGGGTGAACAGGGGATATCCCAGATGCGCCTCAACCCGCGTCAGCGCATTGGACAGGGCCGGTTGCGAGACATTCAATTGATGCGCCGCCGCCGACAAGCTGCCATGCCAACCGATGGCGCTGATATATTCATACTGGCGGAGCGAGATATATAACATGAAGTTAATACTAGCTTTGAAAGATATGATTTGAACAGGGTGCCTGGACATGCACAGAATTGACGCGCGCGACAAAGAAGGAGACTGCCATGACCCGCCCTCTGGTTACTCAAGAGATGATCGACTCCTACCAGCGCGATGGCGTGGTGGTGATCCGTGGGCTGTTCGACGGCTATGTCGATCAATTGCGCGCGGGTGTTGCGGCCAATATGGACGCGCCCGGCCCCTATGCCTCGGAAAACAAGAAGGCGGGCGAGACCGGGCGGTTCTTTGACGATTACTGCAACTGGACCCGTATCGAGCCGTTCCGGCAGGTGATCGAGGCCGCGCCCGCGGCCGCCGTGGCCGCAGATCTGATGGGCTCGGATCGGGTTCAGATGTTTCACGACCATGTGTTGGTCAAGGAACCCGGCACCTCGATGGCAACGCCTTGGCATCAGGACGGGCCGTATTATTTTGTTCAGGGGCAGCAGACGGTTAGCTTCTGGGCGCCACTCGACCCGGTCCGCGAGGCGACGCTGCGCTGCGTGATAGGCTCGCATCGCTGGGAAAAAGAGGTGCTGCCGACCCGCTGGGTGGCGCAGGAGGGGTTTTTCCCCGACGAAGGCCAGTACATGCCGGTGCCCGACCCCGATGCCGAGGGTATGGAGGTTGCCGAATTCGAGATGGCTCCGGGTGATGCCGTCGCCTTCAACTTCCGCACCCTGCATGGCGCGCGCGGCAATACCAGCGCCAGCAGGCGGCGGGCGTTTTCGCTGCGGCTGGTGGGTGACGATGCGCGCTATGTCGAACGTCCGGGCCGCACCTCGCCGCCTTTTCCGGGGCACGGGATGCAGCCGGGCGAGCACCTGCGCGAAGACTGGTTTCCCATTCTCTACGAACGCTGAGGCGACTTCCTGGCACCGGTCGACCCCGCGGGCAGAAACTGCTATCGGGGTGAAGCCCAAGCCAGCCCGCAACAGCCCGGAGTAGAAAATGGATGACGACACACCAACGGGCGAGCTGACCCTGCGCACCTTGGCGATGCCCAAGGATGTGAACGGTAATGGCGACATATTCGGCGGCTGGGTGCTCAGTCAGATGGACATGGCGGCGGGAATCACCGCCGGCACACGTGCAAAGGGCCGGGTCGCAACGGTGGCAATCGACGCGATGAAATTTATCCGGCCAGTGCAAGTGGGCGACGTTCTTTGCGTCTACAGCCATCTGCAACGGATCGGGCGGACCTCGATGGCGATCGGGCTCGAAGCCTGGGTGCTGAGGGATCGGGTAGGGTCCCGGCAGAAAGTGACCGAGGCGGTGTTCACCTTCGTGGCGATCGACAGCGATGGCCGCCCCCGCCCCGTCGAAGGCTGACCCTTACTTCGAGATCAGAACCTTGCCCGGTTTCGGTTTCGGCCATTTGCCGTTGCCCTGCTGGATCACATGGATCAGCTCATGGGCCAGCAGCTTTTCGTTCTTGGCGTCGCCCGGCTTGGCCAGAAAGATCTTGAACCCGTCGGTAAAAGCCTTGGCCTTGACCTTCTTGCAGACCTCTTTGCAATTTCCGCCCACATGCAGGCGAACCTTGTTCAGCTTTGCCTTTTTGAACACCTCTTCGACGCCTTTCTTGACGCCTGCGGGCAGTTTCAGTTCCTTGGTGTCCTTTGGCAGGGCATCACATTTCTTCAGCCGGGCTTTCTTGCCCTTGAGCGGCTCGGCGATCTTTTCGACATCTTGCGGTTTGAGGGCCATTCGGCGGGTCT
The DNA here is from genome assembly GCF_041537925.1 of Ruegeria hyattellae. NCBI lineage: Bacteria > Pseudomonadati > Pseudomonadota > Alphaproteobacteria > Rhodobacterales > Roseobacteraceae > Ruegeria > Ruegeria hyattellae. The sequence continues at coordinate 537,307 of NZ_JBGOSH010000003.1, read as the reverse complement.
CCGGTTTCAGGGCGTCCTGTTTGAGCTAAACCCTCAGCGCCGCTGCGGTCTGTGAAAATATTCACAGCCCCCCGGCAATGCCAAAGACAGGGGATGACCGGGCAGGAGGATCTGCCCGGTCTTCGCGATCTCAGGCCAGCGTGATGTCGTCGGCGCTTTCGCGGCCATCGCGACCGGCGCGCAGCTCGTAATTCACTTTCTGGTTGTCGGCCAGGCCGGTCAGGCCGGCGCGTTCGACGGCCGAGATATGCACGAACACGTCATTGCCGCCATCGTCGGGCGCGATGAAGCCGAAGCCTTTGGTGGTGTTGAACCATTTCACGGTGCCTTTGGGCATATCCGTGGTCTCCTTCAGATTATTGCTGCCCGCGGGGTGCGGCAGCCCGGCGTCGTTGTCTGGATCGAGAGACTGAACGCCGGTGGTCGGAGACAGTGATCGATAGAATAACGTAGCGCCCCAGATATGCCATCCGGCGGGCTATCGGGCAAGTGTTGCGGTCGATCGCATCCCGCGGGGCGGGTCGGTGCCTAGCAAATACGCCGGGGTGCGTGGCGGACAAAATCGCGGGAATCTGCTAAGATAGGGGCGTCACAACAACCAAGGGGAGGACAAGATGACCTATGTGACCATCACAACCTGGGAGAATGCCGACGGTGTCGATTATGACCAGACGATGAAGAAGATAACCGAAACGCGCCTGCCCGCGCTGCGCAATCTGGGCGCTTCCCGCGTGACCGTGGTGCGCACCAGCGAGCGCACCAGCGCCGCCATAACCGAATGGCCCGACGCCGCCACCCGCGATGCTGCCGAAACTGCCATTGCCGCTGTACGCAACAAAGTACAGTCCGAAGACTTTTCACGCATGACCGGAGAAATGAAGGGAGAGGTTGTCGCGGATGTGTAGGATGGGTGTTGCCACCCATCCTGAGGTCTTACTCAGCCGATTCAGGCGAGTTGGATGTTCGTCGCGCTTTCGCGGCCGTCACGGCCAGCTTCGACGTCATAGGTCACTTTCTGGTTGTCGGCCAGGCCGGTCAGGCCTGCGCGCTCGACAGCGCTGATGTGGACGAAAACGTCCTTGCCACCGGTTTCCGGTGCGATAAAGCCGAAGCCTTTGGTGGTGTTGAACCATTTCACGGTGCCATTAGCCATATCCGTGGTCTCCTGTTTTGGTCTGTTGCCCGCGTCAGTGCGGCAACCTGGCGTAGTCGGTCTGGATCGATAGACTGAACGCCCTGAGAAGGAGACAGTGGGTCGAAAAAGAATAACGTAGCGCGCATTACATGAGGGCGAACGGTTTGGATTGCAAGGTTTATTGCACACCCGACGCGAAAGCGGCGGATTTCCCGTCATTTGCACAGCACATCGCACGGCACGGGCGCTTGCCCTGCCGTTTTGACAGTAGTTTTGCCTGACCCGGTGTATAGGCCAAAGGAAATGGCGGCGCCGCCAATCCGGAAAGTTGAACGGGGCATTGTTCCCCGCGCCCGAAAACGCTTAAAGGCGCCCCTTGTGCCAGAAGGGGCCGGTTTCCTGGTGGTCCGGTATGTCAGGCCGGGCCATGTCGCGACCGGCCAAAGATGACTCGCGACCAGTTAAGGCGCGGTGAGCCGGGCGCGCGGTGGTCCGAGCGCGTGCGTCACGCTAGACTGTCGGCATTTCCCAGCCCCCGATTTGAGGAGTTCCAGATGTCCGCACCGCATATCGTCACCGTGATCGGCTATTTCTCGATTTCGTCCGAAAACGCTGCCGCCTTCCGCGAAAACTGCGCCGCCATGGTGGCGCTGCACGACAAAGAGCCGGGCCATCTGGCTACCGCCTATGGCTTTTGCTCCGACGGCACCGCGGTCTCGCGTGAGGATTATGACAGCGCTGAGGCGGTGCAGCGGCATATGCAACTGGGCAGCCACATTTTTGAGAGTACGCAGGCGCTAGTGCAGATCACCGGGGTCGAATTGCATGGACCAGCCGAAGAGATCGACAGGTTGCGCGATCTCTTCAGTGCAATGTCGCCCCGGTGTTTCGTGACCGAATATGGGTTCCGGCGCTGAGCGGCCCGGCCCTGTGCTTCACAGCATCTGATAGCTGACCGGCACGAAACGGAATCCGTCGCCGCGCTGTTCCACAAAGCCTGCGGCGGGGAAGGGCATGTGATAGCCGATCATCGGCACTCGGTCGGCAGCCAGCATGCCCAGAACATCGCGGCGCGCCTGTGTGGCGGCGGCCTTGTCCATGTCGAACCGCACCTCCCATTCGGGATGGGCGAAGGACCAGACATAGTGGTTGGCCAAATCGGCGGTCAGCACCAATTGCTGCCCCCCACTATCCAGCAGATAGACCATGTGACCGGGCGTATGGCCAAAGGCCGCTTTGGCGGTGATGCCCGCGGCAATGCTGCCGCCATCCTCGATAAAGCTCATCTTCTCGGCCATCGGCGTGACATTGGCCTTGACCATATCGCCGACCCGGTTGCCCTCATCGGCCTTGGCCCAGAAATCATACTCGGTTGATCCGGTCACATAGCGGGCATTGGCAAAGGTCGGTGTGCCATCAGTCATCATGCCGCCGATATGGTCGGGGTGCATATGGGTTATCACCACCACATCGATGGCGTCGGGGGCCACGCCTGCCGCCGCCAGTGCGGTGATGATGCCGCCCTTGCCCAGCCCGGTATCGAAGAGGACCAGCTCTTCGCCCGCATCGACTAGCGTCGGGGTAAAGAAGAACTGCGCGCCGTCGGCTGAGATGAAGTTGTCTTCGGACACCTTTTGAAAATCTTTGTCCGAGGCGCCGCCACCAAAGATATCTTTTGCGCCATCCACCGGGGTGGTGCCGTCAAGCAGCGTCGTGACCGTCATGTCGCCCAGCTTGAAGGTGCGCGCCACCGGGCCTGCGGCGTTACCGCCATGGCCCCCGGCAAACGACGGGGTGGCAAGGGCTGCGGCGGGAAGGGCGGCGGCGGATGCAAGTGCTGCACGGCGGGTGAGTTTGAGTGTCATGGTCTTCCTCCTGTGGGTCGCTTTCTTCGCGAGATAGGTCGCGCGGGCAGACTTCCCAGCCTTGTTTCATCGCATCTATGTGATTGCGGCAGAGAATGATAAAATCTTAACCCATGACGCAGAACAAAACAGTCCCGACCGGCGCCGATGTAGGTGGGTTCCTGGATGCGGTGGCGCCCGCCTCGAAAGCCGCTGATGCCCGGATGTTGGATACGCTGTTTCGCAAGGCGACCGGGTATGAACCGGTGATGTGGGGCCCGTCCATTGTGGGGTATGGCCGCTACCATTATCGCTACGCCACCGGGCGCGAGGGCGAATTTCTGGCCACCGGGTTCTCACCGCGCAAGGCAGCACATTCGATCTATATCATGCCGGGCTATGCCGATTTCGGCCCCATCCTGTCGAGGCTTGGCAAGCACAAGACCGGGCGATCGTGCCTTTATGTGAACAAGCTGGCCGACATAGATCTCGACGTGCTGGAGGAGCTGGTCCGCGCCGGGCTACGCGATCTGAACACCCATTGGCCGGTGCAGCCGACCTGAGCGCCTGACAGGTTCTCGCAGCGAATAGACGTCACTGCGCTTTGCGCGCCTGCGAGAAGGACAGCAGTTTCTTGGCGTTTTCATCCCACAGATGCAGGCGCGCATTCGACAGGCTTTCCCGAATCGTCATCCGATTGCTTTGCGCCAGCACCGCGTGATCACGCAGAACTTCGGGCAGGCGATAGAACGGGATACGGCTATAGAGGTGGTGAACATGGTGAATGCCGATATTGGCGCTCACCCATTGTAGCACCGAGGGCAGCACGTAATGCGAACTACCATGCAGGGCGGCGTCATGCAGGTCCCAGTCTGCCTCGTTGGCCCAATGGGTGGTTTCAAACTGGTGCTGGACATAAAACAGCCAGACACCCGCTGTCGCGGCAAGAAGCGTTGTGGGCAGGAAAATCAGCAGGATCGGCAGCGCGCCTCCGAAATAGTAAATCAGTGACAGCGCGGCCAGGATGCCCGCATTCGTGCACATCGCGCTGATCCAGTATTTAGCCTTGTTGGTGAACCCCAAGGGCAGTCGGTTCTGCAAAAAAAACAGGTATCCGGGGCCGAGACCGAACAAGGTGATGGGATGGCGATAAACTCGGTACATCAGGCGCTTAAGTGGCGTCAGGGCGCGATATTCGGCAACTGTCAGCGTGTGGATATCGCCCATGCCCCGCCGCCCCAGATTGCCCGAGGCACTGTGATGGATGGCATGCGATCGCCGCCAGACATCGTAGGGCGTCAGGGTCAGAATCCCGATCACGCGGCCCAACCAGTCTCCGACGGTGCGGTTGCCGAAAAAGGCGCTGTGTCCGCAATCGTGCTGGATGGCAAACAGGCGCAGCAGAAAACCCGCATTGCATAGCGAGATCGCAAGCGTCAGCCAGAGGCTGATCGACAGCGCGTACCACGCCAGCGCCCAAAGCACGATGAAAGGACCCAATGTGACGGCAAGCTCGAACGCGCTGCGCTGTCCGTCCGGTTCGCGATACTTCGATAGGACCTTGATCCAATCACGTGCATGTACCGGTCCGGGGTTTTGCCGAAAATCCTGGGGATTGTGATGCATATGCCTGCTTCTTGTCGTTCTGGGCAATCGTGATAAACGAAAGCTGCGGGTAAGCAACGCTTAATGCTTGTTCCCTTGACGATCTTTCTAAACCGAATCCCCGATCGTGCCGCGTTGCTGGACAAAGCGAAGCCGCTGTGACAACAGACGCGCCAACAGGAGACACCCATGACCACCACCCGTTTCGCCCCTTCGCCCACCGGCTTTATCCATGTGGGTAACCTGCGCACCGCGCTGATGAACTACCTGATAGCCCGCAAGGCGGGGGGCACCTTCATCCTGCGGATCGACGACACTGACCCCGAGCGGTCGAAGGAAGAATATGTCGACGCGATCAAACAGGACATGGACTGGCTGGGCCTGCACTGGGACCGGGTCGAGCGTCAGTCCGAGCGGCTGGACCGCTATGCCGAGGCCGCCGACCGACTGCGCGAGATGGGGCGGTTCTACGAAGCATTCGAAACGCCCACGGAACTGGACCTCAAACGCAAGAAGCAGCTCAACATGGGCAAACCGCCGGTCTATGACCGCGCGGCGCTGGACCTGAGCGACGACGAGAAAGCGGCGCTCCGCGCCGAGCGCGGCACTGGTGTGTGGCGCTTCAAGCTGGAACAGGCGCGTATCAACTGGACCGACGGTATTCTGGGCGACATCTCGATTGATGCGGCGTCGGTTTCCGACCCAGTGCTGATCCGGGGCGATGGCCAGGTGCTCTATACGATTGCCTCGGTGGTGGATGATACCGAAATGGGCGTCACGGATGTGGTGCGCGGGTCCGATCACGTGACCAATACCGCCACCCAGATTCAGATCATCGAGGCGCTGGGCGGCACCTGCCCGCGTTTCGCGCATCACTCGCTGTTGACCGGCCCGCAGGGCGAAGCGCTGTCCAAGCGCCTTGGCACGCTTGCTCTGCGCGACCTGCGCGAGGCCGGTGTGCAGCCGATGGCGCTGCTGAGCCTGATGGCGCGGCTGGGGTCTTCGGATCCGGTGGAACTGCGCAGCGACATGGATGAACTGGTCGAAGGGTTCGACATCACCCGCTTTGGCGCGGCCCCCACCAAGTTCGACGTGCAGGACCTTTTTCCGCTGACCGCGCGCTATCTGCAGTCGCTGCCGCTGTCAGCAGTGGCTGACACTATCGCCGGTCTGGGCGTGCCTCTGGATATCGCCGAGCCGTTCTGGCTGATGGCACGCGAGAACATCACCACGCTGGATGATCTGGCGGGTTGGTGGACGCTCTGCCGCGACGGGGCCGAGCCGCTGATCGACGACGATGACACGGGTTTCATCGCGCAGGCCATGACCCTGCTGCCCGAGGGGCCACTGGGACCCGAGAGCTGGGGTCATTGGACCGCAGCAGTGAAAGAGGCGACGGGCCGCAAGGGCAAGGGTCTGTTCATGCCTCTGCGCAAAGCACTGACTGGCATGGAGCGCGGGCCGGAAATGGCCACGCTGCTGCCCCTGCTGAAGGTGATCCGCGCGCGCGGCTAAGGCGGTGCGCCCTCCGGGTGCGGTGTTCTTGACCCGCAGGCGGGCCCGGTCCTAAGCTCCGGGACCCGTCCCGATGCCGGAGGCCATAGCCCCGTGTACGAAGACCTATTACCGCACGATCTGCCTACTGAGGCTGAGCGACTTGATCGCATGGCGCGCGCGCATGACCCTGATACCTTCGCGGTGATCGACCGGCTCAATCTGCCCGCAGATGCGACCTGCCTCGATATTGGCACCGGGCGTGGCAGTGTGGCGATCCGGCTGGCCGAGAACCTTCCCCACGCAAGTGTCACCGCCAGCGATCTCGACCTGTCTGCGGTGCGTGAAAACAACCTGGGCAATCTGACCCTCGTGCGCATCGACCTGCGCGAGAATGACCTTGGTAAGGGAATCTATGACCTGATCCATTGCCGCGCGGTCCTGTGTTTTCTGCCGACCCGGACCAACGCGCTCGCCCAAATCCTGCGCGCGCTCAAACCCGGCGGCGCGCTGGTAGTGACCGAGATGGATTTCGGGCGCATCGCCGCAGGCCCCAGCCGGTTCTGGGCGATGTTCTGGACGGCCTATCTCGACTTTGCGGCGGCACAGGGCTGGGATTTGCAGTTCGGCAGCGCCCTGCCAAGGCAGCTGTCGCAGCTTGGCTTCAGCGAGATCGATGCGAGGCATATCGAGCCCATGCTGAACCCTGCAGGAGACACTGCCGGGGCGGCGGAGGCGGAAACATGGTCGCTGACGCTGGCGACCTTGGCCCCGAAACTGATCGGGGGCGGTTTCATTTCCGAGGCGATGTTGAAGGACGCGCTGGATATCATCCGTAACCCGGACGCATGGGTGCCGGGGCCGGGTTTCATGGTGGCCAGCGCCCGCCGGCCCTTCGGATCCAAATAGCGTCGGCGGACCAGGTTACTGGAACCAGCCATCCACTGTGTCTGCGTTCTCTTCTACCCAGGTCTTGGCGAATTCCGCCGGGTCCTGGTTTTCGACCGTCAGCGCATAGGTCATTGCAGACAGCGTATCGGTGTCCAGCGAGACATTGCCCAGCATCGCCGCAACTTCGGGCTGTTCGGTCTCAAGCAAGGTCGCATAGCCGATATTGAGCGACGCGGTATCCCAGGCGACGCCCGCTGTCGATTTCTCCAGCCAACCTGGCGTGGGCGAGGGGGGTACTATCACCCACTGGCGCGCGTCAAAAGTGGGCTCTTTCAGGACAATCAGATCATGCAGGACAAACATGTGATGCGGTGTGTAGCAGAAAAAGACGATGTTCTTGTCCGCCTTGATCGCAGCCTCGACATCCGCCAGCGCCGCACTTTCCTCCATCACCTGCAGGGTCATGGTCTTGTCATAGCCGTAGGACCGGGCGCGGATCTGTTCGATCGGAGTTGATCCCCAGCCCTCTGCACCGATCCAGACCTCGCCTTTGCCATTGCCATCACTGTCGAAGTTCTTGGCCATTTCCGGGTCCCGCAACTGCTTGATGTCGGTGATCCCGGTTCTGTCGGCGGTGCCTTTTGTGACGCACATCGCCTGCGTGCCCTTGGCCGCAAGGGGCGACAGTTTGATCGATTTCTTGCCATCGACATATTGCCTCTTGAGGTGGTCGAGATTGGGCAGCCAGGCCTCGGGATGGACATGGATCGTGCCGGCATCCATCCCTTCGAACACAGCGGTGTTCGAGCCGTCCTGCAGGTCCACTTCCAGATCGAGTCTGTCCTCGACAGCGACCTTCAGGATATGCGCGGTGGCCTGAACGGAGGGCCAGTTTGGCACACCTATCACCACATCCGCAGCCATTGCGGCGGGGCCGTGGGCGATCAAAGCAGCCGCGCAGCAGAGCGTCATCAGTTTGTTGGGAAACATATCGAACTCCTCTCTGAAGGGGTTTCGATCAACGAAAGGACCCGGACACGCGCCCATGTCATCAATCGGTTCTGTCTTGATGGTACTGGCTGCGCGTGAAATTTTCCATTGCTTGCAGGGTCGCACGCGCCCAGCGGGTCCTGGCCCGGCCAGTTGCCCCGTTCAGAGCCGGTCGACCTGGGTCACGCCGATCCGCGCCAGCCGGTCATCGACAAAACGAATCTCTTCAGGGCTGAGCATTTGGTGGCGGGGATAGCGAGGCGCCGCGCGGTCGTTCAGCACCGGGCCAGTCCAGCCATCAGTGGTGGCGATGAACCGGTCGACCCCCTCGGGGCCATAGACCCGCAGATAGCCCTGAAACACCACGTCCAGATAGCTCAGCACGATGGGATGCGCGGCGCTTGCGGGCGCGTGACGATGTTCGGGCACGGCATAGACCGCGATCTCGACCTCGTGGGTCAACTTGTGCGAGATCGCATCGGTGGCGGCGATCCGGTCATAGGCCCATTCGCGTTGGTCCAGCGCCTGCCAGTCGTCGCCGGGCACATGGGCGATCATGCCGTCGATCTCGGCAGCGGGGTCGGGGATCGCGGTCAAAAAAGCCACCGGGCGCAGGCCGGTATGTCGCCATGCCCGCCGCCAGCCGCGCAATGTTGCTCTCTGGGGATCGGGGAAATCATGGGTGGCGGTGTTCACCAGGCTGCCGTAGCCAAAGAAATAAGGGTCTGCCATCGATGGTCCCGGGTGCAATGATGCGATTGATGTATGTCAAACCGGTATTTTCCCGTCTGTGCAATATAGGTGCATCACTTTCTTGCGAGGATTTCCGATGCGCATCACCAAAAGGACGAATATCGCAATCCGATTGCTGATGTATTGCACTGCGCATCGCGACCGGCTGGTTACCAAATCTGAGGTGGCGGCGGCCTGCAACATCTCGGAAAACCATCTGGCCCATGTGATCAACCAGCTTGCCCAGCTTGGGATCGTGCACACGATGCGCGGCCGCAAGGGCGGGTTGGCACTGGCGGTCCCGCCGGAAGAGCTTCGCATCGGCGAGGTGTTTCGCCAGATCGAGGGTGACCTGCCAATCGCCGAATGTTTCGCCGATGCCGACAATTCCTGCCCGTTGACCCGGGCCTGCCGATTGCGCATCGCGCTGCAGAAGGCGGCCGAAGTGTTCTATGCCTCGCTGGACGAGATCACGCTGGATGGGCTGGTTTGCGGCAACACCGACCTATTGCGCCTGTTGCAACCGGTCAGCTGCGGGCGCAACGCTACTCGCGGGCGCGCAGAATCCGGGCAGGGCGGGCCGACAAAGGACCCCATGCAAAGCAGAGCCCGGCCAGAAGCGTTGCAAGAATTCCGCCTGTGACGATGGTCAGGGCCGAGGGCCAGATTACGCTGAACCCGGTCTCGAGGATGTAGTGGCTGACCGCCCAGCCTCCGGCGATGCCCGCTGCCAGCGCCACGATCCCCGCCGCCGCGCCCAGAAGCGCCGAGCGCAGCGCAAAGCTGAGCAGGATGCGCCGACGCGTGGCCCCCAGCGTCTTGAGCAGCGCCGCTTCATAGGTGCGCGCCGTGACCGCCGCCGCCGCCGCGCCGATCAGCACCAGAAACCCGGTTACCAGCGCCGCCGACGCCCCCAGCGCGGTGGCCGCCGCCAGCCCTGACAGCACCTCGGTCACCCGGTCGATCGCGTCGCGCACCCGGATCGCGGTGATGTTGGGAAATTGCCCTGCCAGATCACGCAGGATCGCCGCCTCGGCCTGCGGTTCAGCATAGACGGTTGCGATGAAACTGTGCGGCGCGGCCTCGAGGGCGGCAGGGTTCATCGACAGGATGAACCCCATTCCGGCGGTCGAGAAATCGACCTCACGGAACGAGGTCACTTCCGCGGTGATGTCGCGGCCAAGGATGTTGACGGTCAACATGTCGCCCAGGCTCAGCCCCATCTCGGCGGCCTCTTCGGCGGCAAAACTCACCAGCGGCGGCCCGTCATAATTGGTGGGCCACCATTCGCCCGCGGTCAGTTTCGCGTCCTCTGGCCGCGCGGCGGAATAGGTGACACCCCGGTCGCCCTGCAGCACCCAGTGTTCGCCGGCAATCTCGCGTGCGGGTTTGCCGTTAATCCGGGTGATGATGCCGCGCAACATCGGGGCGCTTTCGACGCGGCCGACGGCGGGGTCGTCGGCCAGCCGCTGGTTGAAGCCCTCCATCTGGTCCTTCTGGATATCGACGAAGAAATAGCTTGGCGCGATATCGGGCAGGTTGCTGGAGATTGCCCGGCGCAGGTTGCCATCAATCTGGCCCACTGTTGCCAACACAGACAGGCCAAGCCCCAGCGACAGCACCACCGCCCCTGCGCCCTCGCCATTGCCCGAGATCGCGGCCAGCGCCCAACGCAGCGCCGGGCGACCCTGCGCGCGCGGTTTGGCGGCGCGGGCGGTACGGCGGATGAGGACGGCAGCAATTGTGAGCGCCAGCAACGCACCAGAGAGCCCCCCGGCGGTCCACAGCGCCAGCCGGGCCGAGCCGCTGAACCACGCCGCCAGCCAGACCAGCGCCGCCAGTCCCGCCAGCGTGGCGAGGATGTATCGCGCGCGCGGCAGGCCGTGCAGCCCGGTTATGGCGTCGCGGAACAGGGTCGCGGGGCGAATCTCTTCGGTGCGCGCCAGCGGCCAGAGCGTGAAGATCAGCGCGGTGAGCATCCCGTAAACGGCGGCCTCGGCGAGCGGGGTCGGGTAGATCGTGAAGTCTGCCGGGATCGGCAGACGGGACTGGATCAGCGGGCCGAATGCCAGCGGCGCACCCGCGCCGATCACAAGGCCGATCCCGATGCCCAGCACCGACAGCACCCCGATCTGGATGAAATAGACCTGAAACACCGTCGCGCGATCCGCCCCCAGCGTGCGCAACGTGGCGATCGTGGCGGTCTTGTCACCCAGATAGGCACGCACGGCGGCTGACACACCGATGCCGCCCACCGCCAGCCCCGACAGGCCCACAAGGATCAGAAACGCGCTCAGACGGTCGACAAATTCGGCAATCCCCGGCGCGCCGTTGCGGGCATCGGTCCAGCGCATGCCGGTGGTCTCGAAGCGGTCTCGGGCGACCGAGGCCAATTTTGCAAGATCGACTCCCTCGGGCAGATCCAGCCGGTATTTGGTCGAATAGAGCGTGCCCGACGCCAGCAGGCCCGAGGCCGCAAGGCTGCCTGTGCGCAGCAAAGTGCGTGGGCCCAGCCGGAACCCGTCCGCCGCACCGTCGGGTTCATGCGCGATGGCCGCGCTCAGGATGAACTCTTGCGTGCCCAGCCGGAAGCGCTCGCCCATGGCAAGCCCCAGCCGGTCGATCAGCACCCGCTCCATCACGGCGCCGGGGATGCCGTCTTGACCCCCAAGAGCGGTGTCGAGCGGCATGTCCGGCTCCAGCCGCACCGCGCCGACCAGCGGATAGGCACGGTCCACTGCCTTGACCTGCGTCAGCGCGCGGGTGGGTTCCACGCCATCCACTACGGCCATCGAGCGGAAATCGACCACCTCGGACACGGCCCCGGCAGTGGCGTCCATCCAAGCGCGCTCGTCCGCTGTGGCGAAGCGATAGGTGAATTCCATCTCGGCGTCGCCACCCAGCAGCGCGGCCCCTTCGCGGGCCAGTCCGGCATCAATGCCCGAGCGGACCGTGCCGACCGCGGCGATGGCGGCCACCCCAAGCGCGAGGCAGGCCAGAAAGATGCGAAACCCCCGGACGCCGCCGCGCAGTTCGCGCCGTGCGATACGGGTGGCGACCGCAAGGCTCATTCCGCCGCCTCGCGGGCGGCGTCCGCGACAATGCGGCCATCGCGCAACCGGACCACCCTGTCGCAGCGTTCCGCCAACGAATGGCTGTGGGTGACCAGCACCAGCGTTGCGCCATGCCGGTCGCGCAGGTCAAAAAGCAGCTCCATGATCGCCGCCCCGTTGGCCTCGTCCAGATTGCCGGTCGGTTCATCCGCCAGCAGGATCGCCGGGCGCGGGGCCGAGGCGCGGGCCAGCGCCACACGCTGCTGTTCACCCCCCGAAAGCTGCGCCGGGTAGTGATCCAGCCGGTGGGACAGCCCCACCGCCTCCAGTTCCGCGCGCGCGCGGGGCAGGGCGTCTTTCGCCCCGGCCAGTTCCAGCGGCGTTGCCACGTTTTCCAGCGCGGTCATGGTCGGGATCAGATGAAAACTCTGGAACACCACGCCCATCCGGTCGCGGCGGAACCGAGCCAGCGCATCCTCATCCAGCGCGCTCAGGTCCTGACCCAGCGCGGTGACCTTGCCGGATGTCGCGCTCTCCAGCCCTCCCAGCAGCATTAGCAGCGAGGATTTGCCCGATCCCGACGGCCCCACGAGGCTGAGCGTTTCACCGCGCGGAACCCGCAGCGTGATGCCGCGCAGAATTTCCACCCTCCCCGCATTGCCATCCAGCGACAAACACGCATCTTCTAGGTGTAGAACGGGGTCGGTCATTGCTGGATCCTGTGGTGGCCTCAAATGGATATGGAGTGGTTGGCACGATGCGCAAGGGTCTGATGAGTGGTCTCTTTTGTCTATGGGCTTTTGCGATCCCGGCAGAGCCGGTGCAGATCGTGGCGCTGGGTGACAGCCTGACGCAGGGCTATGGGCTGGTGCCCGAGCAGGGCTTTGTCGCGCAGCTGCAGGGTTGGCTTGTCGCGCAGGGCGTCGAGGCCGATCTGATAAATGCGGGTGTGTCTGGTGACACCACCGCGGGCGGTGCGGCGCGGGTGGACTGGGCGCTGACACCCGAGGTGGATGCGATGATCGTGGCGCTGGGCGGCAACGATCTGCTGCGCGGGCTGGACCCGGCAGAGGCGCGCGGGAACCTGACGGTAATCCTTGAGGCCGCGCGCGGGGCAGGTATCCCCGTGCTTTTGGTCGGGATGGACGCGCCGGGCAATTTCGGGCCGGATTACAAGCGGGCCTTCGATGCTATCTATCCCGATCTCTCGGCGCAGTTCGACACGCTTTACGCTAGGGATTTCTTTGCCGGGCTGGGCGTGGACACCCCGGCTGAGGCCCGTGCCTTCATGCAGCCCGACGGCATCCACCCCAATGCCGAAGGTGTGGCGCGGATCGTGGCGGTCCTTGGCCCGCAGGTTGCGGAATTGGCGGAACTGGCCGAAGATCGGGGCAATTGAGCCCAGACAACTGACCTCGGCACCGGAGCCTTGCATGCCCGGACGTTTCTTTCTGACCACCCCCGTCGCGCGGGTTGCGCGGGCGCTTGGCGTGCCCGACCCGAGCGCGGCAGACGGCGCGCGGCGCAATATCCAGCCGGGGCAGGAGGTCTGGGTGCTGACGGTGAACGGGCTGCAGCGGATGCGTTGGGGTATTATTCCGGTGGGCCGGGTCAATGCGCGTGGGCGGCCGGTGATGGAAACGATCATCAATGCCCGCTCGGAGACAGTCTTTGATAAATCCGCCTTCGAAGGTGTGGGCCGCGTCGTGATCCCGGTGGATGGCTGGTACGAATGGACCGGCAAGACCCGCCGCAAGACCGCCTGGCGCCTCTCGGCACGGGATGGCGGATTGCTGCTGTTTGCCGGGATCGCCGATGTCTGGACCGCGCCGGGTGGGCAGGCGCTGCACCAGGTGGCGGCGGTGACCTGCACACCCAACGCGGATGTGCGCGAGATCCACCATCGGATGGGTGTGATCCTGCAGCCCGGCGATGTCGGGCGCTGGCTTGGAGCGTCGGAAAACGCGGCGCGAGACCTGATGCAGCCCTTGCCCGACGGCATGTTGCTGGTCGAGGTTGCCGATGATGTCGACTGGTCGGGCGCCTAAGGTTCAGAGGCCCCGCTCCAGATTGGCCAGTTCCGCGCGCGTGTAGCTCTGCGCGATGACTCCGTCATCCCCGGGCTGAAAGTATGGGTCCTGCGGCAGGCAGTTCAACTCGCATAGCTGGGTGACCCGCCTGGTGCGGCTGTCGATGAACCAGAGCCGCCCACCCGGCGTCGCGACAAAACCGTTGACCCGCTCGCGCTTGTCGCTGTCGATATCGATGACGGTGGGAAACTCGGCGGGCACTTCGGGGTCGTAGGACCCATGGGTGTGCATCGAGGCCAGCAGCGTCGATCCCGGTTCAGGCAGTTCCGGAGTGCATCCGTCATGCCCGCCGCGCACCATCTGGGAAAACCCGAGGCTTTCATCCGGCATCCGCAGCAGATAGCCACAATATTCCACATCGGTTTCGAAGGATAGCGCTTGCATTCCGGCAAAGCGCATCTTGACTGCCGCAACCACGTCCGGAGTGGGGCGCACGGGGTCTGTCGGGACCTGTCCAACGGTGCAGCCGGCGCAGAGCAGCAGCGCCGGCCAGGCCCGGGCAGGATATGACCGGGCGGGGATCAGAGCACCGTGACCACAGTGCCGACTGGCACCCGCTCATAGAGGTGGACCACATGCTCGTTCAGCATCCGGATGCAGCCGTTCGAAACCGCATGACCGATGGTCTGCGGCTGGGTGGTACCGTGGATGCGGAAATAGGTGTCGACGCCGTTCTGGAACAGGTAGAGCGCGCGCGCGCCGAGCGGGTTGTCGGTGCCGCCCGGCTGGATGTAGTCGTTGTCAACGAATTTGGAGTAAGCCACCGGATCGCGTTCGATCATCTCGGGCGTGGGTCGCCATGTGGGCCATTCCTTCTTTACGTCGATAGTGGCAGTGCCGGTGAATTCCAGCCCGGCCTTGCCGACGCCGCAGCCATAGCGGATCGCCTTGCGTGGCTCGGTGACGTAATAGAGGTAGAAGGACCGCGGCAGCACCAGCAACTGGCCGGGCAAGTATTCCTTCTTGATACGCACCTCTTGCGGGGTGGGATCAAACACGGCGGGGTCTTTGGCCAATGTAATCTGCGGCAGGGCGGTGGCCGCTGCGGTGGCCAGAAATGTACGGCGGGAAAGCATTAGATACTCGTCGGTTGCTGTCGATATGCCACAAGTGTTGCGACGGCGGGGCTTGCGGTCAACTCCTCAGCCTGTTTTAGCGAATCAATCGCGGAATTGTGTGATCGGTCTGCACTCGCCGCGCGGCTTGATGCGATAAATCGGTTCGATTGTCGGAGGCTTCCCCTTGGATGGCGGACGGAAGTGCTATTGTCTTGTCGACCGATCCAGCAATGGATCAGAAAGGAGTTCTTCGACAAAGTAGCTCAGCAATTGCAGCCGGCCGCTGACCCCGGCCTTTTTGTAGACCGCCGCACTTTGCGCCTTGATCGTGCCTTCCTTTGTCTGACGCAGGGTGGCGATTTCGGCCATCGACAGCCCTTTGATCGACAACATCGCGACATCGCGTTCGGCCGCGCTCAATCGCCATTCGTCGAATTGCCGGGTGATCACCTCGGCAAAGGCCCCGCTGGCAACGTCGATCTGCCGCCGCATTTGCCGCGCGCGCGCTCCCTGCGCCCGGATCAGGGTGATCGTTGCAGCCAAGCCGCCGATCAGCGCCAGCGCCAGCAGCATCTCGAACCGGTGCAGATGCCGGAAGCCAAGCGCTTCGCCGCCGGTCCAATCCATCACCGCATCGGCCAGAAAGAAGGTGGCGCAGAACCCCTGCACCACCAGAAGGAGCCATAGCAAAGACGTCTGTGATATCCGCATCCGGCTCCCTTGGTCCTAGGCCGTCAATCGTCGTTTTCGTCCTCGATCTCGATGGCGGTGACAACGCCATCAGATTTTGAAAGGACCAGTTCAGTTTCGACGCCATCTTTCACAAGTTCAACCTCGATCTCGCCATTCTCGAACTCGATCTCTTCCACCACATAGCCCTGCGCCTCCATCGCGGAGCGGATTGCAGCCTCGTCCGTGCCCAGCTTGTCGCCGAGGCTGACATTCGCCAGGACCAGGACCGGCGTTGCCGCAAGCAAGGTAGTCAGTGTCAGTGTCTTGAGCGTTTCCATATCGCATCTCCTTCATGCTGCGTGTTGGGTGAGGCCGACCTGTGCCCCGGCCTGCGCTATTGCGATTGGATTTCGGTTGGTTTCGGGGGCGATTGGACCAAAGTTTATGCGAGAAATTCGGTTGTTCGTTCGAATCCGCGGTGTAGCGTGCCAAATGGCTAGAGGAGGCCGGATGTGATCGAATTCAGACCCGCCAGAACG
This sequence comes from Ruegeria hyattellae, assembly GCF_041537925.1. Classification (NCBI taxonomy): domain Bacteria; kingdom Pseudomonadati; phylum Pseudomonadota; class Alphaproteobacteria; order Rhodobacterales; family Roseobacteraceae; genus Ruegeria; species Ruegeria hyattellae. Next base: position 521,204 of record NZ_JBGOSH010000003.1, on the reverse strand, counting down.
CAGGACCTTGACGCCTACTACCGTATCTCGCTGCTGACCGGAGATCTGGGCCGGGATGCCAGCGCGCTTTATGATGACCCCAAACTGATGGGTCATATCTATTCGGCGCCCTACCTGCTCCATTCGCGCGATCTCTGCCTGTCAGTGATCGCGGACGGCGCGGTCGCAGGGTATTGTGTGGGGACGGCCGACACCACCGGCTTTGCGGATATCCTGGAGCGCGACTGGTGGCCAGCGCTGCGGCGGCGTTACCCGGTGCCAGATCCGACCCGTCAAACGGTCTGGACCGCTGATGAGCGGCGTATCGCGGCGGTCCACCACCCTGTCTTTGCTCCCCGAACCATCACAGACTGCTATCCTGCGCATATCCACATGAATCTGCTGCCCCGGTGTCAGGGCCATGGCGTCGGGACGCGCCTGTTGCAGGAGTGGTTCGGCATTGCGCGGGCGCAGGGGGTGGAGGCGGTTCACCTCGGCGCCAATTTTGGGAATCGGAGCGGCATTGCGTTCTGGAGCAGTCAGGGCTTCGTGCATCAATCCGTCGAAGGTGATCGGCGCACCTTTTGGATGGCGCAGGATTTGCCCCTGACCTGATAGCCCGCATCAACAAAAAAAGCCCCGGCGCGGTGGCCGGGGCTTTCTGATCAGTCAGAGAGGCAGATTATTCTGCGCTTTCCTCTTTCTTTTCTTTCTTCTCGGCAACGACTTCTTCGCCGGTTTCCTGATCGACCACTTTCATCGACAGGCGGACCTTGCCACGGTCGTCGAAGCCCAGCAGCTTGACCTTCACTTCCTGACCTTCCTTCAGAACGTCTGAGGGATGGTTCAGGCGGCGGTTTTCGATCTGGGACACGTGAACCAGACCGTCGCGCTTGCCAAAGAAGTTCACGAAGGCACCGAAATCGACGATCTTGACGACCTTGCCGGTATAGACCGCGCCTTCTTCCGGCTCTGCCACAATCGCGTGGATCATGTCATAGGCCTTCTGGATGGCGTCCCCGTTGGGCGAGGCGATCTTGATCACGCCATCGTCGTTGATGTCGACTTTGGCGCCCGACACTTCGACGATCTCGCGGATCACCTTGCCGCCCGAACCGATCACTTCGCGGATCTTGTCGGTGGGGATGTTCATGGTCTCGATGCGCGGGGCGTGGACCGAGAATTCGTTGGTCTCGGACAGGGCTTTGCCCATCTCACCCAGGATGTGAACACGGCCGTCCTTGGCTTGCGCCAGGGCTTTCTCCATGATCTCGGGCGTGATGCCCGCGACCTTGATGTCCATCTGCAGCGAGGTGATGCCGTTCTCGGTACCAGCCACCTTGAAGTCCATGTCGCCCAGGTGATCTTCGTCACCCAGAATGTCGGACAGGATCGCGTAAGAGCCGTCTTCTTCCAGGATCAGACCCATCGCGACACCGGCCACCGGTGCTTTCAGCGGAACACCCGCATCCATCATCGACAGCGAACCACCGCAGACCGACGCCATCGAGGACGAGCCGTTGGATTCAGTGATCTCGGAAACAATGCGCACGGTGTAGGGGAAGTCGGTCGCGGCGGGCAGAACCGCCTGCAGGGCGCGCCATGCCAGCTTGCCGTGACCAATTTCCCGACGGCCCGGAGGGCCCACACGGCCCACTTCACCAACCGAGTAGGGCGGGAAGTTGTAGTGCAGCAGGAAGTTGGATTTGAAGTTGCCATGCAGCGCGTCGATGAACTGTTCATCGTCGCCGGTGCCCAGCGTGGTCACAACCAGGCCCTGCGTCTCACCACGGGTGAACAGTGCCGAGCCATGGGTCCGCGGCAGCAGGCCGGTTTCGCTGACGATCGGACGGATTTCATCGGTCGCACGACCGTCGATCCGCTTGCCGGTTTTCACCACGTCGCCACGCAAAATACCCGCTTCGAGCTTTTTCATGGCCGAACCGAGATTGGCGTCGTCCAGTTGCTCTTCGCTCAGAGCACCCTTGATGGTCTCACGCGCGGCGGCAACAGCGGCGGTGCGCTCCTGCTTGTCGGTGATCGCAAATGCGGCGCGCATTTCGGTCTCACCGGCCGCTTTGACGGCTTCGTACAGCTCCGAGTAATCGGCGGGCTGGAAGTCGAACGGCTCTTTCGCGGCGTCTTCGGCCAGATCGATAATCAGGTCGATCACCGGCTGGATCTGCTCATGCGCGAATTTCACTGCGCCCAGCATTTCCGCCTCGGACAGCTCATAAGCTTCGGATTCGACCATCATCACGGCGTCTTTAGTACCGGCGACAACCAGATCAAGGCGCTGTTCGGGGTTCAGGCGCAAGTCCTGCATGTCGTCCACGGTGGGGTTCAGGACGTATTCGCCATCCTCGAAACCGACGCGGCAACCGGCGATCGGGCCCATGAACGGGGCGCCGGAAATGGTCAGCGCAGCAGAGGCGGCGATCATCGCAACCATGTCCGGGTCATTGACCAGATCGTGGCTGAGCACGGTGCACATCACCAGAACTTCGTTCTTGAAGCCGGGAACAAACAGCGGGCGGATCGGACGGTCGATCAGACGCGCGGTCAGCGTCTCTTTCTCGGTCGGGCGCGCCTCGCGCTTGAAGAAACCGCCCGGAACCTTACCGGCGGCATAGTATTTTTCCTGGTAATGCACGGTCAGCGGAAAGAAATCCTGACCGGGCTTTTGCTGGCGGGCATAGGTCACGTTGGCCATGACACTTGTTTCGCCCAGCGTGGCAATGACCGAGCCGTCCGCCTGACGGGCAACCTTGCCGGTTTCCAGTGTGAGCGTTTCCTCGCCCCACTGCATGCTTTTCGTCGTTACATCAAACATATGCGTATCCTAGATGGGAGCACTCCCGGCCCTCCGGGTCTCCCGTTTGCATGGCGGCCCCATTGCCGCCGACCCCTTCCATCTTCTTTGGGAGTGCCGGGGTCCGGGCACACCGTCTCAGATTCTGCGGCCATACCGCAGAATGGGCCGGATTGGAAGTGCCAGCAGACCGGATCGCACATCTGGCTGTTCCATGCCGAATGCGTGGCTAAGGTCGTTGAGAATTCGGGGCCGGTGCGCGCCCGCATCAGGGTGTTTCACACTCTGAGCAACACCCGCGCCGGAGACCCGCTCAGTCCCGTCAAGTTCAGAGGCACGGTCGCGATCTGGCCGTGATCGGGCATGTCGCCAAGGCGCGCGCAGCACAGATCCTCAGCCAGAAACTTTCCCGCCTGCGCCAGGGTCAGGTGCAGCCAGAGCGGGTCGTCATCTGCCACGCGCAGTTCTCCGGCCAGAACCCAGACGCTTGCGGGCAGCTCGAGCAGGGCGCGCAACGCTTTGGTCTGTGCCAGATGCGGCGCACGGGCGTCGAGAAACAGGTGGCTGGCTCCGGTCCAGTCCGGCGTGGCGCGGTTGTCTTGCAGCGTTCCGGCATCGACGCGTTGGAATGTGCCGAGCATGTCGCCGGGCTTCATTGCTTCGATTGTCGCGCCGCTCGCGACGAAATGGGCTGGGGCGTCGATATGGGTGCCGGTCTGGGTCCCGAGTGCCAGCTGCCAGACCTCGAACCGGTTCTTGTCAATGGTTGCCCAGGGCTTCGCAGCAATCGGCGGGTCGGCATAGCCATCCTCGGCATAAATCACGGTTTGATCGTTAAGCGGGGATGTCAGGTCGATCCAGTTGGACATGCGTCGCTCCCTCCGTTGCCGGAAACAGAAATAGCGGAGCAGGTCACCGCCACAAAACGCAAACGCCTGCTCCGAGGAGCAGGCGTTTCGGTGCCGATCGGGTCCGGGTTTAGCGGCGCAGGCCCAGACGCTTGATGAGGTCCTGGTAACGGGCCTCGTCCTTGCCCTTGAGGTAGTCCAGCAGCTTGCGGCGCTGGGCAACCATCTTCAGAAGGCCACGGCGGCCGTGGTTGTCCTTCTTGTGGGTCTTGAAATGTTCGGTCAACGTGGCGATGCGTGAGCTGAGAACAGCAACCTGAACCTCGGGCGAACCAGTGTCGCCGTCCTTGGTTGCGAATTCTTTCATGACGCGTGTTTTTTCTTCGGTAGTGATCGACATCGGGGTCTCCTTGTAGGGTAAGAGTGAATGGCGCAGGCCGGGATGTCGTCCAGCACAGGCCCATGGAGAGTGAACCGACCCGGTGATTCCGGGACGGATGCGCGCGTATACGGGGATTTTCAAGCAATGGCAAAGGAATTATGCGCCGTCCTCGGGCCGCGCGATCCGGGGCTATAATGGCGCCGCCCCCGTGGCTATCAGCTCCGGCAGGCTTTGGGCGTCGACCAGCAGAATGTCGGCGGGGTCGATCACGCTTGCCGAATTAAGTGTTGCGACTGGGATGCCGTCGAGCAGGATGCGGGTCAGGCCGTTCTGATCGGGTTCGGACGCGACAGTAATGTCCGCGCCGGTCTGTTCCGGGCTGTCGACCACCAGAACGAGACGGTCCTCGAGCGGGTCGAAATCCATGATCCCGGTCTCGTCCCCCTCGTCCTCGCCGGGACTGACATAGATCTCATCCGCGCCCGCGCCACCGGTGACAATGTCGCCCGCGCCGGCAAGGATCGTATCCCCGCCATCGCCACCATTGAGATAATCGGTGCTGTTGTCGCCGGGGTCGTCCGTTCCGATCACCAAATCATCCCCTGCACCGCCAAAGAGGCTGTCCTGTCCCGTGCTACCTGCCAGCGTATCCTCGCCATAACCGCCATGCAGCGCGTCATCCCCGCGCCCGCCATCCAGACTGTCGGCGTCCTGACCGCCGTAGATTGTATCGGCCCCGTCATCGCCCTGCAGGTGATCCTGCCCGAAATGGCCGAAAAGGCTGTCGTCCCCATCACCGCCATGCAGGGAGTCATCACCGTCCTGCCCGTGCAGCGTATCCGTGCCTGCGTCGCCGGACAACAAGTCCTGCCCATCCGCTCCGTGCAGGTCGTCATTGCCATCCCCGCCAGTCAGGGTGTCATCGCCGCCATAGCCGTTGATCTGGTCTTCGCCACTGGCGCCCTCGAGCACGTTATCGGCAGCATCACCGGCTATGATCTGATGAATCAGATCCGGAGGGTCCTCCGTCGTATCGGTGCCTTCTCCTTCACCGTTCCGCGCCTCCTCGGCTATTAGAGTATCCTCGTCCGGTACCAGATCATCTTCATCCGTTTCGTCACCCTGCTCGGGCTCGATCGAGGTCAGTAGGACCGCGCCGCCCGCTGCCATCAGGCCCATAACGCTGGCAAATACGATCATCCTGCACCTCCGCCTGTTGTCGCACCGGGCCTCTGCATCAGAACATACAGAGAACGATTGGGTCAAAGCTATAAACCAAAGGTGGTTAATATCTGATTAAACAGGCCAGACTTCAGGCTGCTGCGCATAGGCCACATAGAGAGGATGTCGCGGGTGACCCTGTTTGGTCAGGCCCACGTGATACAGCGTGTGCCCTGCTTCGCGCAGCAACGCCTCGACCCGCGGACCCCGGTCCAGATGCGCGCCATGGGTGCCCCAGGCGGCGACCACCTGATCGGCCCAGGCGGCCCCGTCCAGAATCGCGGCATCGTTGTCCGGACCGACCGGATCGGCGGTGGCGCGCATCTTGCGCGGGTCGGTCTCGCGCCAGGCGAAGATGTTTGTGACCTGAAACGCACCGAAGCCAAGCGTCCGCGCCCGCCGCTCGCAGCGTTCGACTGTAGGGTCGTTTTGCACCTCGGTCGCAGTCGACGGGTTCAGCATCACAAAAAGCGCCTTGCGCCCAGCCGGATCCCAGACCCGTGTGAGGCTGTAGCGATAGCGCTCGCAATCGGAATAGACCGCGGTCGAAGGCGCATCGCCCTTGGTATGGGTACGGGTGATCATCCATGCGCCTTAGCATGTGGCCTGAACGGTCGCAAATTCGTTTTGGCAACGGGAAATTGGCTGTACTGACAAATGGGATTGGCGTCAGGTGCCGAACGCAATTCAAGCTGTCATATGCCAAGGAGACCTGCGTGGCACGAGACCCGATGTCGGACGGGAAGAAGTGTTTTTTGAGTGCTTTTCCTGACAGACCACGCCCTGATTACCCGCAGGATAGTTCCGCCCAGACAGTCGCTCGCTCTAATCCATGAAAAAACTAGCGAAAGAACCGCGGTATCCCCTCCATCACGGTCGTTTCGTTCCCAGCGTCTTACGTCTGGCTGGTGGGCCGCGCCGGTGCAGTCATTGCCGTTCACGTCATTTATCGGGTCGCCTATTTCGGGTCAATCCGGCCGCGCATGAAGTTGGATGAGGCCTAAGCGCCGACGATCTGCGTGGCGTTGGCGGCGATGTTTGCGGGCGCCTACCTGCTGCAACTGCTCCCCTAGGTAGCGCTTGCGGCATTGCTAGAAACACGCGAAGGTCGATGACTATGGCAGGTTTCTTCGAGTTCTCGCACGAAACGCAGGCCCTCATGACATTAGGTGTTGTGGCGGTCATGTTCACGCTGTTTATCCGCGAGGTCTATCCCCCCGAAATCACTGCAATCGGTGGTGCGGCGGCAATGCTGGCGCTGGGGCTTTTGCCATACGATGACGCCGTCGAGGTGTTGTCGAACTCGGCCCCCTGGACAATTGCAGCGATGTTCATCGTAATGGGCGCATTGGTACGTACGGGTGCCTTGGAATGGTTCACCAAACTGGCCATGGCCAAAGTTGACACAAGCCCGGTTTTGGCCATCGGTTCGTTGATGGTTTTCGTTGTGCTGGCGTCAGCTTTTGTCAACAATACGCCTGTCGTGCTGGTAATGATCCCAGTCTTCGTACAACTTTCATCCAGATTGGGGATTTCGGCAAGCAAGCTGTTGATCCCACTCTCTTATATGGCCATTCTCGGCGGTACGCTGACGCTGATCGGCACATCGACTAACCTGTTGGTCGATGGTGTGGCGCGGGCCCGTGGAATGGAACCGTTCTCGATTTTTGAGGTTACACCGCTGGCGGTGCCGCTTGTGATCTGGGGCGGTTTCTATTTGCGGTTCATCGCGCCGCGGCTTCTCCCAGATCGCGCGAGCATGGCAAGCATGCTGGGGGGCAAATCCAAGAAGAAGTTCTTCACCGAAGTCGCCCTTCCTGAGGATAGCTCGCTGATAGGTAAAAAGGTAACCGATGTTGATCTTCTTTCAGGCCAAGGCGTGCGGTTGATCGATGTTCTGCGCGGAGACCGGTCGCTGCGACGCGATCTGGCGGCTATTGAACTGCTGGCCGGTGACCGGATCGTTCTGCGGACGCAGATGCAGGAATTGCTGGGCCTGCAAGCCAGTCCGGACGTGCGTTTGGTCGACAAGCTCAGTTCGCGCGAGACAAAGACCGTCGAAGTGCTGATCACACCAGGTGCAACGTTGGTCGGCCGATCCCTAGGCAATTTGCGTTTACGGCGGCGTTACGGCGTTTACCCACTTGCCGTGCATCGGCGCAATGAGAATATCGGCACCAAACTTGACGAGGTGATCGTCCGTGTCGGCGACACACTGCTGCTGGAAGGTGCGGCCGAAGACATCGCCCGCCTGGCTGCTGATGCCGGGCTAGTGGATGTGAACCAGCCTGCGGAGCGGGCATATCGGCGCAGCCACGCCCCGCTTGCAGTGGCAGCCCTTGCTGGCATCGTCATTCTTGCAGCATTTGGCGTGGCACCTATTCTGCTACTGGCCGTGCTGGCAATGGCGGTTCTATTTTTTACACGGTGCATTGACGCAGACGAGGCATTTTCGGTGATCGACGGGCGGTTACTGGCTCTGATCTTTGCGATGCTGGCGGTTGCTATGGCGCTTGAGACCTCAGGAGCAATTGAGTTGGTCGTCGAGATCATTGCGCCACCGATTGCGGTTCTGCCGCCGTTCCTGATCGTCTGGGCTATCTATCTACTGACATCCGTGCTGTCTGAGTTGATCAATCACGCGGTTGCGGTGGTGCTGACCCCGGTGGCCATTGGTTTGGCGGTGAACATGGGCATTGACCCCCGGCCGCTGGTGATCGCGGTAATGATCGCGGCCAGTGCAACCTTTGCCACCCCAATTAGCTATCAAACCAATATGATGGTGTACGGACCAGGAGGATATCGTTTTACAGACTTTCTCAAAGTTGGCATCCCGCTGAATCTGTCAGTCGGGCTGCTGGCCTCTGCGCTAATCCCGCTGATGTGGCCGTTGTAAGACGGGCCCCAGGTGTTCAGTCTCGGCATCTGGCGCCTTTGATTTTGCCTTAGCGAGGACCTCACCCAACCGCTTCACGGCTCCGTCATAATCTCGTCGCTGCGCTTTGCTCACAATTGGAAAGTTGTCAGCGAAGCGCTCGAAGTTAGTCATAGGAAACGTAGACATAAGGTCGTTGTGTGCTGCTATTGCCTCGTCTGATTGACCCAGCATCGCATAGGACAGGCAGCGGAATACAAGTGCCGAGATTTCTTGTGGCCCGGATAAGGAACTCGAAACGCAACGCTCGTATTGGCCTGCCATAAATGCAATGCCTGCTTCAGCAAAATAGAACCAGCTTGGGGGAGCCGTGTTCGCCTTGAGCACTTTGTCAAGAATGGAACTGGCGCGTTCAACATCGTCGGTCAGTACCGATTTGGCAGTCGCCGTGCATACCATTGCATCCGAGTCTCCTGCCATTGTAGCTTCGGCGCGTTCCAACATCACAAGTGCGCTGTCCAAATTACCAATGCGTGCAGTATTCATCGACATTAGAGCGAGATTAACCGGATCGGTGGGGGCAAGATTGAAGGCAGTTTCAAATGCAGTATTTGCCCGTTCCAAGTATCTACGATCACGTCCAGGAATGATCGCAAAAGCCCAGCGAAGCTCTAGAGCATAGACAAGCCAAGCTCTTGCGAACGTTGGGTCGAGTCGCACGGATTGTTCAAGGTGATACAAGGACCGCTGGAGGTTTTCGGCGTCCAGCCGCATTTCAAGATCACATCCCAAGACAAAGTGCTCAAAGGCATTCAGTTTGCTTTCCCGTTTGCGCGTAACTGACTTAAATTCAGCGCGGTGTAGTTCTCCGTGCCAGCCAGTCAAAGCCAGGACGACGGTATTCACGACCTCATCAACGACTGCCAGAGGATCATCGCCTTGGAGATCAAGGCGCTCCCCCCACAGGCTGTTGCCGGTTCTGGCATCGACAAGCTGGATGCGTGCGCGGATGACATGCGCGAAACGCGCGAAATTGCTTTCAAGGATGTAATCCGCCTGAACGTCCTGTGCAAAGGCGCGAATATCCGTCACTTCGTTCGAGGAGAAGGTGCTCTGGCGTGCCACCACGCCGACATAGTGGAACCGCGCGAGGTGATTAATGATGTCCGACGCGATTGCATCAGCAATGTCGCTCATGTCTTTGTCGTCGTTTGCCTCAGGTTTCAGCACCGCAACCGTCGGGCGGTTTTCTTGTTGTCGCGGTGGGTGTGCCACAAGATCGGCAGGAGCAACGTCGATCTCGTTAATCAACCGAAATCCTTTGCCACGAACGGTTTCGATATATTTTGGTTGCTTGGCGTCGTCTTTAAGCGCTGCACGTAGATCATGGATATACTCGCGCACCAAGTCGGGCGTGACATGCAATCCTGGCCAGACCTCTTCAAGGAAGGTTTTGGTGCTGACAATCTCGTCTTTGTACTTCCTAAGGCATGACAACACAGCCGCCGCCTTCGGCGTGAGTTGAACGATCTGTTCTGGGCAAATCAAACGATCATCGGATTCTGAGAAATACCACCCAGACACTGTAGCACTCCCATATTCTCTTCAAGCCTAGCAATAAAGACCTTGCCTTTACAGATAAATGTTAGGCGCAAGTGGCCTACGCAGCGAAGAACCCGCAGCTTTCAACCAGCTTTGTTCGGGTTTTGATCTTGCTTCGATTGGATTGTGTCCACCGCGACGCTGGAGCCAGGGCGGTAGTGTTTCAAGCTATCGACAGACCCGTTGATCTGCCGGTTCAAATATCGCCAAGCCATCAAGAACATCGAAACGCCCGCGAACCATTCGGACCGCGGGCGTATCGATCTTTGCGCCGAGTTCAAAGCAAGAAAACAAAATCGCTGTCGGTCAGTGCGGTCTGGTCCTCGACGGTGATCACGAAGTCCGTCCCGAATGGAATCTGATCAATGATCGATTGCGTCAGGATCGGCTGATCCGGATTTTGGGTGCCGAGAAAGTCAATGACGGTGTCCCCGTTATCGACCGAGATGCCGATGTCGTCATCGTCCAGAAACCCGTCACCGTCGCTGTCCATCGAATTGAAAGTCATTGCGAAATTGCCGGAGTCAAAGCCGATCAACGCAATCTGGTCACCCGGTCCAAACTGGTGGATGGTATCATGGCCAAAGCCAGCATCCTCAATGGCAAAAAGATCATCGTCGATACGGAAAATGAACATGTCGTCCGCACCATCTCCGCCAAACAGCTCGTCGTCGCCTCTGCCGCCTTCAAGATGATTTCGTGATCCGGCTTCGATCCCGGATTGCGCAACACCTTCCTGCTGGACCACGTCGAATGGGGCAAATCCATAGATGTCGTCGTCGCCACCGCCGCCGCGTACGGTGTCACTGCCGCCCGCACCATAGAGGACATCATTGTCATTGCCGCCTTCGATCAGGTCATTATCGGCGCCACCATTGATGACGTCCCGACCGGTGCCGCCAAACAGTTCATCTGTACCATACTGGCCCCTCAGAAAATCATCACCGGCATCCCCGTTAAGAATGTCCGCCTCAGCACCACCTTCCAGCGTGTCGTCTCCATCACCGCCGCTCAGCGTATCTTCACCGGATCCACCACGCAGGGTATCTTCACCGGAGCCCCCACTCAGTTCGTCGTCTCCTGAGGCACCGCGCAGCATGTCATTTCCTGAGCCACCCTCCAGCGTATCATTGCCGTTGTCACCATAGAGCTGGTCATTGTTGGCTCCGCCATTGATCTCATCATTGCCACTGCGACCCCGGATGATGTCGTTGCCTCGGCCGCCGTCCATGGTGTCATGGCCAGTGCCGCCGTCCATCCGATCGTGACCCCAGCCGCCGCTCATCCGGTCATTTCCTGACCCACCCAACATGCGGTCGTTTCCACTACCCCCGTTTAGCGTGTCATTGCCGCCGCCCGCGTCCATGTAATCGCTGCCGGAGCCACCGTTCAGAAGATCCCGACCGTTGCCTATCCCGCCGCGCATATTGTCGTTACCGCGACCTCCGCGCAGGACATCATCTCCTGATCCGCCATCCATGAGGTCCTTGCCACCTTCACCCAACAGAGTGTCGTTGCCGTTCACGCCGCTCATGTTATCGTTGCCGACACCGCCCTGAAGCCGGTCATTGCCCGATCCGCCGACAAGAGTGTCTGCTCCCCTGCCGCCATAAAGCGTGTCATTGCCCACTTCACCAAAGAGCTTATCGTTCCCATACCCGCCTGACAGGCGGTCGTTGTAGGTCAGTATTCCGATGACCGGTGGCAAAAAGGCAGTTGAAGCCGACATCGCAATTGGCCCAGCGGATGCCCCCGCAGGCCGAAACGCCTGTTCAAATCCGCCAGGACCAACCGGACCACTTGGTCCGATCTGGTCGCCATAAATCACGTCATGTCCGCGCTGACCAAAAATCACATCGCTGCCCGAGCCGCCGTACACAGTATCGCTGCCATCGTCTGCTCGTATCGTGTCATTTCCGGACAATCCGCGAATTCGGTCTGCGAATTCGCTGCCGTTTAGGATGTCTGCAATCGGGCTTCCGTTGATAATCATCTGGTTCTCCAATGAAATATTGAAAGTTGAAACGTGGTCTCAAGCGGTTATGCCGCTTGGCCGTTGCGATAAAATATGCGCGTCATCAGTCTAGGGGTGCGCGCGGCTCCTGTCCGTTGTGCTTGTGTTGATTCTTCGTCCAACGTTCAGACAACGCCCATTTGCATATCGATAGATGCCGGAAGGCCACTGCGAACGACCGTGATAGCATGGGTACCCCCACTCAACGGCATCGTTTTGTGCCAGAGTGGTGAAGTATCACCAAGCAATGAGAAGCGTATCCACGGGCGATTTTACATTGATCGGGGTCGATCACTGAGAGGTTGTTCAAGAGGGTTTTTCATTTGCACGGTGCCGCTGAAGATGGCTCGGTTGTGTTTCACAAGAAGCTGTCCCGCATGTCTTGATCGCTCCCTCTCGTGACAGTGCTGCGCGATGCACTGTCGGGCAAGGGACAAATTGCGCTCGTACGGGGCGGCGAAGCGGAAGACCATGCCGAGCGTCGAGCATCGATCGCATAACTGCTTGAACAACCCGGCTGAGAATTCCTACCAGCCAACGCGACAACGAAAGAAGGTGGTGAAGCGGTTCAAGTCAGCAAGGCGCCTGCAACGCTTCGTACTCATCCACGACCCGGTAGCCAACCTGTTCCAGCTGCCCCGCCACGAAATGACATCAGCCGACTTTCGGGAAATGCAGTCTCTTGCTGCGCAAACCTGGCAGTAAATTGCACAGGCCTCAGCAGCCTAATCCCAAAGTTGGTGGAACTCGCTGGCCCGAAGAACTTAAGCTTATGGTGCCTTCCCCACCAATCCCTGCTGATAGTGCCGATGATGCGCAACAACACGGTGGTCGCCTACCGGATCGAATAGGTGCTTCGCCTCTAGTAACCTGCCTCGATTGATTGGTTGAAGCGCCTAGATAGATGCGCGTCTGCTTTGGGCTCAAAGCTGGCCTTGGGCGACACTAGGAAAGACTAGGCGGGGTTCAAGAGAAGGCTCTGCCAGGTCGGCGCTCTTGTGTCAGAGCGGTGGAATTCATGACCTAGCGCTCTTGTCCGGTCGGCGCATATTGTCGGATATGATAGGGCTGTGATCGAAACAGACGTTTCTTCGGTCCGGGTTGTCGGTTGCGATTGCAAGGCGGAGGTTCGATGAAGAAGTTTGCGCGACGCGCGTTCCTTGTGGGCGCGGGCGGTGTGGCAGGCTGGGTCGCGGCAGAGCGGTTCGGTGCAAAGCAGCCGGTTTATGCCGGGGCGAAACGTATCGTGCCTGCCTCGGGGGAGGGTGTGCTCAACGATGCCAGCGGGCTGTCGGCGACCCCGATCCATAAGCATATCGTCATCGGCGAAGACCCCGGCGACATGCTGGTGCAGGCTCTCCGAACCCAGATGCGAATGGCGCGCCAGGACGGGCGCGCCTTCAATGTTGGCGCGGCGCGGCACTCGATGGGGGGGCAGGCCATTCCACGCGACGGGATTGCGGTCACGTTCGAGAACAACCAGATTGAACCGGATGTCAATGCGGGCCTGTTCCGCGCCCATGCCGGCGCGCGCTGGTCCGATGTCATCGCAGCCCTCGATCCGATCGGTTATTCGCCCAAGGTCATGCAATCGAACAACGATTTCGGGGTGGCAGCGACCTATAGCGTGAACGCCCATGGCTGGCCGGTGCCCTTTGGTCCGATGGGTTCGACGGTCCGCTCGCTCAGGATGATCCTGCCTTCGGGTGATCTTGTCACCTGTTCGCGCAGCGAGAACGCCGATCTCTTTGGCCATGCGATGGGCGGCTATGGCCTGATCGGTGCGATTGTCGACATGGATATCGAAATGGAGCGCAATGCGCGGCTCTATCCGCTTTATGAGGTCATGCCTGCGGATGAATTCAGCAGGGCGTTTGAGGCAGCGCTTGCAGACCCCGAGGTCATGATGGCCTATGGTCGATTGAACGTGCAGCGCGCGGTGTTTTTTGAAGAGGCGCTGCTGGTCACCTACCGCAAAGCCGACGATCAGCAAGACCTGCCACCCGCTACCGGTTCGGGTTGGATGTCACATCTGGCAAGCCGGATCTACCGCGCCCAGCTTGGCAGCGAGCCGATGAAGGATTTCCGCTGGTGGAATGAAACAACAATCGGCCCCAGCCTGAGCACAGGCGACGTGACCCGCAACAGCCTGATGAACGAACCGGTTGTGACGCTGGATGACCGCAACCCGGACCGCACCGATATACTGCATGAGTATTTCATGGGCTTCGACCGGTTCAACGATTTCCTGATCGCCTGCCGTGAGGTGATCCCGGCCTCGTACCAGGAATTCCTCAACGTAACCCTGCGGTATGTGGCGACTGACACCGAAAGCACGTTGTCTTATGCGACGGTGCCACGGATTGCGGCGGTCATGTCTTTCTCTCAAGAACTGACCGAGCGGGCCGAGGCCGACATGGCGCGGATGACCGAGGCGTTGATCGACCGGATCGTGGACATCGGCGGCAGCTATTATCTGCCATATCGCCCGCATGCGCGGCTCGATCAACTGGTTGCGGCATATCCGCAGGCCCCGGCATTCACCGCGGACAAGCGCAGACTGGACCCCGATCTGGTGTTGCGGAACAACTTTTGGGACAGGTATCTGAGCAAGCTATGAGCAAACTCCAGAAAATCGCGATCTTCTATTTTGTTGCGCTGATGATCGCGGCCTCGATCAACTACATTCCCGGTCTGACCGATGAGAACGGGTTGGCCTTTGGTATCTTCGCGCTGGATTTCTACGATGATGCGCTGCACGTGGCCTCGGCGCTGTGGGCGCTTGTTGCGGGTTTGATGTCGCGCAATGCGGCGCGGATGTTCCTTGTTCTGTTTGGCGCGGCTTATCTGGGCGACGGTATATTCGGAATATTCACCGGGTTCGGGTTTCTGGATATGGGGATTTTCACCAACGCTTCGCTCGGCATGGATCTGTCGCTTGGGCGTTTTCTGGCGAACCTACCGCATCTGGCCCTTGGCGGTTTCGGACTTTATGCCGGGCTCTTCATCGAGCGTCGCGCATGAGGGTTCTCTGGCGCTGGGTTGGACGTCTGTTCTTGGTTCTTGCTCTGCTTGGCGTCGTGCTGGTGGCACCGGTCATATATGTCGAGGTGCGCTGTCAGGGCGATCCGATCGCCCAGGACTATGCCGCGCTGCTGCCACCTGAACACCACCGGGCGGAATCGCGCACGTTCATGACCTATCCGGAATGGCACATCGTTCACGCCTATGACGATTACGGCAAGGTGATCAGCACCGGTGATCCGCACGACTATGGCTATCTGCGCAGCATCGGAGCGTTCTGGTCCTCGCTCTGTCACCTGTCCGAACGATCCGCTGCGCATGGCGGCATCGACGGGTCGACCAAACAGATGGTCTATGTGATCGGGTCGAGCTTCACGCTCGAACTGATGATGAAGGCCGCGTATGAGGAAACCATCGGACGCGTGGCCACGATGATCCGAGGGTCCGTGAGGACCGAAACGGATGATCTATCGGCGCAGCAGGCGGCGGGGTATGCCCGGTTCCTGCAGCAGATTCCGTGGTACAAATGGGATTTCCGCATGGATTCCGAGGCGTTGGACGCCGTGCAGGGCCAGGGGTTTCGTGACACTGAACGCAAGACGGCGCTTGGCCTCGAATACGCGGCAAAGGCGGCTTATGCGGATGTGATCGCTGCTGCTGTCGAGGGGGTCGGGGCGGATGAGTTGACCCTGCGCATGGTGGTGCGCGGTACCGACCCGATTGGCCTTGCGTCTTACAACGGTGTGGAGCTTGTCGAAAGGCATAGCGAGGGTTTTGTCATCGAAACGCCACGCTATCGCGCGCTCACCACCCTTCTGGTCGATATGGCGGGGGATGGCATCGACTTCGTCGAGATCGCCGGCAATGACGATATCCTTCTCACCGCGATATCGTCACAGACCGAGCATTCCGACGCGCTCTACAGCTTTGCCCGGCAGGGTTACGGGGATTACCGCCATCTGATTGTGGTAAAGGTCACGGATCTGGCCGAACGGCTGCGGCAGTTGAATAGCGATGGCCTCGAACTGGAACATATCCATGACTATTAGGCAGGTTCTGCTCGCCCTGCCACTGCTCGTTTTGGGGTGGCTGCTGACGCTGGTTGCGGTCAGCCTGATGACAGATGCGGCCCCGGCCTATGTCGTGGTGTTGCCGTCTTCTGAGTTCGTGGACCAGTTGGACGCGGACATGTCGGTGCTTGCGGCAGGTTCGGTCACGGTGACGCTTGCCGCAGAAGACCCGCGCGCGGCGATGCGACTCTACCGGGCCGGGGCGCGACTGGTGTTGCCTGCGGGCCTGCCGGGATGCTTGCCCCTGCCCAAGCAAGCGCTGAAACAAGGCCGGGGCTAGGCGGGGCGCTGCCCGCCCTGCGCGAGAACGACCCCAAGTGCCACGATGCCCGCGCCCAGTGCCTGCAACCAGTCCCACCCGGCACCCAGAACCACCATGAGGATCATCACGTAGAAGGGCGCGGTGTTGATGTGAAAGGACGCCACCGTCACACCCAAATTGCTGATCGAGGCGACGAACAACACCTGGCTTAGCCCCAATGCAAGGCATGCATAGATCAGCAGCATGCCCATCTGGCCGGTATCGACAGGTCCAAGCGGCATCAGGTCATGTCCAAGGGCAAAGCCGGTCAGGCAGATCACCGACATTGCGATCAACCCCCCGGCAAGCGTGATCGTGCCACGCCCGATGGTGGACAGATTCGGGAAATCGCGCGCGGTCACCATGCCAGCCCAGGTAAAAAGGATGGTCGCAATCACAGCACATGCGGCACCGACCCCGATCTGGCTGGGCTCCAGCGCGCTGGTCGCAACCACGCCGCCGGTGATCGACGCCGCAACCCCCAGCGCAAATCGCCAGCTCATCCGCCTGGCCTTTGCAAAAAGCTCCAGCACCGCGCCAACCAGTGGCGCGCAGGATGCGATCAGCGCGACGGTGACCGGATCGGTCAGAGATTGCGCCAGCAGCATCAGATAGGTCCCGGCGCCAAAGCCGATGCCTCCGACCCAGCACGCGCGCATCCAATTGGCGTCCAGAACCTGCCGGTGGCCGTCCAGCCAGAGCCAGATCGCGATCATAAGCGACACTGCAACCGCAAAGCGCGCGGTGATCAGGGTAAGCGGCGGCCATGTCTGCAACAGGACCTCGGCCGCAGGAAACCCTGCCGCCCACATCATCATCGATGACATGCCCAGCAGGTTGCCGTTCAGCACAAAGCTGCGCCCCCCGTAACCGGTATCATGGCCACGGACGGGATCGGGTCCGAAAGTCACTCCGCGATCCTTTTGAATGTATGAAGACTTGGGCCGAATCGCCCTGTCCCGATCATCTCAGATCATCCGGCTTCCGCGATCTGGCCTGATTTCGACAAAAGGTCGTTTTTGATCGTTTGGGTCTTGCCGCGTGACCAGTTTGGCGGTTTTGTCTGTCGGACAAAGAGGTCACATGCCCCGATTTGCCGCCAATATCAGCCATCTGTTCCGCGAACTGCCCTATCCCGAGCGGTTTCGCGCGGCGGCAAAGGCGGGGTTCGCAGGGGTCGAGGTTCTTTACCCCTATGAACACCCCGCCAAGGAAACCCATCGCGGGTTGCTGGCCAATGGGCTTGAGCTGGTCCTGATCAATGCACCACCGCCCAACTATACCGGAGGCACGCCGGGTTATGCCGCCATTCCCGGCGGCGAAGAGCGGTTTCGGTCCGATATGCGGCGCACCCTGCGCTTTGCCGGTGAGATCAAGCCGGGCTTCATTCACGTCATGGCCGGGTATGATCTGGGACCGGAGGCATTTGAGACCTTTGTGCAGAACCTGCAATGGCTAGCCGATCAGGCTCCGGCGCAGCGCTTCACTATCGAGCCGCTGAACCCGGTGGCGCAGCCGGGGTACTTTCTGAACGATTACCAACTGGCCGAGGATGTGCTGACGGCGGTCGTGCGAGACAATGTCGGGCTGCAATTCGACAGCTTTCACGCGCAGATGATCCACGCGGATGCGGCGGGTATCTGGGAGCGTTTTGGTGCAAGCGCCTTCCATGCCCAGATCGGCGCCGCGCCGAGTCGCAGCGAACCCGGGCCAGGCCCGATCGATTTCCCGGCGCTTTTTGCGGCGATCGACGCCAGCGGTTATACCGGCTGGGTCAGCGCCGAATACACCCCCTCACGCGCCAATACCGACGAGACGCTGGATTGGATGTCATGGAGTTAAACCGGTCATGATCCCACCCCGTTACACCCATGCTGTAATTTGTCTGATCACTTCCGGGCTGATGTCCTGCATCGTGACCTGTGTGGCCACGATCAAGGCCATCGGTATGGGGCCGCAGACCTTCGGCGACTGGATGGCAGCGTGGAGCCTAAGCTGGCCGATTGCCTTTGTCGTGATCTTGATCGCAGGGCCGCGCATCCGGCAATGGGTAGACAGCAAGACGCGCCGCGACTGAGGCTCAGTGCGCCTCTGCCCAGTTCGCGCCTTGACCTGCATCCACCACAAGCCGCACATCCAGCTTCACTGCCGGGTCCGAGGCACCTTCCATCACGTCGCGGGCCGCCTTGGTGGTTGCGTCCACTGCGTCTTCGGACACTTCGAATAGCAATTCGTCATGCACCTGTAGCAGCATTTTTGCAGGCAGATCGGCGATTGCCGCAGGCATCCGCACCATTGCGCGACGGATCACATCGGCTGCCGTGCCTTGGATCGGCGCGTTGATGGCGGCGCGCTTGGCAAAGCCCGCATGCGGGCCCTTCGCATTGATCTCGGGTGTGTGAATCTTGCGGCCAAAGAGCGTCTGCACATAGCCGTGTTCCTTGGCGAATTTGACCGTTTCATCCATGTAGGTGCGGATGCCGGGGAAACGCTCGAAATACCGGTCGATGAAGCCCTGCGCCTCGGCTCGCGGGATTCGCAGGTTGCGCGCCAGACCAAAGCCCGAAATGCCGTAAATCACCCCGAAATTTATCGCCTTGGCCTGACGGCGTATGTCCGGCGTCATCTCGTCCAGCGGTACGTCGAACATCTCGGACGCGGTCATGGCGTGAATGTCCAACCCGTCGGCAAAGGCCTGTTTCAACGCGTCGATCCCGGCGATATGGGCGAGAATGCGCAGCTCGATCTGGGAATAGTCGAGCGAAAGCAGCACATTGCCCGGCTCGGCCACAAACGCCTCGCGAATGCGGCGGCCTTCTTCGGTGCGCACGGGGATGTTCTGCAGGTTCGGATCGGTCGAGGCCAGGCGGCCCGTGTTGGCCCCGGTGATCGAGTAGGACGTGTGGACCCGCCCGGTATCGGGGTTGATATGGGTTTGCAACGCGTCGGTGTAGGTCGATTTCAGTTTGCTCAACTGCCGCCAATCCAGCACCCGGCGCGGCAGTTCATGTTCGGTGGCGAGGTCTTCGAGGATATCCGCGCCGGTCGAATATTTTCCGGTCTTGCCGCGCTTGCCGCCGGGCAGCGACATCTTGTCGAACAGGATCTCGCCCAGCTGCGCCGGTGAGCCGACATTGAACGTCTCGCCCGCCAATTCGTGGATTTCCGCCTCAAGCCCGGCCATCTTCTGGGCGAATGCGTTGGACATGCGGCTCAAGGTCTCGCGGTCGACCTTGATTCCGTGCATCTCCATCTCGGTCAACACCGGCACCAGCGGACGTTCAAGCGTCTCGTAAACCGTCGTCACCTGCACTTGATGCAATTGCGGTTTGAAGTGCTGCCAGAGACGCAGGGTGATATCCGCGTCTTCGGCCGCGTAAGCGGTGGCGTCGTCGATCGGCACCTTATCGAAGGTGATCGCCGATTTGCCCGACCCCAGCAGCGGTTTGATCGGGATCGGTGTATGGTTGAGATAGCGCTCGCTGAGCGTGTCCATGCCATGCCCGTGCTCACCACCATGCATGGCGTATGACATCAGCATTGTGTCATCGATTGGAGCTACGGTGACGCCATAGCGGGCAAAGATCTTGGCATCATACTTCATGTTCTGCCCGATCTTGAGGATCGAGGGGTCCTCGAGCAGCGGCTTCAGCAGCGCCAGCGCCTCGTCCAGTGGCATCTGTCCCTCGGCCAACGCGTCCGAGCCGAACAGGTCATCGGTGGCACTCGCGCGGTGGGTCAGCGGGATGTAGCAGGCCGTGCCCGGCTCGACACAGAGCGAAATACCGACCAGATCCGCGATCATCTCATTCAGCCCGGTGGTCTCTGTGTCCACTGCGACCCAGCCGCGCTCCCGGATCTGGTCCAGCCAGGGCTGCAGCGCGGCGGCGTCGCGCACGCATTCATAGTTGGAGGCGTCGAAGGGGATGTCTTCCTGCGGTTCGGCCTCGGGCTTGGCGGGCGCATCCTTGATGGTTGGCGGTTCGACACCCAGTTGATCGGCGATCCGTTTGGTGAGGGTGCGGAACTCCATTTCGGCCAGAAACGCCATCAGCGCCTCGGGCTCGGGGTCTTTGACCTCAAGATCGTCGAGGGTGAAATCCAGCGGGGTTGCCTCATCGAGCTGCACCAGCTTTTTGGACAGCTCGATCTGGTCGCGCTTTTCCAGCAGGGTCTGGCGGCGCTTGGGTTGCTTGATCTCTTCGGCCCTGTCCAGCAGCGTTTCCAGATCGCCATATTCGTTGATGAGCAGCGCTGCGGTCTTCACGCCGACCCCCGGCGCGCCCGGCACATTGTCGACGCTGTCGCCCGCCAGCGCCTGCACATCGACGACACGGTCCGGCCCGACGCCGAATTTCTCGAACACGCCATCGCGGTCGATCCGGCGATTCTTCATCGCGTCAAACATCTCGACACCGCCGCCGACCAGTTGCATCAGATCCTTGTCCGAGCTTACGATGGTCACCCGGCCACCGGCGTCGCGCGCCTGAACGGCGAGCGTGGCGATGATGTCGTCAGCTTCAAAACCCTCCAACTCTTTACAGGCGATATTGAAGGCTTCGGTCGCCTGACGGGTCAGGGGCATCTGTGGGCGCAGATCCTCGGGCATCGCCTCGCGATTGGCCTTGTAGAGATCATAGAGATCGTTGCGAAACGTGTGCGAGCCCTTGTCGAAGATCACCGCAACATGGGTCGGTGCGTCGGGGCCTGCGTTATCCTCGACATATTTCTGCAGCATGTTGCAGAAGCCGGCCACAGCCCCGATCGGCAGCCCGTCGGACTTGCGCGTCAGCGGCGGCAGCGCGTGATAAGCGCGAAAAATGAAGGCCGAGCCGTCGATCAGGTGAAGGTGGCAGCCTTTGCCAAAGCTAGAGGTCATCGCGCGTGCCTTTGTCGAAATTCAGGTGTCAGGGGTGTTATCGGGCATTTGCGCATTGGCCGCAATCATTGCCAGAGTGCAGGGCGGCTCAGGGCATTGAAAAGCTGCGGGCAGCCTTGTCCCAGATTAATCCGGTCCGGGTGGCAATATTGCGCATCTGCTTGTGCAGGGACCGGTCGTTCAGTCTGCGGCTCATGCTGCGCAAGGGGATCATGTTGCGTTCACCATAGCCGTCGATCAGAAAGAACCCTTTGACCTCGCCGCGGTTACCATAGACGATATTGGCCTCGTGAATGTCGCGCGCGACGACCTGCAGATGGAACAGCCTGCCGACCATCGCATTGAGGTCCCGCAGCATCTCGTCACTCAACTGGTCATCGTGACAGATCGAGGACAGGTGGGTCGCAAGCTCTCCGGTCTTGCTGGTGATGCGTTCAAAGACCGAACCCGGCCCCAGATCGGTCTGCACCACCCCGAGCGAGCGCGCCAGTGGGGTATGCGCGATCTCTTGCCCGACCTTCAATGCGGTTTTCAACTCGCATTCGATCTCTTTCAGCGTGTTGCGGTGGACGGAATCGGGAAACATCTTCCATGCCAGTCGCTTCGCCCAGGTGTGGTTGGTGTAATGCTCCCTGATCGGTTTGATCTTGATCAGCAGGTCAGGCTCGCCCGGGCAGGCATAGACGGTTCGGTGCCCGCCGCTGGCAACCGGTTCCAGGTCGGACAAATGGAAGAGCTTGGCGGCAAAGAGCATCCGGCCTCCGTCAACTAGGTCAACCTTGCGGGGCGCGGCCCTTCAGGACGTATTTGCAGTCGCAATAGGGGCACTCGACCCAGCCGGTGTCTTCGGGGATCTGCAACCAGACGCGGGGATGCCCCAGAGCGCCTTCGCCACCATCGCAGGAAACGCGGCTGGTCTCGGCGGTTCTGGTTTCCGGCGCGTCTATACTCATCGCTGGCAGTCCTTCTGGTGTTGTCGGCCCGGCGGGCTTGGATTAGGTGCCTTTTATGAGCGATGAGCCAGCAAGGGGCAAGACCGTCAGATGACGCAGGACGCCATTCGGATCGAAGGACTGGTCAAGACCTACAAGGGCGGTCGGGGCATAGCAGACAATCGGGCATTGAATGGCATCGACCTGCAGGTGCCGCGCGGGTCGGTCTTTGGCCTTCTGGGGCCGAACGGCGCCGGGAAATCGACTCTGATCAACATTCTGGCGGGGCTGGTGCTGAAGACATCTGGCAAGGTCACGATCTGGGGTTTCGATCAGGACGCCAATCCGCGCCAGTCGCGCGCTTCGATCGGGGTGATGCCGCAAGAGTTGAACCTCGACCCGTTCTTCGGTCCGCGCGCGGCGCTGGAGGTGCAGGCCGGGCTATACGGCGTACCGAAATCGCAGCGGCGCAGCGACGAGATCCTTGCGCTTGTCGGTCTGAGCGACAAGGCCGAGGCCTATGCCCGCACGCTGTCGGGCGGGATGCGGCGACGGCTGCTCTTGGGCAAGGCGCTGGTGCATCATCCGCATGTGCTGGTGTTGGATGAGCCGACGGCGGGGGTGGATATCGAGTTGCGCCAGATGCTCTGGGCCAATGTGCGCCGTTTGAACCAACAGGGTATGACCATCATCCTGACGACGCACTATCTGGAAGAGGCCGAGGCGATGTGCGACGAGATCGCCATTATCGACCATGGCGCGTTGGTGGCGCGCGACAGCACCGCAAATCTGCTGGGACGCCTTGATGCGCGGTCGATGGTGATCGTGCCCGACGGGCCAATAGCGACCTTGCCACGCGCAGACGGCATCGAGGTGCACATGCGCGAGGACGGCGCATTGGTGCTGAGCTATTTTAGCCGCCGCACCAGCGCCGAACAGGTTCTGGCCGCCGTCCGCGAGGCTGGGATCACGATCCGCGACGTCAAGACCGAGGAAGCTGATCTTGAGGATGTCTTTCTGTCCCTGACCGCCGCGCGCTGATCCGCGCTACGCGTCCCGATCCAGCCGTGCCTGGTAACAATTGTTGCGGGACGAGCGGATGTGGATATAGGCGATCTCGGGTTTAACAAAGATACTGCTGGCCGTCTCCATCAGGGACTCTGCCGGGATGATGGTTCCGGTGCCGTAGACGATCCGATTTTCCATGCCATAACCCTTGATCAGGTAATCGGGTGAGGTGGTGAGCACTTCGGGCAGCGTGCCGGTATCCTGATGCCGTTCGCATTGTGTGGCGCATAGGAAAATCGGCCCGGTTTCGGCATAGGGCTGAACCTCGTCAAATGGCCGATGCGCCAGGATCAGCATTTCGGCACCTGCGGGAATATTGCGCAGGCAGTGACGGCAGGGATTGCCGGTTCCGGTCGAAGTGGCGCGCTCGGGCGGAGTGCCATAGGCGTCGGGCGCGCCCGACTGGTAAGCGCGGACCTGATCGGTGGGCAGGGCGGTAATTCTGGGCATGGTGATCTCCTTCTTCCGACAGTCTGACTGATCCGTGCGGGCCGGGGCGATCCGATTCCTGCGCAATGAAGGTTGCACTCACTTTGTTATCTTGGTACCAAGATAATCTTGTAGCGCTGAGGAGCGAACATGAAAAACATTACGCGGGTGCAGACCGGGCTGCGCCTTGAATCGAGGCTGCTGAAGACGATGAAGGGGCTGGCCGAGTATCTCGATATGTCAGTGGCCGAACTGATCGAGGGCATGGTCCTGCATGCCTTCGAAGGTAAGGCGCCGTTCTCGGAGGCGACTTTGAAGAAGATTACAGCACTCAAGGCGGTCTACGATCTGGACCTGACCGCCGAGGACAGTCACCGACTGACGGAGGATCCGGCATGACGCAGGAAAGATACGATTACGCAGTTATGGCGCACGAAATGGCCACCGGGACGTTGAAGCCCGATGGGTTCACCCACCGCGCCCATCTGGGCGTGGCCTATGAGATTTTGTCACGCCACGAGGTGTTCGAGGCGATGGCGATCTATGCCGGTGGCTTGCGCACTCTGACCGAGGCGGCGGGTGTGCCCGAGAAATTCAACGCAACCGTCACATTCGCCTTTCTCAGCCTGATCGCCGAGCGGATGGCGCAGGCGTCTTATGACAGCGTCGAGGCGTTTCTGACCCAAAACCCGGACCTGCTGAGCAAGGGCTTGCTGGACGGTTACTTTTCATCCGACGCCCTGTCCTCACCGTTGGCACGGCGCGTGCCGCTGCTGCCGGGAACCGGGCGGGCAGGGCTGCATTAAGGCAATTTAATTTGACCATCACGTGCGCGGACGCGACAAAGGCGGTTCACCATGGGGACGCCTGAGGATAGAAGGCAGCAAGAGCAGCTTCCGGAGTTTCAGATCATGTCCGCGCCCAAGCCCGTTGTTTTGTGTATTCTCGATGGCTGGGGCCTGTCCCATGACACCGCCGCCAACGCCCCTTATCTGGCCAGAACCCCCACATTCGATGCGATCATGGCGCAAGACCCGCATGCCCAGCTGATCACCCATGGTCCCGATGTCGGGCTGCCGAGCGGCCAGATGGGCAATTCCGAGGTCGGCCATACCAATATCGGTGCGGGCCGTGTGGTGGCGATGGATCTGGGTCAGATCGACCTGGCCATCGAGGATGGCTCATTTTTCGAGAATGCCGCGCTTCTGGACTTCATCGAGCACATGAGGGCCGCCGGTGGGACCGCCCATCTGATGGGGCTGGTCTCGGCCGGGGGTGTGCACGGCCATATCACCCATATCTTCGCTGCGGTGAAGGCCATCACCGATGCGGGGGTTCCAGTCGCCCTGCATGCCATCACCGACGGGCGCGACGTGGCCCCGAAATCCGCCGACGGGTTTGTGGCAGACTTGCAGGCGCAGCTGCCACCCAACGCGCGCGTTGTCACTGTCTGCGGACGCTACTATGCGATGGATCGCGACAACCGGTGGGAACGGGTCGGACAGGCCTATGCCGCCATGATCCGCGGCGAGGGGCGCAAGGCTTCCAGCGCCACGGATGCGGTCGCTGCGGCTTACACGGCGGGCGAGACCGACGAGTTCATCCTTCCCACAGTCATTGGCGATTATGCAGGCCTGAGCGACGGCGACGGGGTCTTCTGCCTGAACTTCCGCGCCGACCGCGCCCGCGAGATTTTGCGGGCCATCGGCGAGCCGGAATTTTCTGAGTTTGATACTGGCCCTCGCCCGAAGCTCGCGGCGCTGTTGGGCATGGTGGAATATTCCGATGGCCATAACGGCTACATGACAACCGCCTATCCCAAGACCCGGATCGTCAACACTCTGGGGGCCTGGGTTGCCAAACAGGGCCTGCGCCAGTTCCGGTTGGCCGAGACCGAGAAATACCCGCATGTGACTTTCTTCCTCAACGGCGGCAAGGAGGTGCCGGAGGTTGGCGAAGACCGTTTCATGCCGAAATCGCCCAAGGTCGCCACCTATGACCTGCAACCCGAAATGTCGGCGGGCGAGGTCACCGACAAGTTCGTCGAGGCGATCGAGGCGGGCTATGACCTGATCGTCACCAACTATGCCAACCCCGATATGGTCGGTCATACTGGCGATCTGGATGCCGCGATCAAGGCCTGCGAGGCGGTGGATCAGGGACTGGCGCGGGTTGCTGCGGCATTGGCCAAGGCGGGGGGTGCGATGATCGTGACCGCTGACCATGGCAATTGCGAGAGGATGGTCGACCCCGCAACCGGCGGGCCCCATACCGCACATACGCTGAACCCGGTGCCGGTCGCTCTGGTTGGCGGGCCCAAGGGTGCGCGGCTGCGTGACGGGCGGCTCAGCGATCTGGCGCCGACGCTGCTGGCGCTGATGGGATTGGAGCAGCCCGAAGAAATGACCGGCGAGAGCCTGCTGGCATGAGGTGGGCCGGACCCATATTCGGGGTCTTTCTCTGGGCCACAGCGGCCAGCGCCGAAAGCAACCCGTCCGAAGCGGCGCGGTTGGCGTCTCAGATGTTGCAAGATGCGTCGATGGCTCTTGACGAGGCAGACGGCGCCCGCAATCGGGTCAGGGCGCTGACAGCGACGGTGCAGGCCTATGAGGCCGGGCTGGAGGCGATGCGCGACGGGCTGCGCCGGGCAGCGATCCGGGAGGCCGAGCTGACCGCCCGGCTGCAGGCCCGCGAGGACGAGATTTCGGAATTGATCGGCGTGCTGCAGACGATGGAAAGTGCGCCGCCGCCGGTGCTGCTGCTGCACCCGTCCGGCCCTCTGGGCGTGGCGCGGTCGGGCATGATGCTGGCCGAGGTGACGCCGGGGCTCAATCAGCGCGCGCAGACCCTGTCGCAAGATCTGGCAGAGGTCAGCGATCTGCGCAGCATCCAGCAGAACGCACTCGCCACCCTGCAGGAGGGCCTGACTGGCGTGCAAACCGCGCGGTCGGAACTGAGCAAGGCGGTTGCTGATCGCACCGACCTGCCGAAACGCTTTACCGAAGACCCGGTGCGCACCGCGATCCTGATCTCGTCGACCGAGACGCTGGATGCCTTCGCAGGCGGGTTGTCCGAGATCGCAGGCGCGGACATCGCCGCGACCAATGCCGATATCTCGGAACGCAAAGGCGGGATTGAACTTCCGGTGGCGGGTGTGCTGCTACACAGGGCTGGGGAGGCGGATGCGGCGGGGGTCAAGCGGAACGGCATGCTTGTAGCCACCCGCCCCCGGGCGTTGGTCACGACCCCTACGGCGGCGACGATCCGCTATCGTGGACCGCTGTTGGACCTGGGCAATGTGGTCATTCTGGAGCCCCAGCCCGATCTGCTCTTTGTGCTGTCGGGGCTGAACGAGGTCTATGGCGAGTCCGGGCAGGTCATTCCAAGGGGGACGCCCGTGGGTCTGATGGGAGGTGCCGCCCCCGAAACCGGCACGATTTTGTCACTAAGCGGTGATGGCACTGGAACTGACAGGTCGGAAACGCTCTATATAGAAGTCAGAGAGGGCGGCAGCCCGGTGGACCCGGAGACGTGGTTCCAAACCGAGAAGGATGGATAAACCAGCATGAAGAAATTCGTGATTGCGGCCCTGAGCGGCTCATTGGCGGGGATCATCGCCACCTCACAGGTGGCGGGCCCTCTGGTCGCGCAGGAGGCCAAGAAAAATGCCAGCGTCTATGAACAGCTTGATCTGTTCGGCGACATTTTCGAACGTATTCGAATTCAATATGTCGAAGAGGTCGAGGCCGGTGAATTGATCGAGGCGGCCATCGACGGCATGCTCACCTCGCTTGACCCGCATTCCAGCTACCTCTCGCCCAATGATGCCGAACAGATGCGGGTGCAGACCCGGGGCGAGTTCGGCGGTTTGGGCATCGAGGTCACGCAGGAAGAGGGTTTCGTAAAGGTGGTCTCGCCGATGGATGGCACACCCGCCGACGAAGCCGGTGTCGAGGCCGGGGATTTCATCACCCATGTGGATGGCGAAAGCTTGCTGGGCCTGACGCTGGACAAGGCGGTGGACCTGATGCGCGGGCCGGTTGGTTCTGAAATCGTCATCACAGTGGTGCGCGAAGGCGAGCAGGAGCCGTTTGATGTTTCGATCATCCGCGACACGATCAAGCTGACCGCCGTACGGGCACGCACCGAAGGCACCAGCGTCGTGCTGCGGGTCACAACCTTCAACGACCAGACCTTTGCCAATCTCGAAGAGGGCCTGATGGAGCAGGTCGAGGAAGCGGGAGGCATGGACAAGATCAACGGTGTCGTGCTGGACCTGCGCAACAACCCCGGCGGTCTGCTGACGCAGGCGATCAAGGTGTCCGATGCCTTTCTTGAGGAAGGCGAGATCGTCTCGACCCGGGGCCGCAACCCCGAAGATGGCGAGAGGTTCAACGCAGGTGACGGGGATCTGGCAGATGGCAAGCCGATCGTGGTGCTGATCAATGGCGGCTCGGCCTCGGCCTCTGAAATCGTCGCGGGCGCGCTTCAGGATCATCGCCGGGCAATCGTTGTCGGGACAAAGAGTTTTGGCAAAGGCTCGGTACAGACCGTGATGCCGCTGCGTGGTGACGGCGCGATGCGCCTGACCACGGCGCGCTATTACACGCCCTCCGGGCGCTCGATCCAGGCGCTGGGCGTGTCGCCCGACATCATCGTGGAACAGCCACGCCGTGCGCCTGCCGAGGAAGAGGAAGAAAACGACCGTCCCTCGCGCTCTGAGGCCGATCTGCGCGGTAGCCTGAACAATGACAGCCTGACCGAAGACGAAATCCGCCAGATCGAAGAGGATCGCGCCAAGGCCGAGGCGACCGCCGAATTGCGCGAACAGGACTATCAGATGGCCTACGCCATCGACATCCTCAAAGGGTTGTCGGCCTTCGGCAACGAATAAACCGGGGACGACCGCCAGGATAAAATGAGCAAGCCGCGCCAATACATGGTGCGGCTTTTTTTGGTGGCCGAATGCAGCTCAGAACTCGTTCCGACTTGATACTTTATGCACGGAGGCCGATGGCATAGACTGCTGGCGAAGGAAGAGGGGGCCCATTGCGATGGAATACTACGACCTTGGCACGTACTCCCGGCCGGTTTCGACGTCGTCGAGTGAAGCACAATTGTGGTTCGACCGGGGATTGGCTTGGACCTACGCATACAATCACGAAGAAGCGATCGAGTGCTTTCGGAAGGCCTTGGCTGCCGACCCCGGCTGCGCAATGGCGCATTGGGGTATCGCGTATTGCATTGGTCCCAACTACAACAAACCCTGGGAGACCTTTGAGGAAGAAGAAAAGCCCGATTGCATCGACCTTGCCAAGACCTCAATCGAAGCGGCAAACGCGTTGCTGGCCAGTCTGACGCCTGTCGAGCGTGCTCTGATCGATGCAATATCCGCACGCTATCCCGCGACATCGGACGTTCAAGACTTTGGCCCGTGGAACGACGCCTTCGCCGAAAAAATGCGCACAGTTCACGCGACATATCCTGGCGATCTCGATATCTGCGCAGTTTTTGCCGAATCGATCATGAACCGAACGCCGTGGCAGCTTTGGGATCTGCCGACCGGCCAGCCAGCGGAAGGTGCGGATACGCTGGAAGCGATCGCTGTCCTCGACACGGCGTTTGAAACCCTTTCGGGCGCCTGGCAGCATCCGGGGTTGTTGCATATGTATATCCACTTGATGGAGATGTCGCCGCATCCGGAACGCGCGTTGCGGCACGGCGATGCGCTCAGCAGACTGGTGCCCGATGCAGGCCATCTTCTGCACATGCCAACACATGTGGATGTGCTTTGTGGGGACTACATGAATGTCGTGTTGCGGAACGAAGCGGCGATCGTAGCGGATCGGAAGTTTCTAAAGCGCGCAGGCGTAGACAATTTTTACTCAGTCTATCGCTGTCACAATTATCATTTCAAAATCTATGGCGCGATGTTTCTGGGCCAACCCAACGTGGCGCTGGAGGCTGCAGAAGAGTTGATAGCCACGTTACCTTCCAACACACTTCGCCCAATGGCAGACTGGTTCGAAGGCTTCATTCCGATGAAGCAGCATGTCTTAATCCGGTTCGGGCGTTGGCAGGACATTCTCGATCAGGTGTTGCCCGAAGAAGAAGAACTTTACTGCGTCACGCTGGCCATGATGCGCTATGCGCGCACAGTAGCCTTGGCCAACACCCAGCGGACCGCGGAGGCGGAGGCCGAACGGGTGCTGTTCTATCAAGCGCTCGAACGGGTTCCGGAAAGCCGTATGCTGTTCAACAACACCTGTCGCGATATCCTGATGGTCGCAGAGCAGATGATGCTGGGCGAGCTGGCTTACCACCAAGGCGACCATGAGAATGCCTTTGACCATCTGCGCAAATCTGTCGAAATTGATGACAACCTGCCCTATGACGAGCCGTGGGGTTGGATGCAGCCCACGCGCCACGCCTTGGGCGCGCTTCTTTTGGAACAGGGACGGGTCGAGGAAGCAGAGGTAGTGTATCGCGCGGACCTTGGGCTCGATGCGACGCTAAGCCGGGCCTGCCAGCATCCGGGCAACGTTTGGAGCCTGCATGGGTTGCACGAATGCCTCACCCAACGTGGTGAGACGGTAGAAGCGGCACATATCAAGTTACAGCTCGACAAGGCCGTTGCACGCGCGGACGTGCCAATCGTGGCGTCCTGCTATTGTCGGCAGAAAAACCTGGCAGCGGAGTGATTTCCCCGGCCGGAGGGCAGTTGGACACGACGTTTGACTGCCGCTTTTTCTGTATGCCGCGCCTGTCTGTTTAGAACAGTTGTATGGCTGTGCTGCAATTTCTCTTGCCTCTTGTTGCGATGGTTGCCGCACTCCGTGAGAAATTGGGATTACCGGTTGGTTTGAGCTGACAGTACAACCGGGTCACCGCCCTCAGCTTCCCCATTCGACGCTTTGCATCTCATGCAGGCGCGAGGCGGTGCGTTCAAACTCGAATGTGCCCTCACCCTCGACATAGAGCATGTCCGGCGCTGCCGCCGCTGAGCAAATCAGTTTCACCTTCGCTTCATAAAGCGCGTCGATCATGGTGACGAAGCGTTTGGCCTCGTTGAAATTGTTGCGCGAAAGGCGTGGAATGTCCTCCAGCACCAGAACCTTCACGGCATCCGCAACCGCCAGATAGTCGCCTGGCCCCAGCATGTGACCGCATAGATCATAGAATGTCGCCCGCGCCACGCCATTTCGAAAGGCGGGCAGGGTGACCGCGCGGCCTTTGACCTGCAGGGTCAGCGGCTCTGCCTGTCCGCCTGCCAGATCACTCCAGACAGACTGAATTTCTCGCCGTGCCTCGGGGCCGATCGGTGTGAAGTAAACCTGCGAGGCCTCCAGCCGGTTCTGGCGGTAATCGGTCGGGCTGACCATTTCCCAGACCTCCATTCGCTCCTTGATCAAATCGATGAAGGGCAGGAAAAGCTGCCGGTTCAGCCCGTCCTTGTAAAGGTCGTCGGGGATGCGGTTCGAGGTGGTGACAACCACCACTCCTGCGTCGAAGAGGGCTTCAAACAACCGCCCGACGATCATCGCGTCGGTTATGTCCGAGATCTGCATCTCGTCAAAGGCCAGCACCTTGGCCGAAGCGATCACCTTGTCCGCCACCGGCGCCAGCGCGTCCTCGACCCCGTCCTTGCGGGCCTGATGCATCTGGCCGTGGATTTCCTGCATGAAGGCATGGAAATGCACTCGGCGGACCGGGATATCACCCAAAGTCTCGACGAACATGTCCATCAGCATGGATTTTCCTCGCCCGACCCCGCCCCAGAGGTACAGTCCCTTGGGCGGCGGCGGTGCCTTGCGGAAGAGACCTCGTTTGATGGGGGCGGCGAGAGCGGCACGGATGCGTTCGAATTCCGGCAGGACCGCCTCCTGCGCCGCATCGGGTGTCAGGGTGCCGTCAGCGACGCGTTCAGCATAATGGGCGATCAGGTCGGTCATGCCGCAGCCATAGCGCA
The DNA here is from genome assembly GCF_041537925.1 of Ruegeria hyattellae. Lineage (NCBI taxonomy): Bacteria > Pseudomonadati > Pseudomonadota > Alphaproteobacteria > Rhodobacterales > Roseobacteraceae > Ruegeria > Ruegeria hyattellae. The sequence goes on along the minus strand of NZ_JBGOSH010000003.1, from coordinate 489,799 downwards.
GCGGGGACGGGGTTGGAAAGCGCGCCCATATCAAATTCCCTGATCGTTGCCCGCAAGACTCCTGATTTGACCGCCGCGAATATCGCCGTAAGCTCGGCCCGCCTGAATTGAGACATCAGATGAACCGTGACACCCGCCTGATCACTCCCGTCCTGATCGTGAGCTGCATCATCGTTACCGTCAGCTTTGCAGTGCGTGCCTCTTTCGGTGTGTTCCAGATTCCGGTTTCCGAAGAGTTCGGCTGGATGCGGACCGAGTTCTCGCTGGCCATCGCAATCCAGAATCTTGCCTGGGGGATCGGGCAGCCGATTTTTGGCGCGATCTCGGAAAAGCTTGGCGACCGGAGGGCCATCGTTCTGGGGGCGCTGCTCTATGCCTTGGGTATGGTGCTGTCGGCGGCCTCGACCACTCCACTGGGGCATCAGCTGAACGCCTGGCTGGTGGGGTTCGGGATTGCGGGCACCGGTCTTGGCACCGTGCTGGGCGTGGTCGGCCGTGCCTCAACGGATGAGCACCGTTCGATGTCGCTGGCGGTTGTCACCGCCGCTGGCAGTCTGGGTCAGGTGATCGGTGCGCCCGCCGCCGAATGGATGATGAGCTTTCTCAGCTGGCAGATGGTGTTTGTGGTCTTTGCCGTCGCGATCCTGTCGCTCGTGCTGACCCTGCCAATGATGCGCGCGCCGGAGCGCGCCAGCAAGCAAGAGGTCGAGGAAAGCCTGAGCGCGATCCTGCGAAAGGCGTTTCGCGATCCGTCTTACACCATGATCTTTCTGGGCTTTTTCAGCTGTGGCTATCAACTGGCCTTCATCACCGCGCACTTCCCGGCCTTTGTGGCTGAGATGTGTGGCCCTATCGAAGTTGGCGGCATATTGCATGGCATCGGCATCACCACAACCTCGGCGCTGGGTGCCGTGGCTCTGTCGCTGGTGGGGCTGGCCAATATTGCCGGAACGCTGGCCGCAGGCTGGGCGGGCAAGCATTTCACCAAGAAGTATCTGCTGGCCGGTATCTATACGGCGCGCACGATCATCGCGGCCGTCTTCATCCTGCTGCCGATCACGCCCAGTTCGGTCATTATCTTCTCGGTGTTGATGGGGTCGCTTTGGCTGGCGACGGTACCACTGACCTCGGGGCTGGTCGCGCATCTTTATGGGCTGCGCTACATGGGCACCCTTTACGGGTTTGTTTTCCTTAGCCATCAGATCGGGGGCTTTCTGGGGGTCTGGCTGGGGGGGAGGATGTACGACATCTATGGCAACTATACGGCCGTCTGGTGGGTGGGCGTCGCCGTGGGCGCGTTCAGCGCCGTAGTACATCTGCCCATCCGCGAGACTCGCATGCCCAGCCCGCAGGCTGCCTGATCAGTTCAGACCTTCGCGCAGCCGTTCGCGCATGATTTCCAGCACCTGATCGGAGTGGGTATAGGTCAGACCGTGGCCTGCGCCCTCGATCATCTCTTCGCGGGCCATGCGGCTCCAGGTGGTGAGCTTGCCCATCGCAGAGATCGGGATGATCTTGTCTTTCTGTCCCCAGATCGCCAGGACAGGCAGCCCGGCCTGATGAATCTCGCGATGCTCGACTTCCAGCTCTTGCATGAGAATGCCGCGCAGGCTGGACAGAACACCGGCGATGAAGCCTTGATAGTTCAGCTCCCGCTGTTGCAGATCGACCATGCCGGGGACCGAGCAGGGCACCGAACGTTCGGCATCGGTTTCCCTCTGATGCTTGTATGGGAAGAGAAGCATCATCAGCCAGTCGCCCAATACTGGCATGTCGCGGATGAACCGGGACAGCCCATCAAGCTTCATCATGATGCCTGCCGGGGCGATCAGGACAAGATGACGGATCTTTGGGGCGTGTTTCGCCGCATAACAGGTGGCAATGGAGCCGCCCATGGAATAGCCGATCAGCGTGATTTCATCGGTGACCTCTTCGACCGCAAGCACCTCTTCCAGCTGCTGCAAGAAGAACTCCGCATCCTGTTCGCCTTTGGGCCGGTCCGAAAAACCCCGTCCATAGAGGTCATAGGTCAGCACCCGATAGCCCATCGCGCCCAGCCCTTCGGTGATGCTATCCCATACGAAAGAGGGTGTGGTCAACCCGTGCACGCACACTGCGACCGGCCCGCGCACGGCACCGCCCCATTTGACATGCGTCAGCCCTTGCGACAATTGCAGGAAATGGCCGGGCGCATCGGCTCTGGCATCGTCATCCATCACCTTGCGCCGCGCCTCGGTATAGTAGGGCAGCGCCACGATCATGGCCAGCAGGATCAGGACGAGAAAAAGGATCATTGGGCCTCCTGCCATTTTTCAAGGATATAGCGGCTGGTCATCAGATCCAGATGCGCACCGCCGCCATTCTTGAACAGCGTGGGTCTGGCGGGGTCGGGGATGAAGGCGCTCAAATCATAGTAGTCGGCCAGCAGGTCGTCGCGGGTTATGACACCCGCATCGAGCGGCGTCTTGATCTCGCCGATATGGCCGACGGTTGTGTCGAAACTGTCCACGTAGACCCGGCTCATGCGCAATGCGTCATCATCCGCCTCGCGCATATCCGCACGATAGGCGCCGATCAGGTTGATATGCTGGCCGGGGCGCAGCCATTCGCCCTTGATGATCGGGTCCGACGACATGGTGGCCGTCACAACGATATCCGCCGAATTTACAGTATCAGGCAGAGACGTGGCGACATCGGCGTATCCGACAGTCTTTGCCAGTTCTTCAGCCTTGGCAGTGGTGCGGTTCCAGATCGACAGGCGCGCCTGCGGGAACCCCGCCGCGAACGACTCGCAGAGCGACTGACCCACAGTGCCAGCTCCGACGATCAGAATGCGTTTGCTGTCGGGATCAGCGAGGCGCAAGGCAGCCAGCAGGCTGTCGCCAGCGGTTTTCCATTTGGTGACCAGATGAAAATCGATAAGCGCCGACAGAGTCCCGTCGCGATCGGCAAACAGGTTGACCGCGCCGTTAATCATCGGCTGGTCCTGATCGGGATTTGCGGGAAAGACGGTCGCGGTTTTCACCGCCATGCCCAGCCCGTCGATCCAGGCGGCGCGTGACAGCAACGTGTCCTGCCCGCGATAGAGGAATGTATCGCCTATCTCGGCCTTGGGCAGGCTGTGCCCGTCCGCCAGCGCCTGGGTCAGTTCGACCCAGTCCAACAACGCTTCGCCCTCGTCAAAGGGGATGATGGGGATGCTCATGCCGCCTGATCCGATGTCACCAGACCATCAGAGACCAGCCGCTCTGCCCAGCCTTGCGGCCCGTCGAAATGGTGCGTTTGCCAGCCGCGCGCCTGTGCGGCTGCGATGTTCTTGGGCATGTCGTCGGTGAACAGAAGCGCCTGTGGTTCGACGCCGCAATCACGCTCGACCCGGGCATAGATATCCTCGCGCGGCTTCACGGTGTTCATATGGCCTGAGATATAACGGCGGTCGAATTCGCTGAGGAACGGATAGACCTGTTCGGCCTGCTCGAAGGTCTGGATGCCGAAATTGGTCAGCGCAAATACCGGCACGCCATTGGCCCGCAAGGCCCGCAGCAGGCGCACGGAATGGGGGATTTCGGGTGCGGCAATCTCGATCCATTTGTCGTGCCACATGCGGATCTCGTCGGCCCATTCGGGGTGCTTGTCGACCCATTCATAAACCGTCTCGGTAAAATGCCCGCCCAGATCGACCAGTTCGTTCATGCCGTGCAGGTCAATCTCTTCGAACATGGCGCGGCGGCGGTCTTCACCGATCACGCTGTCATAATAGCGTTCGGGCTGCCATTCGATCAGCACATTTCCGATGTCATAAATGACGGCCTGCGGTTTCACTGCGCGCGCTCCTTTTGCCGTGAGAGCCCGCTAGCGCTTCGCCGCCCGGACCTCCCGCTCCAACACGTCCAGAAAACGGGAGCGGTCGGCTTTTGTAAAGGCTTTGCCGCCGCCCTGCATACCCAACGGGTTGGCGGCGCGCAGATCGGCCATCAGATCGCGCATCGCCAGTTGCTGGCCGATATTGGTGGCGGTGAAGGCCTCGCCATTTGGCCGCAGACAGCGCGCGCCGGCCTCGACGCATTTCGCAGCGAGCGGGATGTCCGAGGTGATCACGATATCGCCCGGACCGCAGCGCTCGGCGATCCACTTGTCGGCCTCATCCGCACCCTGATCGACCACCACGATCTGCACCAGAGGGTTCTGCGACGGGCGCAGCCCGCCATTCGAGACCAGAACCAGCGGCAGCTTGTGGCGGGTGGCCACCCGCTCAGCCTCGGCCTTGACCGGGCAGGCATCGCCGTCGATGTAGAGCGTCACGACCAGAGATGTTCCGCGTGGAATGTCACGTGATCCTCCATGAAGGAGGAGACGAAGAAATAGCTGTGGTCATAGCCCGGTTGCAGCCGGTTGACCGCCTGTTGGCGCCGCGCTGCCATGGCTTCGGCCAGTGCCTCGGGGCGCAGCAGCTTGATAAACTGGTCATGGGTGCCGGTGTCGATCAGGATCGGCCCGTCGAAGCCGGTCTCGCGCATCATCAGGGTCGAATCGTGGCGCGCCCAGTTGCTTTCGTCATCGCCCAGATAGGCGCTGAGCTGCTTGCGGCCCCAGTCTGACCCGGTCGGGTTGGAAATCGGCGCAAAAGCCGAGACCGAGCGAAAGCGGCCCGGCAGGTTCATCGCCAGCGTCAGCGCGCCATGCCCGCCCATGGAATGCCCGGTGATCCCCTGCCGCTCGCCATCGATGGCGAACTTGCCGGTCAGCAGTGCGGGCAGTTCCTGGGCCACGTAATCCCACATGTTGAAATGCGGTGCCCAGGGCTTTTGCGTGGCGTTGACATAGAACCCGGCCCCCTGGCCCAGATCGTAATCGTCATGATCGGCCACGCCGTCGCCACGCGGCGAGGTGTCCGGGAAGACCAGCGCGATGCCCTGTTCGGCAGCCCAGCCCTGCGCACCCGTTTTGGTCATGGCATTTTCATGGGTGCAGGTCAGACCAGAGAGATACCACAACACCGGAACTGGACCATCCTTGGCCTCGGCGGGCAGGAACAGACCAAAGGTCATGTCGCATTTGCACGCCTCCGAGGCGTGTTTATAGACGCCCTGAACGCCTCCGAAACAGGTGTTTTCAGATACGGTTTCCATATGTTCCATCCTTGACCCAGCCGCTGTGTCGTATCGCTATCCTTGCCGGACGGACCTGTAAAGGGTGCCGGACGCTAAGGGGCGGAGGTCAGCGCAATCAGAACGGGTACCGTGAGGATGCTGAGGCAGGTCGATACGAAGATCGCCGCCGACGCCCGGTGCGGCGCGACCCCGTAATGCGAGGCCAGCATGAAGATATTGCCCGCCACCGGCAGCGCTGCCGCCGCGATCACCACCGAGGCCGGGAACGGATCAAGCGGCAGGATAACCAGCACCGCCAGCGCCACGAGCACGGGATGTAGCACCAGCTTGCAAAAGCTGAGCCAACCGGCCACCGCCAGCCGTTCGGTCGATTTCGAGGCCAGCGAGGCACCAATAGCAAACAGCGCGCCGGGCGTGGCCGCGCCGCCAAGGATCGTTAGGAACGACTCCAGCGGCCGATGAATCGGCAGGCTCAATGCCGACCAGATCAATCCGATACTGATCGACACGATCATCGGGTTTTTCAACAGGCCAACCCCGATCAGCCGCAGCATCTGTGCCACCGGAACCCGTTCGCGCCCGCCATTGATCAGGATCACGATCAGGGACGAGAACACGATCAGATCGGTGGCCAGTACCAGCATCACCGGCCCGATCGCCGCCTCGCCGAACAGGAGCGCCAGCATCGGCAGGCCCAGAAAGCCCACATTTCCAATGGCCGCGCATTGCGCCTCGATCGCGGTGGTTGGCACATCCTGACGCCGCAGGAACCCTACGATGCTCGCCACGATATAGACCGTTGACGTCCCCAGCAGGTAGGCCAGGATCAGCCGCCCGCTGAAGATCTCGTTGAAGGGCAGCGTTGCGGAAAACCTAAACAGCATCGCCGGAAGGGCGAAGAAAAAGACGAACTTGGTCAGATAGGTCGTCGCCTCTTGGGTGAAAAAGCGGGTGCGCCCCGCCCAGTAGCCCAGACCGATGATCGCAAAAAACGGCAGCGTTCTGAGAAAGATCTCGACCATGACGCGATTGGTAACACCAAGCGGTCAAAGCTCAACCGGATAATTCACATGTTAAAGCATTTCGCGAAGGGCCCTAACCGCTTCCGATCAGGATACCGGCCGCCAGAACCAGCGACCCGCCCAGAACCACCTGAAACGCTGCGCGAAAGAACGGGGTCTGCATGTACCGGTTCTGAATCCAGGCAATCGCCCAAAGCTCGCAGAATACAACCAGAAAGGCGATTGTGGTTGCGGTCCAAAACTCGGGGATCAGATAGGGCAGCGCGTGTCCCAGCCCGCCCACGGTGGTCATCACCCCCGAGGCCAACCCGCGTTTCACCGGTGAGCCGCGCCCTGACAACTCACCATCATCGGAGGCGGCTTCGGTAAAGCCCATCGAGATACCCGCCCCGACCGAGGCCGCCAGTCCGACAAGAAAGGTGGTCCAGGTATCTTGCGTGGCAAAGGCGGTCGCGAAGATCGGCGCCAGGGTCGACACCGACCCGTCCATCAGACCGGCCAGCCCCGGCTGCACCCAGGTCAGGATAAACTGCCGGTGCGAATTGGCCTCTTCCGAGGTGCGCGCGTCATGATCCAGAAACGTGTCCGCCAGATGTGAGGCGGTTTCCTGATGCCCGGCCTCCTCCACAGCGAGATCGCCCAGCAGCTTGCGGGTGGCGGCGTCGCTGGTGCGTGCTGCAGCCGCCAGATAGAACCGCTCGGCATCGCGCTCCATTCCCTCGGCCTCTTCGCGGATGCGTTCGATGCCCAGATTCTCCACCAGCCAGATTGGGCGGCGTGTATAATATCCTGCCACATGTTCGCGGCGGATCAGCGGAATGGTCGGGCCAAACCGGTCCTCGTGCAGGGCAATCAAGCGCCCTCGGTGGGTGTCTTCCTCGGCAGCCATGCCGTCGAACACCTTGGCCGAGGCGGGATAATCCGCCCTCAGCCGCTCTGCGTAACTGCGATAAATACGGGCGTCGTCCTCTTCTGACGAGATGGCAAGCGCCAGGACCTCCTGCTCAGTCAGGTCCCTGAAGTGTTTGCGATGAGAGAGAAATTTCATGTTTAGCTCGACGCATTAGAATCATTCTAATACACACTATCGTGACGTTAATGAAAGTTCATCCAGAAAGTCATTGAAACTGAACTGATCGGTTTTATTCTCTAGAGGCTTTTCAATCAGGAGCCCTCATGACCGATACCTCGACCATCCTGCGCACCGGACGCAAATTCGACCAAGTGTTGAAAGGCGCCCGAGAGGTGTTCATGGCCGACGGATTCGAGGGGGCCAGCGTCGACGATATCGCCCGCGCGGCGAGTGTTTCCAAGGCAACACTCTACAGCTATTTCCCCGACAAGCGCCTACTGTTCCGTGAGGTAGTGCAGACCGAATGCTGCCGCATGTCCGAACAGATTCTGTCGATGGTCGATGAAACGCAGCCCGCGCGCGAGGTCCTCTCGGTCGCGGCCCAGCAGTTGGTTGCGTTTCTGATCTCGGATTTTGCACAGCAGATTTTTCGTATTTGCGTCGCCGAACGCGACCGGTTCCCCGAACTCGGGTTGGCGTTTTATGAGTCCGGTCCCAAGAATGGCAGGCAACAGCTGGTGGAATACCTGGAAAAAGCCATCGCAAAGGGCGAGTTGAAGATTGACGATGTAGCGATGGCTGCCGAGCAATTCTCGGAGCTTTGCAAGGCCAAGCTCTGGATGGAGGCGGCCTTTGGCATCCGCAACCGTTTCGAACAATCTGAGATCGACGAAGTAGCCAAAGAAGCCGTCGAGATGTTCATGGCGCGCTACGGGATTTAGGCGGCCTTCAATCGAACCTTGAAGCCGCTAGAAACTTTCTTGAGCTCGAATTTTCCGGAATTGCGCAGAAGCGTACTGAGATTGCTGCATCCGTAAGTGCGTGAATCGAAATCTCGGTTATTAGCTATTATTATGTGGCCGAGTTGTCCAAGATGGTACCATTCGTCGTCTTGAGCCATTTTTACCATTGCCCCCTTTATCAGCGGTACCGCATTCTTGGGGCTCACTTTGGAAGAGGTACTTTGGCCGGAACTTATGGGTTTCTCAGGGTCTTCCGCCAAGTTTTCGATTAGCACGAAGCGATTGCAGGCGTTGCGCAATGACGTTGGCGTCTTGCTTTCTCCGATGCCGACAACAGTTAAGCCCTGTTCCCGTATTCTGTTGGCAAGCGCCGTGAAATCGCTGTCGGAACTGACAAGAACAAAGCCGTCAAATCTACCGGAATGCAGAAGGTCCATAGCGTCGATTACAAGGCCTATATCGCTCGCGTTTTTGCCCGATGTGTTTGCCGTTTCTTGCCGGGCAACCATCCCCAGATGTACGACAGTGTCCTTCCAGCCATTCAAATTACCGTTTGACCAATCTCCATAGACTCGCTTCAGCGCGGGTGAACCGAATGAGTTGATCTCTTTCAGGATGGGCTCCGCAAATTTGGAAGAGACATTGTCTGCGTCGATCAAGACTGCAAGCAGTGAGTTCTCGGTTTGGGTCAATTGGTTGTCTCGTGGTTGGATTTTCGGTTTTGGCTGTAAATTGTCGAGGCGGTGAATCGGCCGGGCAAGTATATCCCCGGCTTGAGTCCAATAATTCGTTCAATCGTCAGTACACGACCACCGACCGAATACTCTCACCTGCATGCATCAGGTCAAAGCCTTTGTTGATGTCATCCAACGACAGCGAGTGGGTGATCATTGGATCGATCTCGATTTTGCCGTCCATATACCAGTCCACGATCTTGGGTACATCGGTGCGGCCGCGGGCGCCACCAAAGGCAGTGCCGCGCCAACTGCGGCCGGTAACCAGCTGGAAGGGGCGGGTGCTGATCTCGGCGCCAGCAGGTGCCACGCCGATGATGATCGATTCACCCCAACCCTTATGGGCCGATTCCAAAGCTGCACGCATCACGCCCACATTGCCGGTGGCATCGAACGTGTAATCCGCGCCGCCCTTGGTCAGATCGACCAGATAGGGCACCAGATCGCCCTCGACCTCGGACGGGTTTACGAAATCGGTCATACCGAATTTTTCGGCCATCGGAATCTTGTCGGGGTTCAAATCGACGCCGACGATTTGGTCGGCCCCGGCCAGACGCAGGCCCTGAATCACATTCAGACCGATGCCGCCCAGACCGAAGACGATGGCGCGCGAACCGATCTCGACCTTGGCGGTGTTGATCACCGCGCCGATGCCGGTGGTGACACCGCAGCCGATATAGCAAATCTTGTCAAACGGCGCGTCCTCGCGCACCTTGGCCAGCGCGATTTCGGGCAGTACCGTGTGGTTCGAAAAGGTCGAGCAGCCCATATAGTGCAGGATCGGATCGCCATCGAGCGTTGTGAAGCGCGAGGTGCCGTCCGGCATCACACCGCGCCCCTGGGTTTCACGGATCGCCTGGCAAAGGTTTGTCTTGGGATGCAGGCAATAGTCGCATTCCCGGCATTCCGGTGTGTAGAGCGGGATCACGTGATCACCCGGTTTCAGGCTGGTCACACCCGCGCCCACCTCAAGCACGACGCCTGCGCCCTCATGGCCAAGGATGGCCGGAAACAGCCCTTCGGGATCGGCCCCCGACAGGGTGAATTCATCAGTGTGGCAGATGCCGGTGGCCTTGATTTCCACCAGAACCTCGCCCGCCTTTGGCCCTTCCAGGTTCACATCCATGATTTCGAGCGGTTTTCCGGCTTCAACGGCCACCGCGGCACGTGTGCGCATCACATGTCTCCTTCTGATTTTTTGTGAGCCTGCGTTAAACTTTGTGAGTTTTCAACACTCGTTTCTTAGCCGCTGATGGCGGCCTGCACGCAAGCAGCGCAAACACTTAGTTTTTGCATTGCCTCCGGAATTGACTTAGCCTTTCGCGCAACGCCCAGGCAACAGGGGCCTCTCTTTTTACAAGAAGAAACACGAGCAATGAACAGGCACACATTAGACCTCGCGCTTTCGTCTTTCACGTTTGACGGACAGCACCCCTCGCATTATCGCGACCGGGTCGGGGTGATCGAAGAGCGGGATCCGAATTACGACAATCGGTATGATTTCCATACGCTGATCTATGATTGCTACTTCGACCCCGACGTGGGCGAGGTCATTCTGATCTGCCCGGCATTGCTGAACTTTCGCCGTCTGGTCGAGCAAGCCCGGTTTTCGATTGACGGAACAGAGGTGAAGATCAAGGCTATCGAGGCGCTGTCACGCGGCAACGTGATCCGGTTCCAGTCACCTTCGGGCGCCCCTGCTGAACTGGCCTTTGACCATGAGCTGTTTTCCGGCGCCCTTGCGGTGAACGCACTTCATACGGATGTGTTCGCGGGCAAGAACGCCGTTTATGCGATCTCCAAGGACAACAAGCTGGAATGGATCAGCGATTGGTTGAGCTACTACGTCAAGGAACACGGTGCAAATGCGGTCGTGATCTATGACAACCACTCGACTGACTATTCTATGGAAGCGTTGAAGGAAACGCTGGCCTCGGTCGAGGGGATCGAGGCGTCAGCAGTGGTGCGTTCCTGGTTCCCCTTTGGTCCCGGCGGGGCGGGGAACACCAATTTCAACTCCAAGTTCCTGCATATGACCATGGTCGAGCTTGGACGCCGGCGTCTGCTATCCCAAGCCCGCGCAGTGCTGAATGTGGATATCGACGAGCTAGTTTATTCCCACTCGGGTGCGTCGGTCTTCGATGCCACAGTGGCCTCCGAACAGGGCTATGTGCGCATCGACGGGCGTTGGGCCTTTGCCGACCCGCCCGAGGATGGCACGCTGATCCGGCACAGCGATCACCAGTTCATCCGCAGCGATGGCAAGCCGAAGGTGAACCGTAAGTACTGCATTGCGCCACAGGGCCCTCTGAAAGGCCGCCCGTGGCTGACGCATCGGATCATCTCGCGACGTGATCCCACCGATCCCGATTTCGGGTTTTGGCATTTCCGCCGGATCACCAACAACTGGGACTACAACCGCGAAGATTTCGACACCAACCTGCTAGAGGTCGATCCGCGCCTGACAGACACGATGAGCCGAGCCTTCGGCACCGCGCCCAAAACCCCTGCAAGGCCCAAACCCGACGCCGAACAGACTGAGCGGTGCAAAGCGGAAACGCCGCTGCTCATCACGTCGATGAAAAACGAAGGCCCCTATATTCTGGAATGGGTGGCCTATCACCGGGCCATCGGTTTCGAGCGATTCCTAGTCTACACAAATGATTGCTCCGACGGCACCGACCTGATCCTCGACCGCATGGCCGAGCTGGGTTTGCTCACCCATGAACGGAACAAGGTTCTGCGCCGTGGCCCGCAGAAAAGCGCGTTGAAATACGCCTTCGATCACCCGGAGACGGCGCGGGCCGACTGGATTCTGGTCTCGGATGTGGACGAGTTCCTCAACATCAAGATCGGCGATGGCAGGTTGGATGACCTGCTGAACGCCGTGCCCGAGGCGGATGTGATCCCGGTGACCTGGCGGCTGTTTTCCAACAACGCGCGGGTCGATTTCTCCGACGATCTGGTGATCGAGGATTATACCGACGCCGAGTTGCCCATCGAAAATGGCGGACAAGAGCGGCGCTTTGTCAAATCGCTGTTCCGCCCGCGACCCGAGATCACCCGCTTTGGCACCCATGGGCCGGTGCATGAGCCCGAGGATTTCGCGAAAATCCGCTGGGTCGCCCCCGATGGCGGCGTTGTTGACCCCAAGACCTGCACCCGGCCGCGGGCGCGGTTCGCTTATCCGGTGGCGCAGATTAACCATTATGCCACGCGATCGGTGGACAGCTACCTGATCAAGCGTGACCGGGGCCGGGTGAACCATTTCCGCGAGGTGATGGGTATCGAATACTGGACCAAGATGAACCAGGGCGGTCAGAAGGACACCAGCATCACGCGCTGGATCGACCCGACGCTGTCCGAGATGGCGCGCATCGCCCGGGACAGAAAACTGGCGGAGTTGCTGGAGGCCTCGACCGAGTGGCACAGACAGCGCATTGCAGAGCTGCGGGCGCAGCCGGAATACGAGGCGATGCGATCTGAAATTCTCGGCGCTGGCGCGCCTGCCGTAGCAGAGTGAACCCAACCATTTTCAACCCTTTATAAAAGGAGCCGGCAATGGATACTGGCCTGTCCAAGAATCCGATTGACCACTTGCACCACAGAGCCGCGTCCCGGTCCGCGGAGTTCATCGAAGAGCAGGGGGCGACCTCGCTGATCTTTCCCAAGAAGCAACGTCTCTGGCCGTGGCTGGCGACGCAGATCCCTGATACCGGCCTGATGATGGAGTGCGGCGTGTGGAAAGGCCGCTCGATCAATGCAATGGCGCGGTTTCACTCAAACAGGACGCTTTATGGTTTTGACAGTTTCGAAGGGCTGTCGGAAAGCTGGGTCGGGGTCGATCTTGGCGAAGGCGCATTCGACCTGAAAGGGCAACTGCCCGAGGTGGAAAGCAATGTGGTGCTGACCAAGGGCTGGGTTGAGGACACGCTGCCGCCGTTCTTCGAGAAAGAGCAGGGCGAGATCGCGTATCTGCATGTCGACACTGACACCTATTCCCCGGCTAGGACGATCCTCGGCCTTGCCAAGTCGCGGTTCGTGAAAGGCACGATCGTTCTCTTTGACGAGTTGATCGGCTACCCGTTCTGGGAGGCAGGCGAATACAAGGCGCTGACCGAAGAACTTGACCGTGACCAGTATGAATACATCGCCTTTTCGCAGATGCAGGCGGCCATCCGAATTCTCGGGTAAGGCTGCGGGCCGGGGCCCGGCCCGGCCCTAATGCTCGGCTTCGCCTTTCTTGACCGTGAAGAAGAACGGTTCTTCCAGATCCGACTCGAGCATTTCCTGCGGCACCGCGCCCGGTCCTTGCAGAAAAACACTGGCGCCAAAATGCGCGTGCATGCGGGACAGTTTTTCCATCCGCGCGCTGGTGAGTTCGTCGAAGAAGGTTGAATAGGCCGGCGTCTGCTTCAGTGTATCGATCTTGTTGCGATGCGCCGCCAGCGCCGCGTTATGGGCCGCCGCGATGTCGGGGTCCTGCATCAGAGCGTCGAACTCGGCCTGAAGGCGCGGCAGCATCCGCTGGATGGATTTGTCCGTTTCTGCGTTGTTGTTCATCCGAAACCAGTAGGCGAGCCCCTGATCGCGGTCGACATGGTTCACGCGACCCCGCTCGCGCTTGACCAGAAAGCTCTCGGCCGACCGCACCGCGTAGTGATTGAGCTGCACCAGATCATAGCCGTAGCTGTCCATCGTCGACCGCCAAGCATTGCGGTACATCTTTCGCGGCAGAGGCTTGCCCGATCCGTTGACCCAGCGGATCTGCTCCCAAAGCTGCGGTTTCAGTCCCTTGGGTCGGTGCACGCCGAGCTTCTTGAAGAGGCCGGAATTCCGGTAGAGCGTCTTGAATCCCCAGGCCTGATGCGGTTTGCGGGCAAGCTCGGGCGCGCAGGTGGTGAACCGGCTTGTGACGAAATCGGGGGTGAAATCATGACGGTCATCATTTCCGAACAGCCGCCATGTCATCGAGATCAGGTTGACATCACCAAGTGCGTCAAACAGCGCGTCGAGCGTCCCGTCGCCGCATTTGATGTTGATGAATTCGTCCACATCCATGCAGACAACCCATTCGGCTTGCGCAATCACCGGCTCGCTATCCGCCGCGCTGAGGGCTGCGTGCTGTGGTTTCATCGTCGTGTCGCGATAGGGGTTGTCGCGATGCTGAACGATGCCCTTTGCCTGCAAAACGTCCAGCAGCGTGTCGGTGCCGTCGGTGCAATCGTTGGTATAGACCAGAAAATCGTCGATCCCGATGGCACGGTGATAGGCGATCCACTCCAGTATGAAGGGACCCTCATTCTTCATCGTGGTGACGATGGCCCGGCGTCCGTTGGTTTTGATATCCGTCTTCACAGCAGGGGGCAGGACCGGTTTGGTCTCGAAATGCCGCCCAAGCATCTCGATCAGCGGAGGATGCGCGATCAGGCTGGATTTTGGCACGATGCGAGATACCGCGCTGGTTCGGTGCCGTAGCGCCATGCAGCGGTAGAAGGGCTGTATCTGATCGGGGTCGGGCACCGCGCCGCCCACCCGGATGGCGCGCCACATGCTGTCCTCGGTCAGCGTATCCGGTGCCACGCACCAGCGCCGCCGCGCCCGTTGCGCGTCGAACTGGACGCAGGCGTGATCGCTGAAATCCGGCTTGTCCCCGTTGCGAATGCGCCAGGGATAACAATGCCGCCCGGCCATCGCGACATAGCCAGACGGGCTGGCCGCCGCGCGATCAAAAACGCTTGGCCCGGGCGCGTCGGTCAGCAGGTCATGTACATCGAAATTCGCCACTGCACGGGCCGAGCCGAGATACCGCGCGCGCGCCCATTCATAGAGGATGACCTCGGCGAAGGGCGCATGCCAGGGATTGGCTGGCGGGACCTCCATCCGGTCCTTTCCCGGCGCTTCGGGCACGCTATAGGGGTGAGTCTCCGCAGGCTGGTCCTTGTGTCCCAAGGGGTGGTCGGCCATGACCACCAGAACCGTGCAGTCCGGCCCGTCGGCCAACAGCCCGGCCTCGAGTTCATGGACAAATGTCGGGTCCCCCCCCGGTTCGTCACGGTCAAGGATCACCGCGCCGTTCAACCCATGGGTCCGGTGGTGATAGCGTAGCCAGTCCAGCGCCAGATCCGCCCGCTCGCCATTGCGCAGGGCCAGCGCCACGTCGCGCCCGGCAAAAAGCCCGGTCTCGGGCGGGGTCGGATGGATCGTGACCGGCGCGCTGTTGAGCAGCATAACCAGCGGCCCGGACCACCTGACTGTGACCATGGGGGAGCCGCCCAAAGTTCGCTGCCCGACGATCTCGGCGCGCGGGCCCGCGGCGATCGCCTCAAGTGGCGTGTCGTGGGTGAAGAACAGCTCTGCCTGACCGGGCCGGGTGGCCACCGCGTCCAGCAGCGTCACTGTGCCCTTCTGCACCTTCCGCAATCTGCAGAGCGACAAGGTGCCGGATGATGCTGGCTTGGTCATGAGATGTGCTGCCCGCAATGTGTTTTTCGGTTCCCGGGTCTGACAGCCCGTTTCCCTAAACGTTCTAATGGTCGCGGTCAGCGCTGCCAACGCCTTTCCATTTCGTGCTCGATTCTGGCATTGCGCACGTTGGTGATCTCGACCTGCTTCACGTGCTTGAACAGGCTGTGCCAGAGGTCATATAGGCAAATTTACATGGGTGGGGCTTTTCAAATATATTTAGCAAAGACAGAGATTTGCGATGTAATCCCACATTTACTAATTTTTTAGTTTGACAAATCCGTACTGCCTTCGGATGCTAATCGCGTTCAGGCCTGGCCTGACAATAAAATCTCTAGGGAGGAGAATTATGCGGAAGTATCTGCTATCCGCTGTGGCGGCGTCTGCTGTCATGGCCGGAGGAAGTGCGGCCTGGGCCGATGAGGCCGCCGCGCAACGCTGGATCGACGAAGAGTTCCAGCCATCGACCCTGTCCAAGGATGAACAGCTGTCCGAAATGCAGTGGTTCATCGACGCGGCAAAGCCGTATTCGGGCATGGAAATCAACGTTCTGTCCGAGGGCATTCCGACCCATAGCTACGAATCCGAAGTGCTGACCAAGGCCTTCGAGGATATCACCGGCATCAAGGTCAACCACCAAATCCTCGGTGAGGGTGAGGTCGTGCAGGCGGTTCAGACCCAGCTGCAGACGGGCCGGAACCTCTATGACGGTTATGTCAATGACAGCGACCTGATCGGTACTCATTCGCGGTTGCAACTGGCGTATCCGCTGACCGACATGATGGGCGGCGACTGGGCAGGCACCACCTCGCCGACGCTGGATCTGGATGACTTCATGGGTATCCAATTCACCACCGGTCCCGATGGCAAGCTGTACCAGCTGCCCGACCAGCAATTCGCTAACCTCTACTGGTTCCGCAAGGACTGGTTCGACGACGAGGCCAACAAGGCCGCGTTCAAGGAAAAATACGGCTATGATCTGGGTGTTCCGGTCAACTGGTCGGCCTATGAGGACATCGCCGAATTCTTCACCAATGACGTGAAGGAAGTCGACGGCGTGGCTATCTATGGCCACATGGATTACGGCAAGCGCGCGCCCGACCTTGGCTGGCGCATGACCGACGCCTGGCTGTCGATGGCCGGTGCCGGTGACAAGGGCGAACCCAATGGCATCCCGGTCGACGAATGGGGCATCCGCATGGAAGCGGGCACCTGTAACCCGGTCGGCGCCTCGGTGTCGCGCGGCGGGGCAGCCAACGGCCCGGCTGCGGTCTATGCGATCCGCAAGTGGGATGAATGGCTGCGGAACTATGCGCCTCCGGGTGCCGCGTCTTACGACTTCTACCAGTCGCTGCCGGCGCTCAGCCAGGGCAACGTGGCCCAGCAGATCTTCTGGTACACCGCCTTTACCGCAGACATGGTCAAGCCGAAGTCCGAAGGCAACAACACCGTGGATGACGAGGGCACGCCGCTCTGGCGGATGGCGCCCAGCCCGCATGGTCCCTACTGGGAAGACGGCCAGAAGGTTGGCTATCAGGACGTGGGGTCCTGGACCTTCCTGAAGTCGACCCCGGCGGATCGTGCACAAGCTGCCTGGCTCTACGCTCAATTCGTGACCTCCAAGACCGTCGATGTGAAGAAGTCCCATGTGGGTCTGACATTCATCCGCGACAGCTCGGTCAACCACGAGTCGTTCACCGAACGCGCACCAAAGCTGGGTGGTCTGGTCGAGTTCTACCGCTCGCCTGACCGTGTGGCATGGTCGCCGACCGGCATCAACGTGCCGGATTATCCGAAGCTGGCCCAGATCTGGTGGCAGCAGATCGGTGACGTGAACTCGGGTGCCTTCACCCCGCAAGAAGCGATGGACCGCCTGGCCGAAGAGATGGACATCACCATGGGCCGTATGCAGGCTGCTGATGAAAGCGCCGGCGTCTATGGCGGCTGTGGTCCGCGCCTGAACGAACCGCAGGATGCGGCCTTCTGGCTGGAGAAGGAAGGCTCGCCAAAGGCCAAGCTGGAAAACGAAAAGCCGCAGGGCCAGACCGTCAACTATGACGAGCTGGTGGCGCGCTGGCAGGCCCAGTAAGCCTATGAAACACGGGTCGCCGCATTTGCGCGGCGGCCCGATCTGGGGACAGGACCTGCCGGTGACCGGCCCGGTCCATCTTGGAACCTTCGCAATATGATTGAACTACACGACGTGACGAAGCGCGTGGGTCAGGTGACCCATATAAAGCCCACCACGCTGACGCTCGAGCCCGGCCAATTCAACGTCCTGCTGGGGGCGACCGGTGCGGGCAAAACCTCTTTGATCAAACTGATGGCCGGGCTTGACCCAATGGCGAGCGGCCGCATCCTGATGGATGGCGAGGACGTCACCAAACAGTCGACGCAGAAACGCCGCATCTCTCTGGTGCACCAGTTCTTCGTCAACTATCCGCATATGTCGGTCTTTGAAAACATCGCCTCGCCCCTGCGCGTCGCGGGCATGACCAAAAGCGAGATCGAGGGCCGGGTGGAAGAGGCCGCAGACCTGCTGCAACTGCGTCCCATGCTGCAACGTCGCCCCAGCGAATTGTCGGGTGGTCAGCAACAGCGCACCGCGCTGGCGCGCGCCATCGCCAAGGACAGCCGGGCGGTGTTTCTGGACGAACCGCTGGCCAATCTGGACTACAAACTGCGCGAGGAATTGCGCGAACAACTACCCGACCTCTTTGCCGGGCGCGGTGCGGTGGTTGTCTATGCCACCTCCGAGCCGGAAGAGGCGCTGTTGCTGGGCGGCAAGACCGCCCTGATGGATGACGGGCGCGTGACACAATTCGGCACGACATCCGAGATTTATCGCAACCCCGAGAACCTGAGCGCCGCGCGCGTCTTCTCGGACCCACCGATCAATTCCGCTGCCGTGACTAAATTGGGCAGCGAGGCGCAGCTTTCAGGTGGGGCCTCGTGGAGGCTGACCGGAGCGGCGGCTGACTTGCCTGACGGGCTTTACTCCGTAGCGATCCGTCCGCACCGGGTGCTGCCAACTCGGACAAGCGACGCGGATGTCGAACTCAAGGGCCGGGTGATCGTCACCGAACTTTCGGGTTCGGATTCCAGCGCGCATTTCCAGTTGGGCGCGGATGCCTGGGTCTCGCTGTCCTCGGGCGTGCATCCCTATCAGATCGGCGAGGATCACATCTTTTACATGGACCCTGGTCACTGCCGTTATTTCGGGCAGGACGGGAAACTGGTGGCCTGACATGGCGCAAATCACGCTTTCGAACCTGAAACACAGCTATTATCCCAACCCGAAAGGGCCGGATGACTACGCGTTGAAAGAGATCGACGTGACCTGGCGCGACGGCGGGGCTTATGCGCTGCTGGGGCCGTCGGGTTGCGGCAAGTCAACGTTGCTCAACATCATCTCCGGGCTGCTCACCCCGTCCGAGGGGCGCATCCTGTTCGATGATCGCGACGTGACGCAATTGCCGCCCGATCAGCGCAACATCGCGCAGGTGTTCCAGTTCCCGGTGATCTACGACACGATGACGGTGCGGGAAAACCTGGCCTTCCCGCTCAGGAACCGGGGCGCGGAACCCGGCAAGATTACCCAGCGGGTGCAGGAAATCGCGCAGATGCTGGACGTGGTCGAGATGCTCGACATCCGCGCCGCCGGTCTGAGCCCCGACAACAAGCAGAAAATCTCGATGGGCCGCGGGTTGGTGCGCGATGATGTGAATGTGGTGATGTTCGACGAACCGCTCACAGTGATCGACCCGCATCTGAAATGGAAACTGCGTTCGAAACTCAAGGAGCTGCACCAGCGGGTGCAGGCCACGATGATCTACGTGACCCATGACCAGACCGAGGCGCTGACCTTTGCCGACGAGGTGGTCGTGATGCAGGAGGGCGAGGTGGTGCAGATCGGCACACCGGTAGAGCTGTTCGAGCGGCCCCAGCACACATTCGTGGGCCACTTCATCGGTTCGCCGGGCATGAACGTTCTGCCCTGTCAGGCCGTGGGCGACCGTGCCATGTTCGAAGGGCACGAAGTTGCTTTGGAAGGCCCGGTGACCGGCGATGGTGGCACGCTGACCCTGGGTGTGCGCCCGGAACATGTGGCGATCTCTGACCGCGGCGTGCCCGCCCATGTCACCAAAGTGTCCGATGTCGGGCGGCATTTCGTCGTCGATGCAATGGTGGGCCAGACGCCTCTGAAAGCGGTGTTGGACCATGACGCTCCGGAACAGGGCAGCGAAGTGCGTCTGAGCTTCAAACCCGCGCAAACCCGCGTTTATCGCGACGGCTGGATCGCAACGCAGGAGCGCGCGTCATGAAGACCGAAAACCAGAAAGCGTGGCTGTTCGTGATCCCGGTGCTGGCGCTGGTGGCGTTCAACGCGTTGATCCCGATGATGACGGTGGTCAACTATTCGGTGCAGGAAACCTTCGGCAACAACCAGTTCTTCTGGGAAGGGCTGGGCTGGTTTGAACAGATCCTGCGCTCCGACCGGTTTCAGGCCGCTTTGGGGCGGCAGTTCATGTTCACCATCATCATCCTCTCAATCGAGGTGCCGCTGGGCATCATCGTGGCGCTTTCGATGCCGCGCAAAGGGTTCTGGGTGCCGGTCTGTCTGGTGCTGATGGCCCTGCCGATGCTGATCCCGTGGAACGTGGTTGGCTCGATGTGGAACATCTTTACCCTGCCCAAGATCGGCCTGCTGGGCTACTTCCTGAATGACGTTCTGGGCATCAATTATGACATGACTCAGCAGCCTATCTCAGCCTGGATCACGGTGGTTGTGATGGATGTCTGGCACTGGACGTCGCTGGTTGTGCTGCTGTGTTATGCGGGGCTGGTGTCGATCCCCGACGCTTATTATCAGGCGGCCAAGATCGATGGGGCCAGCGCCTGGTCCGTGTTCCGCTATATCCAATTGCCCAAGATGAAGGCGGTTCTGACCATCGCGGTGCTGCTGCGGTTCATGGACAGTTTCAACATCTATACCGAGCCCTTCGTGCTGACCGGGGGCGGCCCAGGCAACTCGACCACGCTGCTGTCGATTGATCTGGTGAAGATCGCACTCGGGCAGTTCGACCTCGGCCCGGCGGCGGCGATGAGCCTGATCTATTTCGCGATCACTTTGCTGGTCAGCTGGGTATTCTACGTCTTGATGACAAAGGACGATCAACAATGAAGAAACGATCCGTCATCCCGATCCTTTATATCGCGTTCCTGATGCTGCCGATTTACTGGCTGGTGGCGATGTCGTTCAAAACGACGAACGAAATCCTGTCGGGCTTTTCACTGTTCCCGCAGACCTTCACGCTGGAGAACTATACCGCGATCTTCACCGATCCGACCTGGTATTGGGGGTACATCAACTCGATCATATACGTGACGCTGAACACGATTCTGTCGGTCTGCGTGGCCCTGCCTGCGGCGTATGCCTTCTCGCGCTATCGGTTTCTGGGCGACAAGCAGCTGTTCTTCTGGCTTTTGACGAACCGGATGGCCCCGGCGGCGGTGTTCGCCTTGCCGTTCTTCCAGCTCTATTCCTCGATCCACCTCTTCGACACGTATCTGGCTGTGGCACTGGCGCATACGCTGTTCAACGTACCGTTGGCGGTGTGGATTCTGGAAGGCTTCATGCGCGGCATCCCCAAGGAGCTGGACGAAACCGCCTATGTCGACGGCTATTCCTTCCCGGCCTTTTTCGTGAAGATCTTTCTGCCCAACATCAAGGCGGGTGTCGGTGTCACGGCGTTCTTCTGCTTCATGTTCTCCTGGGTCGAGATGCTGCTGGCCAAGACCCTGACCGCAGTCGAGGCCAAGCCGATCGCGGCTGTCATGACTCGCACCGCCTCCAGCGCGGGCTATGAGCTGGGTCTGCTGGCCGCCGCCGGTACGCTGACCATCATTCCGGGCGCCATCGTGATCTGGTTTGTCCGCAACTACATCGCGCGTGGTTTTGCGATGGGGAGGGTCTGATGCTGGGACGTTTGACACTGACCGTCGCCCTTGTGCTGCCTTTGCAAGCGATGGCGCAAGCGAAGGCAGGCTGGGGGAATGTGGGCGAGCCCGAAGAGAAAGGTTTTTCCTGGACTGACCCTTTGTGGCCCGATTTCTGGATGGCCTGGACACCGGCAACGCTGGTGGTGTTCATCGGTATCTTTTCCGCCATCGCGGTGATCGGCCTGCTGGAAGGGGTCAAGTACCGGGACGGGATCGAACGAAAGGGCGTGCTGGGTCTGACCACCACGCTGGGTGACCGGCTGTTCATCACGCTGTTGGGGTCAGTCTATATCTTTCTGGCCTGGCTTGGCATCATGGGTCAGCCGATCTGGATCCCGCTCTTCATCGCGATCGGGTGGGGAATTTTCGTGTTCTGGAAAGTTTAGGCTTTGAGAATGCGCGCCATGCTGGTTTGTTTGGACCCGAAGCGCGTGAATGAACTGGTAGCTGGACGGAAATGAGGAAAAGAAAAGCGGGAAATCTGCTGACGGATGTCGAGCTGGAGTTCATGACAGAGCTTTGGGAGCTTGGCGAAGGATCGGTGCGCGACGTGCTTGGGCAACTGCCTCCCTCGCGGGGGCTGGCCTATACCTCTGCCGCGACGGTGCTGCGAATCCTCGAGGACAAGGGATTCGTCAAAAGCCGAAAGCAGAACAAATCACTGATCTACACGCCGCTTCTGGCAAAGGACGCCTATCAGACGCGTTCATTGAAAAACCTGTCTCAGACCCTGTTTGACGACACCCCGGCCACCCTGGTCGCGCGGCTTGTCGACGATGCCGGGCTGACCGAGGCTGATCTTGAGGAAATTCGGGCGCTGGTGGAGAGGAGGCTCCGGAATGATGGCGGCTAAACAGATCCTTGAGGTTTTCGTCAACCTGAACATCATGCTTGTTCTGGGATGTCTCATCTGGTTGGGGCTGCAAGCGCTCGCGGCCAAAAGCGCGCTGCGGCATGCGTTCATCCTGCAACTGGCAGCGCTGAAGACTGTTCTGGTGCTGATTTTGCTCAGCCCCGTGCTTGCCATCGCGGCAACTCACGCGGTCGAGCTGTTCTCGCCGGGCCGTAGCCTCGTGCTGAGCGATATGGTGGTTGCCGCCTATCTGCGCGGTGACATCGCCATGGATGCCATCCGGTTCGAGGAGGTTCTGAACGCGCGAGAAAACTGGACCGAGCGTTTTCTGCTGATGAATACGAAAGGACCCGCCATTGTTGCCGTGCTGTTGGCAGCGGGGATGATGGTTGCGATCCTGCGCCTGGCCCGGTCTGCACTGCAGTTGCACAGGCTGCTGGCGGATAGCTATCGCTGGAAACGCGTGGGTCCGGTGGATATCCGCCTTTCGGACCGGATCGCGGTGCCGATGGCGACACGCGGGGTGTTCCGGCGGCATGTTCTGTTGCCCTCGGATCTGATCTCGGACAGCGACCGCCGCCGCATTGCGATCGCACATGAGCTGCAACATTTCCGGCAATCGGACCTCGAATGGGAGATCGTGTTCGAACTGATGCGCCCGTTCTTCTTTTGGAACCCGGCCTTCACCCTGCTCAAGCTGCGGTTCAACCGGCTGCGCGAACTGGCCTGCGATCAGGCCGTGGTCAGCCGGTACCGGGTCGCCCCGCTGGATTATGCACGCTGCCTGCTGCATTTTTGCGAAAGATCGGTGGGCCTTGCCCAGGCGCAGCGGCTGAACGTGGCGCTGCTGAGCGCTGGCCGCAAGGATGCCCGGCAGGAACTGGCCAATCGTCTGCTGTCGCTTAAATCCACGGCCAGCCAGCTTTCGGCCCCGCGCAGGCATCTGATCGCGCTTGCCTGTGTCATGGGTACATTTCTGTCCTTTGCGGGCGCTTCTCTGGAGGCACCAAAGGACTGGAGCCATGACCGGCTTATGCTGTCGACGGTGGTCAACCTTGAGCGGCTGCGCGCGGATCGTTGAGCACCACACAGGCCGGGAATTGATCGGATCGCGGCGTGCACCATTGCCTCAGTTTGCCGTGATTCCAGCGCGTCAGGCTTGATTTGACAAGAAAATGCGGCAAGGCTGAACCTATGAACATGCAGCCTCCAAGCCGGTTTCCCGCCGGACAGGCCCAGATGCAGGTCGCGTTCGACCGGCGCGAGCTTAGCCTAATTCTCTCGGTTTACGGGCGCATGGTCGCCGCCGGAGAGTGGCGGGATTACGGTATCTCAAACCTCCGCGACAGCGCCATATTTTCGATTTTCCGGCGCACGGCCGAACATCCGATCTATCGGGTCGAAAAGCAGCCCAGGCTGCGCAATCGGCAAGGGATGTATTCAGTGATCGGGATGGATGGGCAAATCCTCAAGCGCGGGCAGGACCTGAAAGCGGTGCTAAGGGTGCTCGAGCGCAAGCTGATCCGTGCGATTGATCCCGACTGAGCTTTCGCGCGACGGATCAGAGCCGTTTGTGGGCCGTGACAGGCCCGTCGCCCTGCGTCTGAATACGCGTAATCGCTGCCTCCAGTGGTTCATATGCCACCGCCATATGGCCCGCATTTGCATGTAAAATGGTTTGCGCGTCGGCGACCCAGGCCACATGCCCGTTCCAGAACAGCAAGTCGCCGCGCTCGGGCGGGGTCCCACCGGGCAGCGCTTGACCCAACTCCGCCTGCTGCAGGTCACTGTCGCCGGGGCAGGCGATACCGCAGGCCAGCAGCCCGGCCTGAACCAATCCCGAGCAATCGATGCCGAACCGGCTGTTTCCACCCCAGAGATAGGGCGTTCCCAGAAACCCTGCCGCCACCGTTACCGGTTCGCTCATCAGCGTGTTGATTCCCGACAGATGGACCAATGGCACAAAGCCCAGCGGCGTCTTGGTAAACCCGTTGGTGACTTCGGTAACCTCCATCCGGCTGGCGAAGCTGAGCGACGCGGTCTCGGGCGATTTCATATCGGGTTTCGCATAGGCATGGGTCGCGGGTGCAGAGACCCAATGCGTGGCCTGCGTGACCGGGGCCAGCGTGTCAGCGGGCAGATAACCGACATAGCGGTCCTTGTCGGCCTGTACAAACGCCCAACCATCGCGATCCTCGAAAACGCGCAGTGTTTCGCCATAAAGCAGTTGTCGATCGCGCTTGCCCTCGGGCGACCGTAGCAGATCGATTACCGGTTGGTTAACCTGTCTTGCAGAGCCCTCGACCCGGCGCACGCCCTCCGGTACATCGCACAGATGGGCTGCGGCGACCCGGGTGTTCATCGGTGTCAGGCGCGGATCGCTCATAGGTCCAGCAACGCGGGCAGGCTTTCAAGCAAGGTGCGCGGGCCCTGCGCGGCCCCGCCTTTCGGACGGGCCGGAGCCTTTGCCGGTTGCCAGCCGTAAATGTCGAAATGGATGTAACGCGAGGCTGTCACGAAGCGGCGCAGGAACAGCGCGGCGGTGATCGACCCGGCAAACCCGCCGCCTGGCGCATTGTCCAGATCGGCCATGTCCGGTTCGATCATGCTTTCATACGGAGTATGGAACGGCAGCCGCCAGACCGGGTCGGCGACCCGCGCTGCCGCTTCGCTGAGGCTGCGGGCCGCGGTCTCGTCATCGGTGTAGAAAGGGGCCAGATCCGGCCCCACCGCTACCCGCGCAGCGCCCGTTAGCGTGGCCATGGAGATGACCAGATCGGGCCTGTCCTCATCCGCCAGCGCCAGCGCATCCGCCAGCACCAGCCTGCCCTCGGCGTCAGTATTGTTGACCTCGACCGTCAGCCCCTTGCGCGAGATCAGGATGTCGCCGGGCCGGAAGGCGTTTCCGGCCACCGCGTTTTCGACCGCCGGGATCAGGACGCGCAGTTGCACCGGCAGATTCAGCGCCATGATCATCCGCGCCAGACCCAACACATTCGCCGCGCCGCCCATATCCTTTTTCATCAGCGCCATGGCCGAGGCCGGTTTCAGGTCCAGCCCGCCCGTGTCGAAACAGACCCCCTTGCCAACAAGCGTCAGGTGCGGGCCGGTGTTGCCCCAGTTGAGTTCGATCAGACGCGGCGCCTGTTCGGCAGCGCGCCCGACCGCGTGGATCATCGGCAGGTTCTGTGCCAGCAAGTCATCGCCCTGAACTGTGCTTGCGGACGCGCCGAACTCGTCGGCCAGCGCGAGCGCCGCCGCCTGCAACTGCTTCGGCCCCATATCGGCGGCAGGGGTGTTGATCAGGTCACGCGTCAGCGCCTCGGCATTGGCCATTGCCTCGATCCGGGCGCGGTCGACCCCGCCGGGGGCCACCAGACGGGCCTTGCTGCCGGTTTTTGTCTTGTACCGGTCAAAGGCATATCCGCTTATCAGCCAACCAAAGCATTCAGCCGAAAGCGCTTCACCGGTCAATTCGGCTTCAAGCCGGAATATACCTTCTGGCAAATTCTCGGCTGCAGCGGCCAAACAGAACCGCTTGCGTGCCCGGCCTTCGGGCGTTCCGTAGCCTAGCAGGGCACAGCGCGGCCCGCCCTGGGCCGAGGGGATCAGCAAGGCCTGTCCGATCCTGCCTGTGAACCCGTTGGCCGCGACCCAGTCGCGGGTAACCTTGTCCTGATCGGCCAGCCAGCCCGCCAGCGCGGATTGTTCAAGCACATGCGCGGGCAAGGCGGTTTCGGTCTGATCGGCGAAGGCAAGGGTCATGATGTCTGCTCAGTCATTGGAGTTGGCCCCAGACTAGCCTCACCGTTGTCGCCCGCAAGTCCCTCAGACCATCAGATCACGCTGGTCCCAGATCGCAGTCAGCGACCGTTCGCCCACCCGGATCAGACGATAGAGCGTCGCGCCCGTCGCCACGGGATCCTCATTGTCGATCGTGTCGGTCACGTCAGCAGCCACGCGGGCCAGTGCCACCATGCCGACCTGCTCGGCGATAGCGACCAGCGAGCGCGCGCTCTTGCGCAGATCGCACCAGTCCTTGTTGCGCCAGAGCCGTTCACAGACCGACAGACGAACGGCCAGTTCCTCGACGGTGCGACACACAACGTCTTCGGCCGACGAATCGCCCAATTCCCGATAAAGCGCGGCCACTTGGCCGGGATCCAGACGAACGGATTCGTCCTGTACCAATGCGACAATCTTGTCCACCACACGCACCCTTGATTCATGTGCCCCCACGGCACGCGGCCATCCTGAGCCTTGAGTGGTTTGCAAAAGGTTGCCTTGGCTGTGCAAAAAACCTCGAATTTGCGGCAAATAGGAATTATTGCGTGTGAAACCGAACGAACAGGACAGGTCAGAGAATATGGAATACGCCCGGCCCCTGCCAAGCTATCTGGTGCAGCGCTATCACGGATGGAAGGCTACAACCTATGCCGAAAACCACGCTTGGTATCAGCGCCTGGCCACCGAAGGCCAGCGCCCGCGCGCGATGGTGGTCTCGTGCTGTGACAGCCGTGTACATGTGACCTCGATTTTCGGGGCCGATCAGGGCGAGTTCTTTATCCACAGAAACATCGCCAACCTGGTGCCGCCCTATCTGCCGGATGGCGATCACCACGGCACGAGTGCGGCCATTGAATACGCGGTGACCGCGCTCAAGGTCACGCATCTGATCGTGTTAGGCCATTCGCAGTGCGGCGGGGTGCAGGGCTGTATCGACATGTGTCATGGCAAGGCGCCGCAGCTGGAAGCCAAGGAGAGTTTTGTCGGGCGCTGGATGGACATCCTGAAACCGAAATTCGAACTGGTGGCCGACATCGAGGATGGCGAGGAACAGGCGCGCCAGTTCGAACGACAGGCGGTTGTGGCCTCGCTGGAAAACCTGATGAGCTTTCCCTTCGTCGCCTCGGCTGTCGAGAATGACACGCTAAGCCTGCACGGACTCTGGACCGATATCGGGGCCGGCGGGCTGGAATATTACGACCCATCCAGCCAGAAGTTCAAACCGGTCTGACCGGGACAGGGGCCGCTTCAACTGACCGCCATCGCAGCCATGCTTTCCGAGATCTGTTCCAGGAACTGGCTGCCGATAGTGGAAAGTGGGCGTTCCCGCGCGGTCACGATCACCACATCCAGCAGGATGCGCGGCGCGAAACGGCGCAGCACATAGCCGCTGCCATCATCGCTCGACAAGGTGAAGGGATCGACAAAAGTCGCGCCCAGACCCTCTTTCACCATGTTGAGCGCATTGCGGAACAGATCTGTCTGGCAGCGCACCCGCCAATGGGCGCCGACCGAGTGAAATGCCTCGCGGGCGCGGCGGTTGACCATGTGATCGGCCCCCATCACGATGAAGGGCACGTCGCTTAGCAGGGCAGGGGTCAGCACCTCATGTTCGGCAAGCTTGCTGCCCTCGGGCAGGGCGCAGACGATCTCAAAAAAGAACGGGATCTTGTGCAGCCCGTCATGGCGTACTGGTAGTTCGCAGATCCCGATCTCAAACAAGCCGGCCATCACCCACTCCTGTATTTTCGAGGAATATTGCGATTGGAATGCGATGGTCAGGTTCGGCTTGTTGGCGGTGAAGCGTGCGATCTGACCGGGCATGAACCCAAAGGCCATCGCGTGACTGGTCGCCACCTGCAATTGCCCCGCTTTCTGGTTCTGCAGGTCCACAACGGCCTGGTTTACATGGTCCAGCCCGCGCACGATGGTATCGATCTCGTCGAACAGAACAACCGCCTCTGGCGTGGGCAGTAACCGGCCCCGGCTGCGTTCGAACAGGCGCAGCTTGGTCCGGCGCTCCAACTGAGCCAGAAGGTTCGAGATCGCGGGCTGCGACACGCCAAGCTGTTCGGCAGCGCCGGTCACGGTGCCGGTGTCGATGACCGCGTGAAAGGCCTGATATTGGCGGAAATTGGTCTGCATGGGTAGAGTGTATAAGATTTCATGATACCCTGGCAAAAACATAATATTGGAAATGATGAGGTTTGCCGCGCACACTTCCCCAACGGCAGGGAGTACGGCGTGTCGAACCTTGATCAGCGCATTACCGGTTTCGATCTGTGGCATCTGGCATTGCCGGTGCGATCGGCACGGGATCACGGCATCGGCCGTGTCGAGGGCAGTTGCGAGGTCATCATCCTGCGGCTGACTTGCGAAGACGGGACGCAAGGATTTGGCGAGGCCTCACCCTGGTCGGTCTTCACTGGCACGCCCGAGGCAAGTTATGCCGCGCTTGACCGCTACTTGCGTCCTTTGGTTGTCGGGCGTCTCGTTGCGGATCGCTCTGCGATCATGGGTCAGGTGGCACGCGCAGTCGCCCATTGCACTGAGGCTAAGGCGGCGCTGGACAGCGCGCTGCTGGATTTGACCGGTCATCTCTCCGACGTGCCGGTCTGGGCCCTACTGGGTGGGCGCTGCCGTAGCCGAATCCCGCTCAGCTGTTCGATCGCGAACCCGGATTTCGACGCCGACATTGCCTTGATGGAGCGCCTGCGCGACAATGGCGTCGGGATCATCAAGCTGAAAACCGGTTTTCGCGACCACGCTTTTGACGTCATGCGGCTGGAGCGGATCGCCCGCGATTTCCCCGACTTCCGCGTGCGCGTCGACTATAATCAGGGGCTGGAAATCGGCGAAGCCATGGACCGTGTGCGCGACGTGGCGCAGTTCCGGCCCGATTTCATTGAGCAGCCAGTGCGCGCGGCTGAATTCGACATGATGGCGCGCCTGCGCGCGGCCACTGAGGTTCCCTTGCTGGCCGATGAAAGCGTCTTCGGCCCAGAAGACATGTCCCGCGCCGCGCGCGAAGGTATTTGCGATGGGGTGTCAATCAAAATCATGAAATCTGGCGGGCTGGGTCGCGGCCAGACGGTAGCCCGGATCGCCGCGGCGAACGGTCTGACGGCTTATGGCGGAGATATGTTCGAGGCCGGTCTGGCCCATCTGGCAGGAACTCACATGATCGCCGCGACCCCGGAGATCACGCTGGGCTGCGAGTTCTATCAGGCCAGCTTTTACCTGCGCGAAGACATTCTGGAGACGCCGTTCCCGGTTGCTGAGGGTCATGTGATCGTGCCGGGCGGAGCAGGGTTGGGCGCGGTGCCGGATATCGAAAAGCTGAACCATTACGCAGTCAGGACGCCCGAATGAACCAGGCAGGGTCAATATACCGTCGCTGCCCGCGCGGCTTGGTCATACTGGCCGGACATCAGCCGCATCAATGCGGACAACCGGCCCATCTGTTCCGCTTCGATGCCAACCTCGTTCATCGCGCGCAACAGCAACGCTTCGCGGATTTCACGGTACCGATCGCAAGCGTCTGCGCCCTGTTCGGTGGCCTCGACCGTCTTTTCTTTGCCCTGTTTGCCTTCACGCACCAGCCCCGCCTTGGCCAGTTTCTTGATCGCGTAATTGACCGTGTGGGTGTCCTCGACATTCAGCACAAGGCAAATATCCGCAAGTTTCTTGGGTTTGCCGCGATGGCGCACCGTGTGCAAGACGCACACTTCGAGCGAGGACAGGTCCGCAAACCCCGCCGCCGCCATGCAGCGTGTCGTCCAGCGGCCAAAGGCGTGGCTCGCGATGATCAGCCCGAACTCGAACTCGCTGACCTCGGGAAAGCTGCCATCGGCCAGATGGGCCGACGATACCACCGGTCCGAGAGAGGGATCTGACATGCGCGTGCTCCATCTAATTCAGATGTTTTGTAAACATTTTGTTGACGTTTTGTCAATGTGTGCGATCCTGTGTCCCGGAGAATCGGTGTGCGGCACAGACGCACCCGGTGGGAGACAGCAATGACCACAGACCGGAAAACAGTGGCCATCATTGGCGCGGGCATCGTTGGGGTGTCGGCGGCAATCTGGCTGCAACGCGCAGGCCATGACGTCATCCTGATCGACCGCAAGGGCCCGGCCGAGGGCACGTCTTATGGCAATGGCGGCGTGCTGGCATCCTGCGCGGTGGTGCCGGTCACCACGCCGGGCCTGATCGCCAAGGCGCCGAAGATGCTGTTCAGCGCCAATCAACCCTTGTTCCTGCGCTATGGCTACCTGCCGCGCCTGCTGCCCTGGCTGGGAAAATACCTCTCCCATGCCAATGCCGACGACACCACACGCATCGCCTCGGCCCTGACCCCTATCGTCGGAGACAGCCTTGAGGATCACACGGCATTGGCTGCGGGTACGGGGGCCGAGCACTATATTCACCCCTCGGATTATCTGTTCCTCTATGACGACCGCGCGCATTTCAATGGCGACGCGTTTGTATGGAACCTGCGCAAGGCAAACGGTTTTCAGTGGCAAGAAATGGAGGGCGCGGACCTCCATGCCTATGATCCGGCGTTTTCCAAAGATCTGACATTTGCGATCCGGCTGGGCGACCATGGCCGGATTTCTGACCCCGGTGCCTATGTGCAGGCGCTTGCCCGCCACCTTGAGACGCAAGGTGGCCGTTTTCTGCGCGCCGATGTCGAGGATGTGGTTCAGGAAAACGGATCACTCACCGGCATACGGGCAGGCGGAGAGACGATCGACTGCGACGCGGCCGTCCTTGCCACCGGCGCCTGGTCCGGCCCGCTGGCTAACAAGCTGGGACTGAACGTGCCGCTGGAATCCGAGCGAGGCTATCATCTGGAATTCTGGGAACCTTCGGTTATGCCGAAATCGCCGGTGATGATCGCGGGTGGCAAATTCGTCGTGACACCGATGGAGGGTCGAGTCCGTCTTGCCGGTGTGGTCGAATTCGGCGGGCTCGATGCAGGCCCCTCACGCGCGCCGCTGGAATTGTTGCACCGCAACGCGATCAAGGCGCTGCCGGGTCTGCGCGGGGCGCATGTGACCGAGTGGATGGGCCATCGCCCGGCCCCGGCGGATTCGATCCCCGTGATCGGCGAAGTGCCGGGTATCAAGGGGGCCTTCACCGGCTTTGGCCACCACCATATTGGCCTGACTGGTGGGCCGAAAACCGGGCGCCTGCTGGCGCAAATCATCTCGGGCAGGCAACCAAATATTGACCTGAGCGTCTATTCACCGGCACGCTTCGCAAAGGCGGGATAACAAAAACCAACAAGCCGACAAAACCAAAATAGGGAGAAAGAACATGAAAAGATTTACGCATCTGCTGGCCGCCACGGCCCTGACCGCGGCAAGTGCCGCACCGGCTCTAGCCGAGAAATGGGATATGCCGATGGCCTATTCCGGCTCGAACTTCCATTCGGTGACCGGCGCGGAGTTCGCCAAGTGCGTGACCACCGGCACACAAGGAGAGATCGAGATCGTGACACATCCGTCCGGCTCGCTCTTCCCCGGTGCGCAGATCAAGCGAGCGATCCAGACCGGGCAAGTGCCCATCGGTGAGCGGCTGCTGTCAGGGCATCAGAACGAAGATGCCATCTTCGGCGTGGATTCCGTTCCCTTCCTGGCAACGTCTTTCGACGATGCCGATAAGCTCTGGAACGCCGCCAAACCGACGCTGGAAAACGTGCTGGCCGATCAGAACCTGACGTTGCTCTATTCGGTGCCTTGGCCGCCGCAGGGGCTGTATTTCCGGGACGAGGTAAACTCGGTCGCGGATATGGAGGGGGTCAAGTTCCGCTCCTACAACAACGCCACGGCGCGTCTGGCGGAACTGACCGGTATGCTGCCGGTCACCATCGAAGCGGCCGAGATCAGCCAGGCCTTTGCCACCGGCGTGGCCGACTCGATGGTCAGCTCGGGCGCCACCGGATATGACCGCAAGGTCTGGGAAAGCCTGAACCACTTCTACGAAGTCGACGCTTGGCTGCCGCGCAACTACATCATGGTGAATTCCGATGTCTGGTCGGGTGTGTCAGATGGCAACAAGGCGGTTGTGCAGGCTTGCGCCGATCTGGCCGAATACGCAGGCACCTGGCGCGCGGTTCAATATACCGATTTCACTCTCAAAGGTCTTCGCGATGGTGGCATGAGCGTTGCGCCGGCCAGCGACCAGCTGAAAGGCGAGCTGCAGCAGATCGGCGAAACCATGACCGCCGAATGGCTTGAGGCAGCGGGCCCGGATGGCGCGGCCATCGTCGAGGCGTTCAAGGCGTCAAAGTCGGAATAAACCCGGCCTTTCGGGGCAGGCCTGCGGTCTGCCCCCAACCCCAACAAAACATGGACAGGGGGACCTCATGGCACTCGCAAAGCGGCTGCGCGCCGCGCTTGATTTCCTGTATCTCGGCTCGGGTATTCTGGCCGCGCTCTGCCTGATCGCGATCCTGATCCTGATCGTGGTGCAGATGCTGGCCCGCTGGACGGGAGAGGTCTTTCCCGGAGCGCCCGACTATGCCGGTTACGCCATGGCCGCCGCCTCTTTCCTGGCCTTTGCCAACGCGCTGAACCGAGGTGCGCATATTCGGGTGTCGATCCTGATCAACGCGGTCGGGCCAAAAGTGCAGCGGATCATCAATATCTGGTGTTTCGCCATCGGCACGGCGGTGGCGTGGTACTTCGTCCGCTACTGCGTGAACTTCGTGTACTGGTCGTGGAAATTCAACGATATCAGCCAGGGTCAGGACCGCACCGCACTGTGGATACCGCAATCGGTGATGCTGCTGGGCGCTGTCATCTTCGCCATTGCGCTCACCGATCACCTGATCAGCCTGATCCTGAAGGGCGATCACCGCATCCAGCGCGATCTTGTCGATCAGAGTTTCGGTGAATGACATGCCGCTCGCCAAAGGGATACCAGCCATGATCCGCACCGCCACTGCCATCGCTCTATTCGCCGTTGCCCCAGCACTTGCGTTTGCCGAGGGCGCCATCACACGGACCGAGCTGTCCCGTGCCGATGTGCCCGGCTCTGACACCCATGAGGTCATCGTCGCCCGGCTTGAGATCGAACCGGGTGCAACGGTGCCACGCCATACCCATAACGGCGACGAACACCTCGTCGTGATCACCGGAGGCACCATGCAGACCGTTGACGGCAAGCAGATTCCGTTTCCCGACGGCATGGCCGCGCATTTCCCGCAAGGCAAACCCCATGGTGGCCTGACCAATGCAGGCGATACCGTGATGATCGCCATCACCACCCACGTGGTCGAAAAGGGCAAGCCCCTGAACGTCCCGGTCGATTGATGCGGAAAGGATAAGACATGGAAGACTTTTCGATCATCATCCTGTTTCTCTTCGTGCTCTTCCTGCTGCTGGGCACCGGGGTCTGGGTCGGGCTGGCGCTGATGGGCGTCGCTTGGGTCGGCATGGAGCTGTTTACCTCGCGTCCCGTGGGTGATGTCATGATCACCACGATCTGGACGGCCTCATCCTCCTGGACACTGACGGCGCTGCCGCTGTTCATCTGGATGGGAGAAATCCTGTACCGAACCCGGCTAAGCGAAGACATGTTCAAGGGACTCGCACCCTGGATGGCCGGGCTGCCCGGTGGGCTGGTCCATACCAATATCGTGGGGTGCACGGTCTTCGCAGCCGTTTCCGGATCGTCGGCGGCAACCCTGACAACAGTTGGCAAGATGTCGATCCCGGAGCTGCGCAGGCGGGAGTATCCCGAGGAGTTGATCATCGGCACACTGGCCGGTGCCGCGACATTGGGCCTGATGATCCCGCCCTCATTAACGCTGATCGTCTATGGCGTGACTATTAACGAAAGTATCTCGAAGCTGTTTTTCGCAGGCATTCTGCCGGGCCTCGTGCTGGCGTCGATGTTCATGGCCTATGTGGCGATCACCAGCAGGGTTTCGAAGACGTGGCAACCCAAGGCCGAACCGCCACTGACCATGGGCCAGCGCATCGCCAATTCCCGCTTCCTGCTGCCGGTGATCTGCCTGATCATGGTGGTGATCGGCTCGATGTATTTGGGCTATGCCACCGCGACCGAGGCGGCGGCCTTTGGCGTGATCGGCGGGCTGGTTCTGGCCGCCAGTCAGGGCTCGCTCACCTGGCAGACCTTCACCGAAAGCCTGATGGGCGCGACACGCACCTCGGCCATGATCGCGCTGATCCTTGCGGGGGCTGCGTTCCTGTCGCTGTCGATGGGGTTCACCGGTTTGCCGCGTGGACTGGCCGACCTGATTGCACAATGGGAACTTAGCAAGTTCCAGCTGCTCATGGTGCTCTTGGTCTTCTACATCGTCCTGGGGATGTTCCTTGACGGGATCTCGTCGGTGGTACTGACAATGGCGGTGGTCGAGCCGATGGTACGCCAGGCGGGGATCGACCTGATCTGGTTCGGCATCTTCATCGTGGTTGTTGTCGAGATGGCGCAGATCACGCCGCCGATCGGGTTCAACCTGTTCGTGCTGCAGGGCATGACCAACCATGAGATGGGCTTCATTGCCCGTGCCGCCTTCCCGATGTTCCTGATCATGGTACTGATGGTCTTTGTGCTGATCCTGTTCCCGGAAATCGCCACCTGGCTGCCCGAGAACCTCAGGCAAGCCCCCGGAGGCGGCTAGCGCCGCCTACACCTCACCCCCGAGACTAACAAAAAGGGCCCGCAAGGGCAGTCCTGCCGCATGACCGCGCTCATCTTCATCGCCAGATATGGGAAATTCGCGCTGATCTGCGGGTTGCTGGCCGGGCTGCTGTTGCCTGATGTCGCACAGGTGCTGCGGTGGTGGATTCCCGAACTCGTGTCGCTGCTGCTGCTTCTGACCGCTTTTCGTATCGGGTTGGTCGATACGCTCGCCAATCTGGCAGAGCTGCGCCGGACGGTGCTGGCGGTGCTGATCCTGCAATTGGCCCTGCCGGTCGGGGTCCTGCTGATCGTGATACTGCTGGGCCTGCCGGCGTCATCACTTGTGCTGGCGCTCGTGCTGGTGATGGCTGCCCCTTCGGTCACCGGATCGGCCAATTTCGCGATCCTGCTCAACGGCGATCCAGCCCCGGCGCTGCGCTTGCTGATCCTTGGCACCGCGCTGCTGCCGCTGACCTGCATTCCCGTTTTTGCCCTGCTGCCAGGTTTCGGGGATATCGGCGACGTTCTGGCCGCCGCGATGCGCCTGCTGGTGGTCATTCTGGCGGCGGCGGCGCTGGGCTTTGCCCTGCGTCACTGGCGCGCGCCTGACTTGTCGGAGCGGGGTCGCAAGGCCACGGACGGTCTAACCATGATCGTGCTTGCCGTCGTGGTGATCGGTCTGATGTCGGCGGTCCGCCCGGCATTCGAAAACGACCCTGTGGAACTGGCCTTCTGGGTTGTGGTCGCTTTTGCGCTGAATTTCGGTCTGCAGGTGGCGGCCTTTTTCACCCTGCGCGGTCGGGGGTCCCCTGCCGCCACGCCACTGGCCATCGTTGCTGGCAACCGCAATTTTGCGCTGTTCTTTGTCGCGCTGTCGCCCGAGGCGACGGACCCGCTTTTGATCTTTCTGGGCTGCTACCAATTCCCGATGT
The DNA here is from genome assembly GCF_041537925.1 of Ruegeria hyattellae. NCBI lineage: Bacteria > Pseudomonadati > Pseudomonadota > Alphaproteobacteria > Rhodobacterales > Roseobacteraceae > Ruegeria > Ruegeria hyattellae. The sequence goes on along the minus strand of NZ_JBGOSH010000003.1, from coordinate 454,420 downwards.
ACCTTACCCCGGCTCTGTTGCGGAGGCTTTATGACCCACGCTGACGCCTTTCCCATGATCCGCCCGCTTGGGTTGGACGGTCTACTGGTCAGTTTTGCCGACACCATGTCGGAACCGGCCAACCGCGCGGCGCTCGCCTTTCGCGCGGCACTCCTGTCGGATCTGCCCGAGGGCGTGCTCGAGACATCAACGTCGCTGACCTCGGCCTATCTCCGCTTTGATCCGCTGGTATTGCCGCACGCGGCGCTGCAGTCGTGGCTGGGGCAATTGCTCGCCATACGGAATTGGTATGCCGCGCCTTTGCCTGCCGGGCGCAGGCTCTGGCGGGTGCCCACGGTCTATGGCACCGATCTGGCCCCGCAACTGGAGGAAGCCGCAGCATTGGCGGGTCTGTCGCCGGAGGATGCGGTGCAAAGGCTCAGCACATCGCGGGTCCGCGTGCTGACCATCGGTTTTGCGCCCGGCCAACCATATCTCGGCTCGCTTGGCCCGGAGTTTAACATCCCCCGGCAGCAGGAGCTGACACCGATGGTGCCCGCCGGAGCGCTGATTCTGGCGATCTCGCAATTCGTGCTGTTTTCCGGTCCCGCACCCACCGGCTGGCGGCATGTGGGGCAGACAGCCTTCCGGTGTTTCCGCCCGGAACAGGAACACAGCTTTGCGTTGGCCGCCGGTGACGAAATGGTCTTCGAGGCGGTCTCACCCAAGGAATTTGCCGCTATCGACGATCGCGACGCGGGCGGCAATGGCGGCGCGCAGGCCGAGGAGATTCCGGCATGAGCCTGATCGTTCACAGCAACGGCCCGGCCTGTACGGTTCAGGATCAGGGGCGCCCTGGGTATCTGGATCAGGGCCTGTCCCGGTCGGGCGCAGCCGATCTTCTGGCGCTTCACGAGGGGGCGGCGCTGCTGGGCCAGCACCCCAGCTGCGCGGCGCTGGAAATGGCGGGATTCGGCGGAAGCTTCGAGGCGGCGGTCGAGGTGAGTATCGCGCTGACCGGCGCGCCGATGCAGGTCAGTATCGATGGCGCTCAGGTTGCGTGGAACGCCTCGCACAGTTTGACGAAAGGGCAGGTCCTGACCATCGGTGCCACGCGGCAGGGTACGTATGGCTACCTGCATGTCGCCGGCGGGATCGATGCGCCGTTGATGCTTGGCGCGCGCGCAACCCATCTGACCGCAAATATCGGCAGGGCGGTCGCGCCCGGGGACATGTTGCCGGCTATCGGCGGCACGGCGGCGGGCGGTTACAAGATCACCAGCACCGACCGGTTCACCGGCGGTACCCTGCGCGTGATCGCCAGCGCCCAGACCGGGTTATTCAGCGCCGCCACGCTCGAGCGGTTGGAACAAACCACGTTCCTCCGCGGAGCGCGTGCCAACCGAATGGGCATGCAACTGGAGATGGACGGCCCCGGATTTGCCGCCGAGGGGCAGCTGAATATCCTCTCCGAGGTCATTACACCCGGCGACATCCAGATGACCGGCAGCGGCAATCCGTTCATCCTGCTGCCCGAGTGCCAGACCACCGGCGGCTATCCCCGGATCGCCACGGTGATCCCCTGCGACCTGCCGCGCGCGGCGCAGGCCCCGGGTGGTGCGCCGCTGCGATTGCAGTTCGTGACACTGGAGGAGGCTCTGGCATTGCAGGCCGCCTTCGAAGCTGAGCTTGCGCGACTGCCCACTCGCCCCGAACCGCTGGTGCGCGATCCGCATGACATCAGCGATCTTCTGTCCTACCAACTTGTCAGCGGCGTGGTGTCCGCAACCGATCAGGGAGAGTAAGCGCATGACCTCAGTGGATCTGAATGCCGATATGGGCGAAAGCTTTGGCCCCTGGAAGATGGGCGATGACGAGAGCCTGCTGGACATCATCACCAGCGCCAATATAGCCTGCGGCTTCCACGCGGGCGATCCGGATGTGATGGCCAGCACCATGGCTCTGGCGGCGCGGAACGGGGTTGGCATCGGGGCGCATCCCGGTTTCGGTGACCTTCAGGGCTTTGGCCGCCGTCGCATGGTGCTGCCGCAGGACAGCCTGCGCAATCTGGTGCGCTACCAGCTCGGCGCGGCGCGGGGGATGGCGCAGGCGCTGGGGACGCAGGTGCGGCATCTGAAGCTGCACGGCGCGCTCTCAAACATGGCCTGTACCGACTACGACATGGCGCGCGCCTGTTACGAGGCGGCGCTGGAGGTTGACCCCGACATCATCATCATGGTGCTGGCCGCGACCGAGATGGAGCGCGTGGTACGCGATCTGGGCTGTCGCTGGGTGGGCGAGATCTTTGCCGACCGGGCCTACAATGATGACGGTACACTGGTGGATCGTTCGTTGCCGGGCGCGGTGATCCATGACCCCGAACTGGCGGGGCCGCGTATCCTCGAGATGGTCCGCGAAGGGGCGATCATCACCGAAAGCGGCAAGCGTATCGAGACCTCGATCGATACGATCTGCCTGCATGGCGATACGCCAACCGCCGTACAACTCGCAGGCTCTGTCCGGAGCTGCCTCACTGATGGCGGTGTTGATGTGACGATGTTTTCCGGGCCCGGTAGCTGACAAAAAAAGACGGCCACGTGGTGGGGCGTGGCCGTCAGATCGTCATGGTCCGGGTCTTTTTTTATTAGGAGGGCCCGATCATGAAACACGTGACGTTGCGGGCCTGAAGCCTGCGGCAGGCCAAGTCGGCCTGTTCGCGCGTCATGCCCTGAAACGTCGCTTCAAACCCTTTCGATGATTTGTTTACCTTGCGCAGCGTGCCATCAAGTGTCGACATCTCGGCCAGAGCGGTGCGCAGCAGTACCTTCTCGGCCTTGTAGCGGGTCGTATACCGGCCCACATTGACACCCCAATGATGTCCGCCCGAGGTCGAAAGCCGCGTGACAATCTCTGGCTTCGCGGCCGGTGTGCTCACACCGGGGGTCGCGTTCGCCAGCACCAATTTCTCGGGTCGCATGGCGGGGCGGGTAGCCGAAGAGGGCTGCGGCGTTACGGTTTTTGATCCAACATCTGCCGCCACGATGGCTGCGGTGATGCCGGCCTGAATCCGGTCGCCATTCTGCTGGGCGTTTACCGCCACCGCACTGGCGACCACGGTCGCATCCGCGCTTGGGCGGATACGTGGCCGGAGGCTTTTCTTGGGTGCACTCGCCAGACGGATAGTTTTGCCCTGGTCGGTATCGCCAAGACCCGAATTGCCAGCATAGGCCGGGCGACCCGGCTTGCGGATCGGCGCACGTGAGGGCGCGCGGCGGAACCCCATATCAAGCAGCTCGGCCACCCGTGCATTGCGCGACGCGGTGGATTGACCGCCAAAGACGGTGGCGATCACGCGCTCGTTGCCGCGTTTTGCCGACGCCACAAGGTTGAAGCCCGCAGCGCGGGTATATCCGGTTTTTATCCCGTCGGCGCCCTTATAGGCACCCAGCAGACGGCGGTTGGTGTTGTTCACCGTCTTGATCCCGGCATGGGTCGATTTGCGCGAGAACAGATTGTAATATTGCGGATAATCATACAGCAGATGACGGCCCAGATTGGTCATGTCACGCGCTGTCGACAGATGCCCCTTTTCGGTCAGGCCATGCGCGTTCTTGAACGTTGTACGCGTCATTCCCATCGCTTTGGCGGTCCGTGTCATCCGGCGCGCAAAGGCGGCCTCGGATCCGCTGATGGTGATCCCGATGGCGGTGGCCGCGTCATTGGCCGATTTTACCGCAGCCGCGCGGATCAGGTAGCGAAACGCGATTTTCTGACCTGAGCGCAACCCCAGTTTCGAAGGAGGTTCCGCCGCGGCTGCTCTGGGAATGCGCACCTGCGTGTCCAGGTCGATCTCGCCATTTCGAATCGCTTCGAACGCGATGTAGAGGGTCATCATCTTGGTCAAAGACGCGGGATGTAGCCGCGTATCCGCGTTGCGTGAATGCAGAACCTCTCCTGTTCTCGCATCTATCACCATCGCCGCATAGGGCGCTGCCGCGACACTGAGCGGCAACAGCACGCAGAGCCACAGAAGTGTGAGTATAATAAGGCCCCATCGGGCCGGTTTCATCCGCCGAACCTGCACGATCATTTCTCTATCTGCCTCTGGCCGCCTGATTATTTCGGGCTGGCTCTGTTTGATAATTGCCTCAACGCTAACACAGTGGCGGATTGAAATAAACGGTGAGATTCAGTCGAACGCAAAAATTGGGACAAATGGGAAACCCATATCTAGTGGTTGAACTCAGCTTTTCCGCTAAGAATGCGATTGCCTAAAAATTGCTGCGTTTTCTTAATGTGCCGGGCTTACCCCAACATGCGGACCAAATCCGGAAGGCCCGACAAATCAGGCAGTTCGTGGAACCGGGCCGCGTGGTCCGGTGTCTCGGCCCGTTCCAGATCCCACAGCAACGCGTGCGGTACGTGAACACCCCAGCCGCCGACCTGAATGACCGGCGCCACATCCGAGCGAATGGAATTGCCGACCATCATCGCGTGTTCCGCGCCCTCACCGTGGCGTGCAAAGAGTTCGGCATACACCCCCGCGGTCTTTTCCGAAACGATCTCGACCGCGTTGAAGAGATCACCCAAACCCGATTGGGCCAGCTTGCGTTCCTGATCCAGCAGATCGCCCTTGGTCACTAAGATGACCCGATGGGTATCTGCCACCGTCGAGACCGCTTCGCCCGCATGTGGCAGCAATTCGATAGGATGGGCCAGCATGTCGTGGCCGGCTTCGATCAGTTCGCGGATCGCCGAAGTGGGCACGCGGTCGTCGGTGACCTCCAGCGCGGTTTCGATCATCGACAGAACAAAGCCTTTGATACCATAACCGTAGCGGCCCAAATTGCGCCTCTCGGCTGCCAGCAATCGATCCATCAAATGGTCGCGTTCGGCGTGATTCGACAGCAAATCTGCAAATCGGTCTTGGGTCAGTTGGAAGAAACGCTCATTGTGCCAGAGCGTGTCGTCGGCGTCGAAACCGACAAGGGTCAGGTTGCGTGACATGCGGTTTGTGATCGCGGGCTCTTTTCGTGGGTCATGGAAAAGGTATATAACCCCCTATGTAATTTCCAAGCGAGAGCGGATTCTCTGCACCATGCAGCTTTTTCCTGTCACACTATCGAACGAGCCGGACGAGGATCCGGCCCTGTCGATTCTGGTCGAAACCCGGCCCAAGACCCAACGCCCGCCGCTCTACAAGGTGCTGCTGCTGAATGACGACTATACGCCGATGGAATTCGTTGTGCATGTGCTGGAGCGGTTTTTCGGCATGACCCATGCACAGGCCTTCGAGGTGATGCTGACTGTGCACAAGAAAGGGGTCGCGGTTGTGGGCGTCTTCAGCCACGAGATTGCCGAAACCAAGGTCGGTCAGGTCATGGATTTCGCCCGCCGCCATCAACACCCGCTGCAATGCACCATGGAAAAAGAGGAGTGAGGCGGTTGACCGCCCCGACCTCAGAGCGCAGGCTCGCCCGCACCATTCGGTGACGGCGCAGGATCAACCCACGCGATGTCAATACGCCTAGACCTTGCCCGCGACAGTGGCCTGACCTTGTCGGATGCGCTGTCCGTCATGCTGCCCACCCCGGCGCAGGACCTGTCCGATCTGCCCCGGACAACCGAGGTGGTGCAGCCGTTCAAACCGTTCCACGACCATTTCACGGATCAGGGGTTCCACTGCGCCCATGCCAGCGACGCCCCCTGCAATGATGTCATCCTGTTTATCCCGCGCGCCAAAGCACAGGCACGGGTGCTGCTGCATCAGGCCTGCCAGCGGGCCAGCGGTTGGGTCGTGGTGGACGGGGCCAAGACCGATGGCATCGACAGTCTGTTGAAAGAGGTGCGCAAGCGCGTGCCGGTCGAGGGACCGATTTCCAAGGCCCATGGCAAAATCTTCTGGTTCGGGGCCAACGCGGAGGCGTTTTCGGAATGGGCAATGGCGGGCACCGCGCTGCCCGGCGGCTACAGAACCGTGCCGGGAGTGTTCTCGTCGGGCGGGGTCGACCCGGCATCCGAGCTGCTGATCCAGGCCATGCCGGACCGCCCCGGCGCTAGAATCGCCGATCTGGGGGCCGGCTGGGGGTATCTGTCCGCGCAGCTTCTGGGTCGTGATGGCGTGCAATCGCTCGATCTGGTCGAGGCCGATCATACCGCGTTGGACTGCGCGCGCCAAAACGTCAACGACCCACGTGCCCGGTTCCACTGGGCCGATGCCCTGACCTGGACCGCACCCGAGCCGCTGGATACCGTTGTCATGAACCCGCCTTTTCACACGTCGCGCGCCGCCGTTCCCGCGCTTGGCCGTGGCTTCATCGCGGTGGCCGCGCGCGCGCTTGCGCCCAATGGCCAGCTATGGATGGTGGCCAATCGCCATCTGCCCTACGAGGCCGCGCTCGAGGCGCATTTCACCCGGTTTGAAGAACATCGCGGCGATGGCCGTTTCAAGATATTCAACGCCTCTCGCCCGCGCCGCCGGGTCGGGGCAACCTGAGCAAGAGCGGGAGGAACAGATGTCTTATTCCATTGCCGGAAAGACAGCCATCGTCACCGGTGCAGCCGCTGGCATTGGTCTGGCGATCGGCCGCCATTTCGCCGACAAGGGCGCCAATGTCGTGTTCGCCGACATGGACGAGAAACGCCTGGCCTCGGAACTGGGCGAGAACGGCGAGACCGAGAATATCCGCTATTTCGCGGGTGATCTGCGCGAAAGGCTGACGCTGGCCAATCTGCTCTCGGCATCGCTCGACGCGTTCGATCAGGTCGACATTCTGGTCAACGGGGCGCGGCAGGTGGTGCCGACCGATCCGTTGGACATGGATGACGAATCGACCCAGACGCTGCTGAACCAGAACCTGATGCCGGCCTTGCGGCTCAGCCAACTGGTGGCGAAGCGGATGATCAAGCAGGCCGGTGACAACGAGGACGCACGGCAGGCAGGCGCGATCATCAACCTGTCATCGGTGGCAGCGCGGCGCACCCACCCCAACCTACTGGCCTATTCGGTCTCAACGGCGGCGCTGGATCAGATGACCCGCTCGCTGGCGGTGGCGATGGCACCGCACCACATCCGGGTGAACGCGATCGCGCTGGGCTCGATCATGAGCGCGTCGCTGCAGGCCGCGCTCAAGGACAACCGCGAATACCGCCGCGATATTGAGAACCACACGCCGCTGGGTCGGATCGCGGCCGCCACCGAACTGGCCGAGGCGGCGCAGTTTCTCGCCTCTGAGGCGTCAGGCTTCATGACCGGTCAGATCATGACGCTGGATGGCGGGCGTACCCTGTTGGACCCCGTCGAGGCCCCGGCTCACTGACATGCTGAAGAAAGACATGGAATGACCCAGGCAATGGATGCCCAAAAGGCACAAGCGGCAGCTTGGTTCCGCAAGTTGCGCGACGAGATCGTTGCCGCTTTCGAAGGGCTGGAGGACAGCCACACGACGGGGCCGCTTGCGGACGCTTCTGCGGGCCGGTTCGAGGCTAAAGAGACCCGGCGCACATCCGAGGACGGATCGGATGCAGGCGGCGGGCTGATGTCGGTGATGCGCGGCGGGCGCGTGTTCGAAAAGGTGGGTGTGAACGTGTCCGAGGTCTATGGCACCTTGTCAGACCGCGCGCAGTCGGCCATGGCCGCGCGCAAGGGCCTGCCGGGGATGAAGGATGATCCACGCTTCTGGGCCTCGGGAATCTCTCTGGTCGCCCATATGCAGAACCCACATGTGCCTGCTGTTCACATGAACACCCGGATGTTCTGGACCCCGCATGCCTGGTGGTTCGGCGGGGGCTCCGATCTAAATCCCTGTATCGAGTATGCCGAGGACACCACCCATTTCCACGCCACCCAGAAAGCGCATCTGGACCCGCACGGGGCCGGGCATTATCCGCGGCTTAAGGACTGGGCGGATGAGTATTTCTACATCCCCCACCGCAAGCGCGCGCGTGGCGTGGGTGGGATCTTCATGGATGATTACTGCACCGGCGACTGGGACGCGGATTTTGCACTGACGCAAGATATTGGCTGCGCCTTTCTGCCCGCCTTTGTGCCTCTGGTCGAGAAGCGGCGTGTGCAGCCGTGGTCAGACGCCGACAAAGAGGTGCAGTACCGGCACCGGGGTCTCTATGCCGAATACAACCTTGTCTATGACCGGGGCACGAAATTCGGGTTGGAGACGGGCCACGATCCTGACGCGGTGCTGATGAGCCTGCCGCCGATTGCAAAGTGGTACTAGGCTGACCGCCACCCGGCCTCGCGCATCGCCGCACCATAGCTGGGGGCCATGTTCATCTGCCTACCATAGCCTTTGCCCAGCAGCAGCTTGTGCAGCTTGGGGAGGTTATAGCAGGGCACATGCATGATCATGTGGTGTTCGAGGTGGTAGTTGACCCAGTAGGGCGCCACAAAAAGCCGCGCCACGGGCCCGGCCAGTGTCGTGCGCACATTTCGGAACGGGTCGTCGGATTGTTCAGTCGCGCCATGTTCGGCGATATTGCGCACCCTCAGAACCAACTGGAACCACGTGAGATAAGGCAACAGCCAGAAGGCCAGCCCCCACCACCAGTCGCCAACCAGTCCCATGATCAGCATCACCCCCAGAAAAACGGGCACCGTAACCCAGAAATGCAAGCTCTTGAAGCTCTGGGCGAAATCGGCCTCTGCCGCTTCTATCGCCTCATGATCCCCCGCCATGCGCAGTGCCATGGAGATCTGCCCCACCAGTTGCTTCACCCCGGTCTGCCCGGTCAGATCCCGTGTGAATTTGCGCCGCATCGAGGCATGCGAGGTCGGGAATTTCGATGAAAGCGGCAGGTCGGGATCCTTGTCGGACTGGGTAAAGCGGTGATGGGTCAGGTGATAGCGTCGGTAAGCGTCGAGGTCGGCCAGAATGGGCTGTGCGCAAAACCACGAGCCCACGACATCATTGAGGTGCTGACGCTGGAACAGCGCGTTATGCGCGGCCTCATGCATCAGGATCGCCAGCCCCAATTGACGCGACCCAACGATCATCACGGCGAGCAGAAAGGTCAGCGGGTTGGGCCAGAACCCGAACAGAATAAGCGCCAGCGCAATTGTACCCCAGCAATGCAGCACCAGCCAGGCACCCCGTAAGTCCGACCGGGCGGCCAGGGGGCGAATCTCGTCAGATGTCAGATAGGTCTTTCCCGGAGTCATGGCGGGCCACCTCCCTACGCTAAGTGTCCCAGAGACAGCGGGCCTTTGTCAAACAGGCCGTGGCGTCAGTCGCGCCACTCGAAGAAGCCTTCGCCCGCTTGCCGCAGCATGTCTTCGGCCATGTCGCGGCCGAGTTCTACGCCATCCGCAACCGTGCAGGAGCGGTCTTCGAAAACCGCCTCAGACCCGTCGGGGCGCAGGACCTGACCACGCAGGCGCAACGTGTCGCCATCGATCTCGGCCAACCCGGCAATCGGCGTTTCACAGGACCCGTCCAGAGCGGCCAGAAAGGCACGTTCGGCGGCCAGCCGGCGCTGAGTTTCTTCATGGTGAATGCGGGCCAGCAATGCGCCTGCGCGATCATCATCGCCGCGCCGCTCAATCCCGATGGCGCCTTGCGCAATGGCAGGCAGCATGTCGTCCGGCGAGATCGGAGTCGCGGGCACCTCACCCATGTCCAGCCGGTTCAGCCCGGCCAGCGCCAGAAAGGTGCATTCCGCCACGCCTTCGGACAGCTTGCGCAGGCGGGTCTGCACATTGCCCCGGAACTCCACCACATTCAGGTCGGGCCGGCGATTCAGTAATTGCGCGCGCCGGCGCAGCGACGAGGTCCCGACAACCGCGCCCTCGGGCAGGTCGTCCAGCGTGGTCAGCCCAGGTGAGATAAAGGCGTCGCGCACGTCTTCGCGCTGCAGGAACGTGTCCAGCACAAGCCCCTCGGGCTGCGCGACCGGCATGTCCTTGGTCGAATGTACCGCGATGTCGATATCGCCGCGCAGCATCGCCTCTTCGATCTCTTTGGTGAACAGGCCCTTGTTGCCGATCTCTTTCAGCGGCCGGTCCGCGTCGATCAGTTTGCGATTGTCGCCGCTGGTCATGATCACGGTGATCTCGAACGCGTCATGCGGCAGGTCATGCGCCTTGGCGAGGCGTTCGCGGGTTTCATAAGCTTGCGCCAGCGCAAGCGGCGAACCACGGGTGCCGATTTTCAGCGGGTCGGACGGGGAGGGCAGAGCATGTGTCATGACGCACAGCTTTAGTCGCGTCACTTTGCCCTGACAACGGGGGAATGCTTGACAAATTGCCGCTCAGCATAGACCGGTGTTGCGCAATCAGATTTAGGGACAGGCATGGCCGTGACAAAAACGATACTGCGCGCATTGGCGGGTGAGGTTCAGGACATGCCGCCGATCTGGATGATGCGGCAGGCGGGACGCTACCTGCCCGAATACCGCGCCACCCGCGCGCAGGCGGGCGATTTCCTGTCGCTGTGCTACAATCCCGAACTGGCGGCAGAGGTCACGCTGCAACCGATCCGCCGCTATGGGTTTGATGCGGCAATCCTTTTTGCCGATATCCTGCTGGTGCCGCAGGCGCTGGGCGCGGATCTGTGGTTCGTGACGGGCGAGGGGCCACGGCTGTCGACCATCACGACACAGGCCGAGTTCGATGCGCTCAAACCGGCGATGGATATTCACGAGACTCTTTCCCCGATCTATGAGACCGTTCGCATCCTGTCGCGGGAATTGCCGTCTGAGACCACGTTGATCGGCTTTGCAGGCGCGCCCTGGACCGTGGCGACCTACATGATTGCCGGGCGCGGCACGCCTGACCAGGGTCCGGCCCATGCGCTGCGGCTGGAAAACCCGGCGCTGTTTGATGCGCTGATCAGCCGGATCACGGCGGCGACCATCGACTATCTCTCGATGCAGATCGAGGCCGGGGCAGAAGTGGTGAAGATTTTCGACAGCTGGGCCGGGTCATTGCCCGACGATGCGTTTGAGAAATACGCGGTCGAGCCGACCCGAGCGATCACGCGAGCGCTCAAAGATCGCCACCCCGGCATCCCGGTCATCGGATTCCCGCGCGAGGCCGGAGAACACTATGTGGGCTTTGCTCGCAAAACCGGCGTTGACTGTGTTGCTCTGGACAATTCCGCCGACCCGGATTGGGCGGCGCGCCATGTGCAGGTCGATGGTTGCGTGCAGGGCAATCTGGCATCGCGGCATATGGTGACCGGCGGGCAGGCGCTGGTGGATGAGACCCGGCAGATCGTGCAGGCGTTTTCCAGGGGGCCACATATCTTCAATCTGGGCCACGGCATCACGCCGGATGCTGATCCGGAGAATGTGCAACTGATGATCGACACGGTGCGCGGCAACTAAGACCCATTCAGGGCGTGGCGGGAAACTGCGCCCGGATTTCCTCGCTGTGCTCTCCCCGCTGCGGGGCGGGCTGTGGGATTGTCGTCTGGCCATCGAAGCGTGGGGCGGGCGCGGCTTGCAGAGCGCCCTCCGTCTCTCGCCAGACCTGCCGATGCTGGTTCATGGCATGGTCCCGGGCCTCTATCGGGCTCAGAACCGGTGCGACGCAGGCGTCGCTGCCCTCGAACATCTCGGTCCAATGCGCACGGCTGTGCTGGTCAAAGATCGCGCTCAGCCGTTGGGTCAGACGCGGCCAGAGCGCGCGGTCGAATTGCCGGGCAAACTCGGCGTCCTCTTCCAGCCCCAGATGGCTCAGGAATTGCTGGTAGAATTTCGGCTCAAGACATTGCACCGAAACATAGCCGCCATCTGAGCAGTGATAGGTCCGGCTCCAATGCGGGCCGTCCAGCAGGCTTTCGCCTCGCATCTCGGACAGATTGCCGGATTGCCGCAGGCTCATCAGCAGGTTCATCATATGCGCCGAGCCGTCATAGATCGCCGCATCCACGACTGTGCCGCTGCCACTGACCCGTGCCTTCAGCAACCCCGCAAGTATCCCGGACACCAGATACATCGCACCGCCGCCGATATCGCCCACCAGCGTGGCCGGTGACAGCGGCGCCTCACCCGGGGCAGAGCCATACCAGAGCGCGCCAGACAGGCCGATATAGTTCAGATCATGCCCGGCGGCAGAGGCCAGCGGGCCGTCTTGTCCCCAACCGGTCATGCGACCATAGACTAGGCTCGGGTTGCGCGCATGGCAGGTCTCGGGGCCGAGGCCCAGCTTTTCCATCACACCGGGGCGGAACCCTTCGATCAGCGCGTCGCAACCGGCAACGATCCGCTGCGCGGTCTCATAGTCGTCCTGGTCCTTGAGATTCAGCTCGATCGAGCGTTTGCCGCGATCCAACAGCGACCTGTCCGGCTGACCGGGATTTGGAGGACCTCCCTTACGGTGAATGACGATCACATCGGCCCCCAGATCAGCCAGCGTCATTGCCGCGAAGGGAGCAGGGCCAAGCCCTTCAAATTCAACGATGCGTATTCCGTCCAGCATTAACGTCCCCTGTCCCGTTTGCCTTACCGTGGAACACTGACGCGCCGCCGCGCAAGCCTTCGTGACTTCTGTTGTTCTCGCAGGAAGACGAACAGGCCCGCGCCCATGATCAGGATCATGCCGATCCAGATCTCGAGATCGGGCAATTCCGACCAAATCAGCCAGCCCCAGAACACCGCCATCGGCAACCCGACATATTCGAAGGGCGAGAGGGTGGCGGCGTCGGCCAGCCGGTAGGCCTGGCTCAGCGTGTAGCCGATTACCGCGACATTCATGCCCAACGCCAGCAGGAAAATCCAGTCGCCCTCGCCGGGCCAGACCCAGGCCCGGAACAAAAACAACAGGCTGGGGTCATCTGTGCCTTCGGCAAAGCGCCCGTCGCCCGCGATCAGGTAAAAGCCCAGAGAGACAAGGATAAACACGGCCTGCATGTAACAGGCCAGCGCCGAGGCCTTGGTCGTCGCGCCAAGCTTGCGCGTCATCAGTTGCAGCAGCGCATAGGTCAGCGCTGCGAGCAGCGGCAGCAGCAGCACAAGGCGGTTGGCCACCAGGGCGTCGCCGCTTTCCCAAGGTCGCTGCATGATGATCACGCCGATGAAGCCGACCACAACTGCGCCAATTCGCAGCGGCCCGACCTTCTCACCCAGCATCGGGATCGACAGTAGCGTAATAAAAAGCGGCGCCACGAAAAACAGCGCTGTAACATCGGCCAGAGGCATCACCGCCAGCGCCATAAAGAAGCACATGTTCGAGGCCACTACCAGCAGGCCTCGCAACAGATGCAGCAGCGGTTGCCGGGTTTTGAGGATCGAAAAGCCTCCCTCATACTGAACCAGCGCAAGGGTGAGGATCAGCCCGATCGATGCACGGAACATCACGATCTGATGCAACGGGTAGTCGCCCGACAACTGCTTGATGATCATGTCGTTGATCGAGATGCAGATCATGCCGACAACAATGCAGGCGATCCCGGCGGCGGGCCGGTTTTGGGCCAAAGTCTCCATGTGATGCTCCTCCGGCGCACCATGAATTTGCGCGCCCGGTGGTTCAGGGCTATCAGAGCCGGGCCTCATGTCCATAAGTATTGCGACGAAATCTGTCGCAATTCCCGGATCATCTGCGCATTCCTGTGGGGTTTTTTGTGCATTTGCGCCCTGTCGTCCCGATCCGTCGCGCGATAGGATCGCCGGCGGAACAGGGGCGGCACATGAGCACAATTCTCTCGATCAAGGATCTCAGGAAATCTTACGCGGACGGTTTCGAGGCCCTGAAAGGTGTCACGCTGGACATCGAAGAGGGCGAGATACTTGCCCTTCTGGGCCCGAACGGGGCAGGCAAGACCACCATGATCTCGACGATCTGCGGGATCACCATGCCGACCTCGGGCCAGGTAACCGTCGGGGGCCATGATATCCTGAGCGAGTATCGCGCGGCGCGGCGGATGATCGGCCTTGTGCCGCAGGAGATCGCGTTGGAACCCTTCGAAAAAGTGATCAACACCGTGCGACTCTCGCGCGGCCTGTTCGGGCTGGGGCGCGATGATGCACGGATCGAGGATATTCTGCGCAAACTGTCGCTGTGGGACAAACGCCGGAATGCTGTCAAAGAACTGTCGGGCGGCATGAAACGCCGGGTGCTGATCGCCAAGGCGCTGGCGCATGACCCGCGCATCCTGTTCTTAGACGAGCCCACCGCCGGCGTGGATGTCGAACTGCGCAAGGACATGTGGGAGATCGTGCGCGAACTCAAGCAAAACGGCGTGACGATCATCCTGACCACTCACTACATCGAAGAAGCCGAGGCCATCGCTGACCGTGTCGGCGTCATCAATGGCGGCGAGTTGCTGCTGGTTGAGGACAAGGACAGCCTGATGGCGCAGATGGGCAAGAAACATATCGAGGTGATGCTCACTGAACCCGTCGATGCGATCCCCGAGGCGCTGCGGGACTATGACCTGACCTTGAACGGGGCGGGGGAGTCCTTTGTCTATTCCTATGACATCCACGGTGAGCGGACCGGCATCACCTCGCTTCTGAACGACGTGGCCAAGGCCGGGCTGGTGCTGCGCGACGTGCAGACACGGCAAAGCAGCCTTGAGGAAATCTTCGTCAACCTCGTGTCAGGAGAGCAGGCATGAACTGGGCTGCTATTGCCGCCATCTACCGATTCGAGATGGCCCGCTTTTTCCGCACGCTGGCGCAGAGTTTTTTCTCGCCCGTCCTGTCGACCTCGCTTTATTTTATTGTCTTCGGAACTGCCATCGGCAGCCGGATCGAGACGATCGAGGGCGTGTCCTATGGTGCGTTCATCGTGCCGGGGCTGGTGATGCTGTCGGTGGTGACGCTGTCGATTTCGAACGCCTCGTTTGGGATCTATTTCCCGAAATTCCTCGGTACAATCTACGAGCTTCTGTCCGCGCCCATCAATTTTCTCGAAGTGGTTATCGGCTATGTTGGCGCCGCCGCGACCAAGGCGCTTTTCGTGGGGCTGGTGATATTGGGGACCGCCACGTTCTTTGTCGATATGCGGATCGAACACCCGATTGCCATGGCGGCCTTTCTGATCCTGACCTGCCTCAGCTTTTCGTTGCTGGGGTTCATCGTCGGCATCTGGGCCAGTAATTTCGAGCAGATGTCACTGATCCCGCAACTGGTGATTACACCGCTGATCTTTCTGGGTGGCACATTCTATTCGATCACCATGCTGCCGCCGGTCTGGCAGACCATCACCCTGTTCAATCCGGTGGTCTATCTGGTGTCCGGATTCCGGTGGTCTTTCTACGGTCTGGCCGATGTGCCGATCTTTTTTAGCCTGCTGGCAATTGCTGCCTTTACCGGCATTTGCCTTGCCATCATCTGGTGGATATTCAAGACTGGCTGGCGCATCCGCAACTAGGAGCACGTTGCAAATATGTCCGCCCGGCCGTTGAAACGCGCCCAAGCACGCCAATACTGCGGCTGCGTACCTTGTCTGCGACGAAACGGCAATCTACATGGGCATTCATGAAACTGCGCCTCCCATTCCTTAATAACCCGCCTCTTGTCGCCGTGGTCCGCCTGTCCGGGGCCATCGGGATGAGCGGTCGCGGCACTCTCAATGACGTCACGCTGGCCCCGATGCTGGAACGCGCCTTCCGGCGTGGCAAGCCCGCTGCCGTTGCGCTCCAGATCAACTCACCCGGTGGCTCGCCGGTGCAAAGCTCGCTGATCGGATCGCGCATTCGTCGCCTGTCCGAAGAGCTGAGCGTGCCGGTCTATGCCTTTGTCGAGGATGTCGCCGCATCGGGTGGCTACTGGCTGGCGTCGGCGGCGGATGAGATCTGGGCCGATGAAAGCTCGGTCGTGGGGTCCATCGGCGTGATCTCGTCCGGGTTCGGCGCTCATATTTTCCTGGCGCGGCAAGGGATCGAACGCCGGGTTCACACGGCGGGCCGGTCGAAATCCATGCTCGATCCGTTTGCGCCCGAAAAGGAAGAGGACGTCTCGCGCCTCAAGGTGCTTTTGGCTGAGATGCACCAGACCTTCATCAATCAGATCAAGACCCGGCGCGGTGACAAGCTGAACGACAATGGCAACCTGTTCACCGGAGAATTCTGGTTGGCACGGCGCGCACAGGAACTGGGCCTGATCGACGGCATCGGCCATCTCAAACCCAAGATGCAGGAACGGTTCGGGGAAAAAGTGCAGTTCCGCCGCTATGGCCTCAAGAAACCAATCCTTCTGCGCCTGGGCGCTCAGGTGGCGCAGGACGCTGTCGCCGGGCTGGAGGAGCGGGCGGCCTACGCGCGCTTTGGTCTCTGACGTGATTTTGAAAGTTGTCCTTCTTTTTCTAATCGGCATGGCGGTTCTGGCAATGTTCGGCAAATTGCGATTTCCGGGCCAGACTAAGTTGCGCTCGGCCCGGTGTACGGGCTGCGGACGGTTTCGTATCGGTAAGGGACCGTGCCGCTGCGGGCAGGGGGGGCGTTCATGACAGCGTGGCTGCTTTCCAGCCTCGGTCTGATCATCCTGCTGCTGGCGGGTGACGTGCTGGTCCGTGGCGCGGTCAACCTGAGCCTGCGTCTGGGCGTGCCCGCCCTGATCGTCAGCCTGACCATCGTTGCCTTCGGAACGTCGGCGCCTGAATTGCTGATCGCGATCAAGGCTGTTGAAGAGAACGCCCCGGGCATCGCGCTGGGCAACGTCGTCGGTTCGAACACCGCCAATATCCTGCTGGTGCTGGGCCTGCCCGCGCTGCTGGCCACCCTGCACACCAGCGAGTGCAACAGTCGCAAAACCTATGTTTTCATGCTGGTATCTTCGGTGCTGTTCATTGGGCTGGCCTTTCTGGGCGAGTTCACCTTCTGGAGCGGCGCGATCCTGCTGGCCGTACTGGCGCTGGTGCTGGCAGATGCGTTCCGCGATGCTAAGGCGCATCGCAGGGCCTGCGGTGCCGCGGATGAGGTGGAGGATCTGGAAGAGGCCGATCCCGATATGCCGTTCTGGCGCATTGGCCTCTATCTGCTATTGGGCATCATCGGCCTTCCGATGGGCGCGCATCTGCTGGTGGAAAGCGCCACCGTGATCGCCCGCACCTATCATGTCAGCGAAACCGTGATCGGCCTGACACTGGTGGCGATCGGGACCTCTTTGCCAGAGCTTGCGACTACGGTCATGGCGGCGCTGCGCCGTCAGGCGGATGTGGCGCTGGGCAATGTGATCGGGTCGAACATGTTCAACCTGCTGGCCATCATCGGCATTGCCACATGGTTCGGTCCGATTCCGGTCGATCCCGAGTTTTTGGAGTTCGACCTCTGGGTCATGCTGGGTGCGTCGGTGCTGCTGTTCCCGTTTGTGTTCGGGAAAAAGGACATCACCCGGATTTGGGGGGTGATCCTTACCACCCTCTACGTCGTATATATCGTGAGCGTTTTGCTGTAACCCGCAGCGGGGGAGTTTGGGCATGGCCCGTGCATTGGTCACAGGTGCAGGTATTCGGCTTGGCCGCGAGATGGCGCTCTATCTGGCGCAGCGCGGCTTTGATGTGGCAGTGCATTACGCGACCTCGGAAACCCCCGCAAATGACACGGCGGAGTCCATCAGGGCGCAGGGACGCTCAGCGGTCGTGCTGAAAGCGGACTTGGTGAACGAGGCCGAGGTCGAGGCGCTGTTGCCGCGCGCGGCGCAGGAGCTGGGCGGGCCGGTCACCTGTCTGGTGAACAACGCCTCGGTCTTTGAATACGACAATATCCACTCAGCGACCCGGCACGGTTGGGACCGGCATCTGGAAAGCAACCTGCGCGCACCCTTCGTGCTGACGCAGGCCATGGCGAACCAGGGTTTTGCGATCCGGACTGACGAAAATGACGAACCCCAGGCCACCGGGCTGATCGTCAACATGATCGACATGCGGGTGCGCAAGCTGACGCCCGAATTCATGACCTATACGATCGCGAAATCCGGACTGTGGACCCTGACCCAGACGGCGGCGCAGGCGCTGGCCCCCGCCATCCGCGTGAACGCTATCGGGCCGGGTCCGACCCTGCGCGGACACCGGCAATCCGAGGCGCATTTCGCCGCGCAACGCGCCAACACGATCTCGGGGCGGGGATCGAACCCGTCGGATATTACCGCCGCGCTGGGGTATTTGCTGGACGCGCACGCGGTCACCGGGCAGCTGATCTGCGTCGATGGCGGCCAGCATCTTGGTTGGAAAACGCCAGATGTTCTGGGCGTTGAATAAGCCTGCGCGATGCAAGTTTTGCACCGCTCGCATTTCTGTTACTTAATCGTTACAAAAATGTCTTTATTTTCATACACTTGCTACGTATCAAAAAATATTCACTTTGAAAACAATGTGTTATGTTAGCGCCTAATTTTTGTGCAAATCAACGAAGCCCCCTGTTTTCAACGAATTTCTGTGGTTGGCGGGAAGATATACGCATGGTTATCCACAGAAGCCGTGGATTTGTTTTCCCTTGAACTGACCCTCGCAAGATTGCAGCCCCCCGCCCAGAATCATATCTGTGGGCCATGAATGAAGTGCCCGACAGAATCACCGATCCCGCGCCCGTGGGCTATGCCTGCATTCAGGCCTATCTGAAAACGCTGGACAGCTCGCCCGGCGTGTACCGGATGCTGGATGCGCAGGCGCGGGTTCTTTACGTGGGAAAGGCGCGCAATCTGCGGGCGCGGGTGTCAAACTATTCCCGCCCTGGCCACTCTCCGCGGATCGAGCGGATGATCGGCGAGACCGCCTCGATGATGTTCCTGACCACGCGCACCGAAACCGAGGCGCTGTTGCTGGAACAGAACCTCATCAAGCAGCTCAAACCGAAATACAACGTGCTGCTGCGCGACGATAAGAGCTTTCCCAACATTCTTGTCTCGAAGCAGCATGGCTTTGCGCAGATCAAGAAGCATCGCGGTGCGAAGAAGGAAAAAGGCACCTATTTTGGCCCATTCGCCAGCGCGGGTGCCGTAAACCGGACGCTGAACCAGTTGCAAAAGGCGTTTCAACTGCGCAACTGCTCGGATTCCATGTTCGACAGCCGGACGCGGCCCTGCCTGCTGTATCAGATCAAGCGTTGTTCCGGTCCCTGCGTCGGGCTGATCTCGGAACCGGATTACGCCGCGCGCGTAAAGGACGCCGAACGGTTCCTGTCCGGGCGATCCACCCGAGTGCAGGAGGAACTGGCCGAACAGATGCAACTGGCCTCGGACGCGATGGAGTTCGAACGCGCCGCGGGCCTCCGCGACCGGATCAAGGCGCTGACCAGCGTGCAGACCAGCCAGGGCATCAACCCTCGCGGTGTGAGCGAGGCGGATGTGATCGCGCTGCACATGGATAGTGGTCAGGCCTGCGTGCAGGTGTTTTTCATCCGGGCCAATCAGAACTGGGGCAATCGCGATTTCTATCCCCGCGTTGGCGCAGATGTCTCAGCGGCCGAGGTGATGGAGGCGTTTCTGGGCCAGTTCTATGATAACAAGGAACCGCCGCGTCAGTTGATCCTGTCCGATGCGATCGAAAACGCTGATCTCATGACCGAAGCGTTGACCGAGAAAGCCGGGCGCAAAGTCGAGATACTGGTGCCGCAGCGCGGAGAGAAGGCCGAACTGGTGTCGGGTGCTCTGCGCAATGCGCGCGAGTCGCTGGGCCGTCGCATGTCGGAAAGCGCCACCCAGGCCAAGCTGTTGCGCGGGCTGGCCGAGGCGTTTGATCTGGATGCGCCGCCCGAACGGATCGAGGTCTATGACAACTCGCATATCCAGGGCACCAACGCGGTCGGCGCAATGATCGTGGCCGGGCCCGAGGGGTTCATGAAAAACGCCTATCGCAAGTTCAACATTCGCGGCAATGACCTGACCCCGGGCGATGATTTCGGCATGATGAAAGAGGTTCTGAATCGTCGTTTCGCCCGCCTGCTGAAAGAGGATCCCGATCGCGAAATGGCGCTTTGGCCCGACTTGCTGCTGATCGATGGCGGGGCCGGTCAGGTCAGCGCCGTGCAGGAGATCATGACCGCACATGGTGTCGATGACATTGCCATGGTGGGCGTCGCAAAGGGCGTCGACCGCGACCACGGCAAAGAGGAATTCTACCGCACCGGCCAACCCGTCTTTGCGCTGAAACGCAACGATCCCGTGCTGTATTTCGTGCAGCGTCTCAGGGATGAGGCGCATCGGTTCGCCATCGGCACCCACCGGGCCAAGCGCGCCAAGGCAGTGGGCGCCACGCCGCTTGATGAGATTGCCGGAGTGGGTGCGGCGCGCAAACGGGCTCTGCTGGCGCATTTTGGCAGCGCCAAGGCCGTCAGCCGCGCCAATCTGGCCGATCTCAAGGCGGTCGAGGGCATCTCGGCCGGGCTCGCGCAAAAAGTCTATGATTTCTTCCACGACAAAGGCTAAATCAGTGGCTGCGAGATTTATCGCACCTCATCTTCCAGTTCCCGCAACGCCGGGATAAGGTCCGGTCATGAAATGGAACCTGCCGAACATATTGACCTTGCTACGACTTCTCGCGGCGCCAGGGCTTGCTGTCATGTTTTTGTATTTCACCCGGCCATATGCGGACTGGTTTGCGCTGATCCTGTTTGTTTCCGCGGCGGTGACGGACTGGTTTGACGGCTATCTGGCACGCGCCTGGAAGCAGGAAACCAAGATCGGCGCGATGCTGGATCCGATCGCCGACAAGGCGATGGTGGTGATCGCGCTGATGATCCTTGTGGGTTATTCGACCGAGCACTGGACGCCCTGGCTGGTCCTGCCCGCAACAGTCATTTTGTTCCGCGAAGTGTTCGTGTCGGGGCTGCGCGAATACCTGGGCGACACGGCGGGTACGCTCAAGGTGACGAAACTGGCCAAATGGAAGACCACGACGCAGATGATCGCCATCGCGGTTCTATTCAGTCAGGGGATCTTCGAGCATTATCTGGTGATGTCGTCCTTTGGCATGGATCAGCAGTTGATCGACGGGATCATGGCGGGCACGGTCGAGGATCTGAACGGGCTGCGCTGGAAGCTGGATGGTATGATCTGGTCCGGTCGCGTTGGCCTCTGGCTGCTTTGGATCGCGGCGGCGCTGACATTGATTACCGGTTGGGACTACCTTATTAAATCTATGCCGCATCTCAAGGAGACGCAATGATGGACGTGCTCTATTTCGCATGGGTCCGCGAGCGGATCGGCATCCCGAAGGAGAAGCTCGAGACCGAGGCCGCGACCGTGGCCGATCTGGTTGCCGAACTGATCGCTCGCGAAGACCGCTATGCTGCGGCATTTGCCGATCTTTCGGCGCTTCGGGTCGCGCTGGATCAGGAACTCAGCGATTTTAGCGCGCCACTGAACGGTGTGCGTGAAGTGGCCTTCTTTCCCCCTATGACTGGCGGATAATTCAATGCGCGTTTCGGTTCAGGAAGAACCTTTCGAACTGGGTGCCGAGGCCAACCGCTTTGCGGCGGGTGATACTGGCAGCGGTGCCATCGTCACTTTCACCGGCGTGGTGCGCGATCTGGCGCAGGGTAATCTGGACGTGATGGAAATCGAGCACTATCCGGGCATGACCGAAAAGGCCATCGAGGCCATCGCCGACGAGGCGCGCCAACGCTGGTCGCTGAGTGACGTGCTGGTGATCCACCGCCATGGCCGTCTTTTGCCGGGGGACCGGATCATGATGGTTGCCACAGCCGCGCGCCACCGCAAGGATGCGTTCGAGGCGGCGGAGTTTCTGATGGACTATCTGAAATCCCGCGCGCCCTTCTGGAAGAAGGAAATTACGGGCAAGGGCGCTGACTGGGTCGCCGCAAAGGACGAAGACGAGGCTGCGCTCGACCGTTGGTGATCAGTTGACGCTGTGGAGCCGCGCGCGCAATTCCTCGGCCTCCAGCCGGGCATCGCGCAGCCCGTCCATGGCCGCGCCCAATTCGGCCTCGGTCTGGGTCAACTGGTTGGTTAGTTCCGCCTCGCGCTGCTGCAGATAGGTGATCGCCTGATCGCGGGTTTCCTCGGCCTCGTGCAACTCCTGACTCATCCGGTCCAGATCGGCGACATCGCTTTGCCGAACACGGGTAAAGCGGTGTACCAGCCAATTGGCGAACCAGCCCATCGCAAAGGCGACAAATAGGATGATCGCTGTGGTGATGATGAATTCGGTTCTGTTCATTTAATCGTCCTGTCCGCTTTCGGCATCCGCTTCAGTCTCGGGCTCGGGCTGTTGTTCGACCGCTTCCAGCCCGGTCTGGGTCTCGGGGATCGGATCGGGGCGGATCAGGTGGAACTTGATGCGCCGGTTGGCTTCGCGGCCCGCTTCGGACTTGTTGTCGGCGATGGGGTCGTTCTCGCCGTAACCGACCGCTGTGAAACTTGAGGTCAGCACCCGGCGGGCACGCAGCTCGTTCAGGACCGATTGCGCGCGGGCCTGGCTGAGCTGCAGGTTCATCTCTTCGCGGCCCTGACTGTCGGTATAGCCCTGAATCTCCATCCGGATGCCACCGCATTGATCCAACACATCGGCGATGCGGTTCATTGTGTCCAGCGAGTCACCGGCGATGGTGGCCGAGCCGGGTTCAAAGGTGATCTTCGCCTCGCTCTGGATCTCTGCCACCCGGCCTTCGCAAACCTCGGGGTCGAGCGGCTTGTCGGCGGGTTCGGGCGGTTCCTCATAGGTGATCGACAGGTCGAACCCTTGCGCCTCGCCCAGTTTTTCGGCGAGTAGCCGCGCCGCCTGCGCGCTGGCATCCTCAAGGTAGCTGACCCCCTGCAGCGCTACGCTGTCCGGGGTGACGGTCAGCACACCGTTACGCAGCAGCGACAGCGTTTCCAGGCCGGCCAGAACCCGAACCGGCCATTGCGCGGGCAGGTCCGGCACGATCCGCGTGGCGGTATGCACCACGTCCGAGCCGAAGGCGGCTTTGGCATAGCTGTCCACCATGTGACGCATGTTCTCGTCCGCCAGACGTCCGCGCAGTTGCACCTGTCCTTCGGGACTGAGTGTCGCAGTGAACTCGACCGGACCCGAGGGGTCGTCCTCGACCGGTTGCGGCAGTACCGCGTGCAGGGCAAAGACCGCTGGAAGGTCAGCCTGAAGCTCGCCGATGACCCGGTCGAACTGCCCCTGATCGGTGCCTTCGGCAGCGATCAGCGTGATATCTGCGTCTGACATGGTGACGGATCCCCGGCCCAGCGCGGTCACCGCGTCGATGCTGAGTTCGGCAGCCGCGCCCCATTTTGGCGAAGGTACGCCCAGTCCGATGACACAGGCCTGTTCGATCGCCACGCCAGCGCGCCGTGCGGCGGCGGCGATCTGGTCGCGCGCGCCCGCGCCGTCGGCGGAACAGGCGTCAAACCGCGCGCCGTCCTCGTCGATCAGGAACCGCAATGTGAACGGGGTGATCACCGGGCGCGGAGCGGAGATTTCAAGCCGGATGCGCAGCCCGTTCGGGGCAACGCGGGTTAGCGTTTTCTCGATGTTGGTCTTGTTTTCGGCACTGTCAGCGATGGCGGTGACACTAACCAGGTCCGGACCCACCGAAATCTTGGAACGCGGTAGCACTGACAGCGCCGTCGCGGCATAATCGATCGCGTCGCTCCAGCCTTCGGGCTCAGCATAATCGGCGGTTTCCAGCAGGTCGGTCACGCCGCCGTGGTCGGGAATGCCGCGCAGCTGGTCGATCAGGCCTTCGCGATCCATCGTTGCCGGGACCAGCCCGATGATCGAGATGCCGCTGTCATTGCGCAGGATCTCGGCCGAGAAACGTGGAGCGCGCAGATTTGCCGTTGGGATGATCTCCATCTCATCGATGACGCGCGAGGCTTCGACCTCGTTCCCGACGACGGTCAGGGCGTTGAACCGGGTCGCTTCGTCGGAGGCGGTTCCGGTCAGCACCACACGCAGCCCGTCCGCCTGCACCTCGGCCCAGTCATGTCCACTCAGGTCAAGCGCTCGGCGCACCGAGATTTCCGAGGCGTCCTCAACCGCCTGAACCGCGAAACCGGCTGCGATCACGCAAAGCCCGGCGGCCAGCGCGAAGGTCAGGGCAGCGATGAACGTCTGGGAAATACGCATGGGCCGAGTCGGTTTGTCGTCCTTTGGGTCCGGATGTCTTACAAGGCTGTTGGCCGGGGTGCAATCAGACCAGCAGCGCAGCGCAGAAGAAGACTAGCGGGATCAGGCCGGTGTCGCGATTGACCCGGAACAATTGCAGCAGTTTTGCATTGTCCTCGATATCGAGCCCGCGCAATTGCCAGGCCATGTGCCAGCCCATCGCCCAAGGTCCAGCAAGCGCCAGCACCAGGGCCATCAAGGGTGCATCGGGCAAGGTGGCTTCGATCACCGCCAACCCCATCAGGGCGACGGTAGCGGCTAGAAAATACTTCAGCCATTGCGCCGTGTTCTGCCCGAATAGTCGTGCAGTCGATTTGATGCCGATCAGTTCATCGTCCTCGGTATCCTGATGGGCATAGATTGTGTCATAAAACAGCGTCCAGGCGATCCCGGCGGCATAGAGAAAGACCGCAGGCCAGCCCAGCGATCCGCTATGCGCAGTCCAGGCCAGCAGCGCGCCCCAGTTGAAGGCAAGGCCCAGAAACACCTGCGGCCACCAGGTAAAGCGTTTGGCGTAAGGATAGATCGCGACAGGCAGCAGGCTGAGAACGCCCATCGCAATGGCAGCGCGGTTGAAGCTGAGCAGGATGCACAGCGCCAGCAGGCATTGCAGGATCATCCATACATACGCGCCGGTCAGCGTGACCTGCCCCGACGGGATAGGGCGCGACCTTGTGCGCGCGACCTGGGCGTCAAACTCGCGGTCAGAGATGTCGTTCCATGTGCAGCCCGCACCGCGCATCAGCCACGCCCCGAGGGCGCATCCCGCCACAATCCAAAGATCGCCCATGCGCGGATCGTCACCCGCCAATATGGCAAGCGCAAGACCCCACCAGCAGGGGATCAACAGCAGCCAAGTGCCAATAGGCCTGTCCGCGCGGCTGAGCCGCAGATAGGGGCGGGCGAATCCGGGAGCATAGCTATCGACCCAATTGCCCGAAACCGAGTCCGAGACCTTGCCGTCTGGTGTTGGCGCATCGCCTTGCATATGTAGGCTCTCATGAGTGCAAAGATCAGGCTTTATGTAGAGCACCCGCTGGGGCAGGGGCAATCGGTTCCTTTGACGCGGGATCAGGCGCATTACCTGTTTGGGGTGATGCGGCTGGCAGAGGGTGCGTCTGTTGCCCTGTTCAATTCGCGCGACGGCGAATGGCTGGCCGAGGTGGCCAAGGCGGGCAAGCGCGGCGGGTCTCTGACCTGTAGCGAAAACACCAAGCCCCTGCAGATGCCGCCCGACATCTGGCTGCTCTTCGCGCCGATCAAAAAGGCGCGCACCGATTTCATCGTAGAAAAAGCCGCCGAAATGGGCGCGCGTCGGATCGTACCGGTCCAGACCGCCTTTACCAACTCCGACCGAATCCGGCAGGACCGGTTGCAGGCCCATGCGATCGAGGCGGCAGAACAATGTGGCGGGACTTTCGTGCCCGAAGTGAGCGAACTGCAAAAACTCGACCGCCTGCTAGCTGATTGGCCCGAGGATCGGCAGTTGATGTTCTGCGATGAGGCGCTGGTCGGAGCCGGGCAGGCGTTGCACGACGCAGGGTCGGGTCGCTGGGCGATCCTGATCGGCCCCGAAGGCGGGTTTTCCGACAGTGAACGCGCGCGGCTTTCACAGGCCGAGTTCGCCCATGCGGTCAGCCTCGGGCCACGCATCCTGCGGGCCGATACGGCGGCGGTTGCGGCGATGACGGTCTGGCAACAGGTGCTGGGGGACTGGTAGATGCGGCGCGCGACGCAAGATGACACCGCCGCGATCGACATGTTCTTCTCGGACCATATCGAGACGTCTATGTTTCCCCTTTCCAACCTGCGGACCCACGGTCTGGATGGGGCGCATCCGCGCGGGATCTCGGTCTGGATCGACCCGGATACCGGTGGGCTGCTCGCGATCACGCGCGAAGGCATGATCCTGCCGCAACTGCCCGGTTTCATGGATTGGGCGCGACTGAAGCCGTTGCTGACGGGCCGACAATTGATCGGGTGCACTGGCGAGACATCGCAGGTCCGTGCACTGTTACCGGCATTTGGCCTGCAGGATCGGCCCGTGAATAATAACAGCGATGAACCGCTGATGCGCCTGAGCCTCTGCGATTTGGCAGAGCCAGGCGGCGAGGGTCGGCTCGTCCCGCTTGCGGCCGTGCCGCGAGAAATAATCGAGGCCTGGCGCGCGGCGTATCACCGCGAGGTTTTGGGCACTCCGGCCGATCAGGCCGAGGTAGTGGCACGCCGCGATGTCGCTGCTTACATCGCAGCGGATACCCATCGCGCCCTTATGTTGAACGAGACACCTGTTGCAATGACCGGCTTCAATGCGATCTGCGGCGATGTGGTTCAGGTCGGCGGTGTCTTTACGCCCCCGGATCACAGGCAGCGAGGCTATGCGGGTCGGGCACTTCATTTGCATCTGGCCGAGGCCAACCGTTCTGGCAAGAAGTGCGCGATTCTGTTTGCGGCTTCCATGGCGGCGGTGGGAGTCTACAAACGCACAGGCTTTGAGATCATCGGATCTTATTCGATGTGCCTGTTCAGGGACTCCGAGCGGGTTAGTTGACCCCGCATCTCGTTTATCGAGGGCTTGAAGATTGCCCGGCACTACACACCTTAACCACATTGGCGCAGCCGCCCGCTCGCAAGTCACTGAAGAAAGGCCGGACCCATGAGTTTCATCCGCCCCGAGGCAAAGCTGACTCTCTGGAAATGGCGCGAAGTGCTGGTTGCGGCGGCCCTGCTTTTGGTCGGCCTCAGTTGGATCGTCGGGCCGGGGGGCTTGCTAGCATGGCTGGGCTGGCTTCTGCTTGCTGCAGGTGTTGCGTTGATTGTTATCGGTATCCAGCGCGTGCGGTTCCGATCGGGCACAGGCGGGCCGGGTGTGGTTTTGGTGGATGAAGGGCAGATCAGCTATTTCGGCCCTCTGACAGGCGGCGTTGTCGCAGCGGCGGATCTGGATCAACTGACGCTCGACCCGACGTCGAAACCCGCACATTGGGTGTTGCGGCAGCCGGGCCAGCCGTCGCTGCATATTCCCGTCAATGCCGAAGGAGCCGAGGCGCTGTTTGATGTCTTCGCGGCGCTGCCTGGCCTGCGGACCGAGTCCATGCTGGCCGAGCTTGGCGGTAGGTCCCCACACCCGGTTGTGATCTGGGAACGGCATTCAAGTCGCCCGGCGCAGATGCGGCTGCATTGACACCCGCCGCGTTTGTGACCACGACTGGCGTTTGAACGAAGCAGTCAGCATCGGAGCGAGCCATGTCCATTCCCCAATCCGGCGGCGGGCCGATCGAACGGCACGAACAACTGGCCGAATACCTTGCGGACGGGTGCAAGCCCAAGGACCAGTGGCGGATCGGGACCGAGCACGAGAAGTTCGGCTATTGCAAAGATACGCTGAAACCGCTGCCCTTTGAGGGCGAGCGCTCGATTCTGGCCGTGCTCGAGGGCTTGCGCGATGGCCATGGCTGGGCGCCGGTGGAAGAGGGCGGTAAGCTGATCGGACTGGAGAAGGACGGCGCCAATGTCAGCCTTGAACCGGGCGGGCAGCTGGAACTCTCCGGCGCCCCGCTGGAGACCATTCATGAGACTTGCGATGAGGTGAACGCGCATCTGAGCGATGTGAAGGACATCGCCGACAAGATCGGAGTGGGTTTCATCGGGCTTGGGGCTGCGCCGATCTGGACCCATGAGGACATGCCTCTGATGCCCAAGGGCCGCTACAAGCTGATGGACAGCTACATGCAGAAGGTCGGCACGATGGGCCGGGTGATGATGCGGCGCACCTCCACCGTGCAGGTCAATCTCGACTTCTCTTCCGAAGCGGACATGGTTCAAAAGCTGCGCGTGGCGATTGCGCTGCAACCGGTGGCGACCGCGTTGTTCGCCAATTCACCATTCCTCGAAGGCAAGCCCAATGGCCACAAAAGCTGGCGCAGCCGGGTCTGGCGCGATCTGGATGCGGACCGGACCGGCATGGTGCCCTTTGTCTTCGACGATGGATTCGGGTTCGAGGCTTGGGTGCAATACGCGCTCGATACGCCGATGTATTTTGTCTATCGCGATGGTGTCTATCACGACGCGCTGGGCCAGTCTTTCCGCGATTTCCTGAAGGGCGAACTGCCCGCGCTGCCCGGTGAAACGCCCACGCTCAGCGATTGGGCCGATCATCTGACCACGCTCTTCCCCGAGGCGCGGATCAAGAAATTCATGGAGATGCGCGGCGCGGATGGCGGGCCGTGGCGTCGGCTTTGTGCCTTGCCGGCGTTCTGGGTCGGCCTGATGTATGATCAATCCGCGCTTGATGCGGCCTGGAATTTGGTCAAGGGCTGGAGCGCTGAAACGCGCGACGCGCTGCGCGTCGAAGCCTCGGTACATGGATTGCAGGCGCGGGTCGGCGATATCGATATGCTTGCTCTGGCACGCGAAGTGGTGACGATCTCCGAGGCGGGTCTGAAGGCGCGCGCGCGTCCCGGCGTGGGTGGCATGGTGCCGGATGAAACCCATTTCCTGAACGCGCTCAAAGACAGTCTGGAAAGCGGCAAAGTGCCCGCCGACGAATTGCTGGATCATTACAATGGCGACTGGGGCGGTGATCTGACCCGGATTTACGGCGAGTACAGCTACTGACGCTCAGCCCATCAAGGTGTTGGCATCGAACCAGACTCGGAGACGTGTAATGGCCAGCGATCCGATTGAGACGCGCAAGTCGACCGAGGGCATGGTTGATTACAACCGGAATTCCTCTGCGCAGCAGCAGCATGCAATCATGCAGGCCGATCATATCCGGCGTCTGGTGGGCAAGCTTGGCCGGGTCGAGCCGGAGTTGCGGCTGGTTGATTATGGCTGCGGACCGGGCATGAGCGCGATCGAAACCGTACGCCCGGCCATTGAAACCTATCGCGCGCAATTCGCTGATGCGCCGATCGCAGTTTGCCATTCGGATCAGCCGGGGAACGACTGGAATGCGCTGTTTGGACTGGTCAACGGCCCCGATGGCTATCTTTCGGACAACGGCCCGCTGCGGGTCGAGGCGGCGGTGGGGTCGTTCTATGACCGACTGGTTGCCGAGAATTCCGTGTCCCTGGGAACCTGTTTCTTCGCCAGTCACTGGCTTAGCCATGCGGTTCGGCTGAACGCGCCCGGCACGGTCTTGTTCAACGATCTGCACGGCGCGGCGCGCGTGCAATTGGCAGAGATGGCGTACCGCGACTGGGTTTCCTTCCTGCGTCACCGAACGGCGGAACTGAAACCCGGCGGGTATCTTTTGGTCTCCGCGCTGGGGTCGGTTCCGGACGCGGCAGAAGCAAACGGAGCGGCGGCCGCCGGACGCGGTATTTATCGCGCCATGCAGGCCGTTGCACAGAGCATGGCCGATGACGGTATGCTGGACGCCGAGGTGCTGAACGGCTTTGTCTTTTCCCTGTGGTTCATGACCGCGACCGAGGCGTCCGAGGCGATTTCCGGTGATCCCATACTGGCAACTGCGTGTGAGGTTGAGCATCTTGCCGTGACGCCGGCGCCCGAAAACCCCGATGATCTGTTCAAGGACAAGGTCGATGATCCGGCGGAATATGCCCGGCTTTATGTGGGTTACACAAAGGCGTTTGCCGACTCGACCTTGCGTACCCAGCTTTTTGAACCATCTGCGCAGGCACCAGATGCCGCCAGTGAACTGGCTGATGAGTTCTACCGCAGGCTGGACGCGCTCTACCGAGCGCATACGACTACATATGCCTGCGAAATCTGGCACCTGACCGTGGCGTTGCGGCGGCGCTGAGCGGTATTCGCCGCAGCCGGATTGCCAAAAAAAAAGGCGGCAGGTTTCCCCGCCGCCGATTGCACTATTCGCTAAGACCGGATTACTGCTGCAACGAGGCAGGGTCCTTGTCGGCGATGTTTTCCCAGTTCGCGCTCGCCTTTTCGATGAAACCGGGAATGTCGCCTTCCCAGCGTTCCTGAATGTCAGGCGAAATGTTCAGATACAGCTTGTCGTCGACGATCTTCCAGACATTAGGGTCACCGTCGAACTTGAACCCCATCGCAGCACCGAATGCGCAATAGCCGCCATAGACCGGCAGATAGGCCTCGGGGTTGCGCTCGAACTCGGCCTTGCTCTCTTCCGAGGCAAAGCGGTAGGTGGCGTCGTTATAGGTCGAGGTGATTTTCCAGTTTCCCGGCGTTGCCTCACCTTCAGTGAAATAGGCCACGGGGTCATGTCCCTGCAGGGCGAGGCCGGTCGAGGACGCGTTCAACTCAACGCCCGCCGCCAGAGCGGATGTCGCCAGAGCAACCGAAAGTGCGACGCCGCCGAAGAGAGCTTTTACCTTGTTCATGATGATAACCTTTGTTGTGGGGTGCATCAGCCACATTCGAAAATGCTACGCGGATGATGCGTGTGTTGTTCCGTGCGGCCCTGAATTTGCCGTCACGCAACATCACCTGTTCATCCCAGTGGTCACGTTCAAAACAAGTAATGGTGATTGTGTGCTGGTGAACGGACCCTGTGCAATCACGCTCAGGGTCCGCCGTCTGGCTGGCCCGCTCACCCGCTTTGGATCGGTTCAGGGCTTGACCCTGAACCGGCGCGGTTCCAGCCATCCGATCACGGGTTTGCGGCGCGCGGCGTATCCTGCCACCGAGCGGTCCAACCGATCCGCCAACACGGGCAGGCGGCTGACCGGAACCTTAGGGAACAGATGATGTTCGCGGTGATAGAACATCAGATAGGCCAGCCGCGCCAACAGGCCCCGCTGACTGCGGGCCGCGACGCCGCTGTCATGGGTGCCCTGATGAGTGATCCAGACCGCAAAAAGCGCGGCGAGGCACTGGGCGACGCTCATCGCGGCCACATGCAGCAGCAGGACCTGAGAACCGGTCAACAAGGCGATGGTGATGACGGCAATCACGAGGCTCCAGTCAATCAGGATGCGTCTGCGCCCCCGCGCGTTCGAGCCCGTCCATGCGGCGCGATTGATATCAACCGGAAAGAGCGGGCCATAGATCAGCACCTGGGGCAGGGACATATGCCCGCATTTCCCTTCGCAGTCGCCGGGCCCCATCGCATGCTTGTGATGCAGCAGATGGCAATGGCTGAAGGCATGGTTCGACCCTAGCATTAGGGCGCTCAGCACATGCATCACCAGATTGTCCCCCATACGGGCCAGGCCGAGATTACCGTGGATTGCTTCGTGATTTAGGCGCAGGGCGCAGAGGAAGAACATGAAGCTTCCGATGCCGCCCAGCGGCCACAGGGATGTGCCATAGAGTGCCAAAGAAAACAGCAGCCACGGCAGCGGAAGCATCAATTCCTTCGCTTTGGTCCAACGGCTCATCGGTACCAGATCGGTCCAGGTGATGCCGCGCGGCGGACGCTCCGGGTGCCGGGATGGGTTCAGATCGGTCATGTTGACGCTCCCTTTGTGAATTGCTTGGGACGAACTGCCATGCGTCCAAGTATGCAATAATGACAGTTATTTCTGTTATGAGGGAAATATCGGTGCAAATTTTTTTAAACTGACATTTCCTTCTATTTCTTGGGCAACAGGCGGGCGACGCGACCGCCCAGCTTGACGACGGCAAGCTGTATGCCGCGCGGTAGCCTGCGAACGTCGACATACCAGTCATCAAACATCTGCATCGTATCCAGGGTCTCTCCGATACGCTGACGTATTTTGGCTGAGGTGCCGTCGGTCTCGGCCTCTTTCGCCACTTCACGCAGGGCTGCCAGGGTCGGTGCGAATTCCCGTTCGCGGCGACCTTCGACCACCGCCTTTGTCAGGTCGAACATGTCTCGGATCGAGTGAAAATGATCGCGGCGATCACCCAGTTGCCGGCTGGCCTTGACCAGCTTCCAGCTCTGCAACTCTTTCAATCCGTTGGAAACATTCGAGCGCGCAAGGCCCAGCGTGTCGCAGATGTCATCGGCTGTCAGCGGGTCGGGTGAGATATGCAACAAGGCATGGATCTGCGCCACCGAGCGGTTCACGCCCCATTTGGTGCCCATATCCCCCCAGTGAAGGATGAAATCCTGCATGGCTTGCGTCAACTGCATCGAGTATTCCTGTTATTTCAGTATTATCAGAAATTACAGATAAACACGATTCGATCAAGAGACTTGTTCACCATACGCAGGTTTAGGATTTCGAGCCGATCCTGGGTTCGGTCCCGGATTTGATCCGGCCGATGTTCTCGCTATGCCGAAGATAGACCAGCAAGGTCAGAATGATGCCTAGGATGAGCGTGTTCCCAAAGCCCAGAAAAATCGCCCAGAGCGTGGACGATGCAGCAGCTACTAGCGCGCCGACCGAGGATATCCGCGAAACTGCCGCTGCTGCCAGCCATGTCAGGCAGCAGCCGACGCCGACGGGCCAGGCTAGCGCCAGCCAAATGCCCAAAAACGTGGCCACCCCCTTGCCACCCCGAAAGCCAAGCCAGATCGGAAAGCAATGGCCCAGAAAGGCGGCAAGCGCGGCAAACTGGGCGGCTTGCTCGCCTGCAAAGTGGCGCGCCAGCAGTAATGCGATTGCGCCTTTCGCGCCGTCGAACAACACGGTCAGTGCCGCTGCAAGCTTATTGCCGGTACGTAGGACATTGGTGGCACCGATATTGCCCGACCCGATCTCACGCAGGTTGCCCAGACCCATGAGGTGGGCAAAGACCATGCCGAACGGGATCGAGCCCAGCCCGTAGCCGATGATGACCCACAGGATCAGCATGTCGGATGAGGTGTCGCTTGCGAACATCAATTTCTCCGGTAGATGGCCGCTCCGGCCACGTAGGTTGCCAGCACCCTACCTTGCATCCGCTGCCCGTCAAACGGCGTATTCTGCGATTTCGACTGCAGTGTGAACCGGTCGAGGATGAAGGGCGTGTCAGGGTCGAACAACACCAGATCGGCGGGCGCGTCATAGGCCAACCTGCCGCTATCTAGCCCCAAGCGTTTCGCGGGGTTCAGAGACATCGCGCGGAACAGGGTGGGCAGATCAAGCTGCTCGCCATGATA
Source organism: Ruegeria hyattellae (assembly GCF_041537925.1). Classification (NCBI taxonomy): domain Bacteria; kingdom Pseudomonadati; phylum Pseudomonadota; class Alphaproteobacteria; order Rhodobacterales; family Roseobacteraceae; genus Ruegeria; species Ruegeria hyattellae. Next base: position 421,433 of record NZ_JBGOSH010000003.1, on the reverse strand, counting down.
GAGCCGCAGCGCTGCGGGCAGCAGCGTCTCCAGCGCCACTGCGCCCGAGGCGGCCTCTTCAAACGGCAGCCGCTTGCTTTCCTCGTCCTGCGGCGTGTGCATTGAACTGATGATGTCGATCAGCCCGCTGCGCACCGCCTCGATCACCGCCTGCCGGTCGTCTTCCGAGCGCAACGGCGGCTTGACCTTGAAGAACGTGCGGTAGTCGGCCACGTCCAACTCGTTCAGGGTCAGGTGGTGGATCGAGGTTCCGGCGGTAATATCCAACCCGTTGCGCTTGGCGCGCTCCAGCGCGGGCAGGGCGCGGGCGGTGGTGATCTGGTCGGCATGATAGCGGGCGCCTGTCATTTCCAGCAACGCGATGTCGCGGTCCAACCCCATGCGCTCGGCCATTGGCGACACGGCAGGCAGGCCATAAAGCGTCGCGAACTTGCCGCTGGTGGCCGCAGCACCCTGGCTTAGTCCCGGCTCTTGCGGATGGGCGATGACCAACGCGCCACAAGAGCGCGCATAGGTCAGCGCACGGGAAAACACCTTTGTGTTGCTGACAACGTGGTCGCAATCGGTAAAGGCGACGGCACCGGCATCCATCAGGAAGCCGATCTCGGTCATCTCGCGGCCCTCACGGCTCTTGGTCAGCGCCGCCATTGGCAGCACGTTGACCGGTGCCTCCGCCTGCGCCCGGCGGGTGACGAACTCCAGCGTTTCGGGCGTGTCGATCACCGGCAGCGTGTCGGGGCGGGTGACGATTGTGGTGACACCGCCCGCCGCCGCTGCCAGCCCGGCGGATTTGTAGCTTTCCTTGTGCCGCTCGCCCGGCTCGCAGACCTTGACGCCGATATCGACGATGCCGGGGGCCAAGCACTTGCCACTGCAATCGACTATCTCTCCATCGGTCGCGGGTGGCGTATCCGCGCCCCGCGCTGCGATCACGCCGTTGCGGACCAGCAGCCAGCCAGGGCTGTCGGTTTCCGCCTCGGGGTCGATGAGGCGGGCATTGGTGAATAGGGTGGCGGTCATGTCATGGCCCCTTCAATCGCGGCTCTGGTGGCCGCGGAGTCGGCCTGGAACTTGATCAAGTATTTGTCGCCCGGCCGGGTGATGATTTGCACGGCGCTGCCCAGCGTGCGCACGGTTTCGATCTGAGGCAGCGGGATCGTCTGGACCGGGCCACGCAGGGCACCGTCGCGCAGCTCCCAGACCGCGCTCAGCTCTTCCGAAGACATGTACCAGCCGCGCAGCACGATGGCCGCCAACCCGGCGGGTGCGCCTGTCCAGATATAGGGGTTGCCCATCATCCAAAGAATCGCCATGGCCAGCGCCATGCCAAAGGCAGCCAGCCAGGCATGTGCTCGGATATAGGCATGCCTGTCGGGCACGAACCGGATCACAGGATCAGCCATAAAACCCCGGCAATAAGCGCGATCATCACGATAGAGAAAATCGCAAAGCCGATGCGGACCGCTTTGGAGCGTGCCTCGCACGGCGGGGTGCGCGGGGCCGAATAGGGCGCGGCGCTCTTGGTGATCAACGGCTCTGCCGACCAGTCGGTCCGGTCCTCGCGATAACAGCCGACCGGTTCAAGGCGACTGTCCAGCGTCAGGTCCATCGCCTTGCCCCGAAACGCGGCGCTGCGCACCAACATGACCCAACCCATAATCTTGTCCAAGGCCTCAGCGTCCAGTTGATCCTCGGGAATGCCGCAGCCTTCGGACAGGTAGCCATGAAGGCCGAACCCTTCGAGATCCCAGACCGGGAAAATCTCGATCTCACGCGATTCGAGCCCCTCGACACCCAGCAACTGCTCGGCCGCCCCCGGTTCGCGCAGGAACCTGGCGTGCTCCGGCGCGATATCCAGCGCATAAACGCGCAAATAGCCGAACTCGTTTGCATCGACGGTGACCGGATCGCTCATGCCGTAGCCTCCCGGTGATGACGGGCCAGCAGGTCCATCGCCGCCATGCGCACGGCGACACCCATCTCGACCTGTTCCTGAATGACCGAGCGGTTGATGTCATCGGCCAGCGTACCGTCGATCTCGACCCCGCGGTTCATCGGCCCTGGGTGCATCACGATGGCGTCCGGCTTTGCCATTGCCAATTTGGCGGCGTCCAGCCCGTAGCGATGATAATATTCCCGCTCGGACGGGATAAAGCCGCCATCCATCCGCTCTTTCTGAAGCCGCAGCATCATCACGACATCGGCGTCTTTCAGGCCTTCGCTCATATCCTCATATACCTCTGCCCCGAACTCGGCAAAATGCCCCGGCACCAAGGTTGGCGGGCCGATCAAGCGGATGCGGTTCTCCATCTTGCCCAACAGGATAAGGTTCGACCGGGCGACACGCGAATGGGCAACATCGCCACAGATCGCGACAGTCAGCCGGTGCAACCGTCCCTTGGCACGGCGGATGGTCAGCGCGTCCAGCAGCGCCTGGGTGGGGTGTTCATGCCGTCCGTCACCCGCGTTCAGCACCGCGCAGTTCACCTTTTGCGCCAGCAGATCGACGGCTCCGGACTGCGGATGGCGCACCACCAGCAGGTCGGGATGCATCGCGTTCAGCGTCATCGCCGTGTCGATCAGGGTCTCGCCCTTTTTGATCGAACTGGCCTGCATCGCCATGTTCATTACATCAGCACCCAGCCGTTTGCCCGCCAGTTCGAAGCTCGCCTGTGTGCGAGTGGAGTTTTCGAAGAACATGTTGATCTGGGTGAGGCCTGCCAACTCATCCGCGTGTTTCAGCGATTGCCGGTTCAACTCAACATATTTCTCGGCGAGATCGAGTATTGCGGTGATGTCTGATTGGGATAGTTGTTCGATGCCAAGAAGGTGACGATGTGCAAAAGACATGGCTTGGCTCCGAACCGGTGTTGCCAGCGCTTATAGAAAGCTCGGCGGGGCTGAGCAATATCCCGCCTGCCTCAATCTGCTGTCTCAAGGCAGGCACCGTCGTTGCCACAATGCTGACCGGGCTTGCACCAGCGACCATAGCCGCAATCCACCGCCTTGAGCGGCACGCAGCCGCGCCCGCTCGAACATTTGAAGCCGGGGCGGCATTGCGACTCGGTCTCTTCGCACAGGAACCATCCCGCGCGCGGGCAGCGGCCAGGCAGGCAGCCACCGGGATCGGAGCGGTCAACAGGGCGCTGGATGTCCTGGGTGCCGGGCTTTGGCTTGCATCTGCCCGCGCCCGCGCAAACGGTGCCAGGTGTGCAGACGGTCCCGTCGGCGCATTGGGTCGAACCATGCGGTGCGCAACGAAGGCCGCCACTCATGCAAAGCTGACCAACAGGGCAGCTACGCCCGCCACCGCAGTAATTGCCACCAAGCGGGATGCAATGGCCGTCAAAGCTGCAACTTTCGCCCGCGCCGCAGCAATTGCTGGTGCCGCATTGCAATTGACCGGCACGGCATTCGCCGAAACCTTGCGCCAAAGCGGGCAGGCTCCAGCCTGTCAGAAGCGCCAACCAGAACAGGGCAACCAATCGGGTCATGCGAGGCATGCTCGGGGCAGAACGTGCCACTGACAAGCGCTTATCGCCTTTCCACTGATCACTTAAGGTTTAGACTGACACGCATGGAATCGGTGTTTGACCCATATGCGGCGAAGGCCCTGCTGGAATGGCAGGTGGAACTGGGCGCGACGGATGCGATCTCAGATACGCCGGTGGACCGCTATGCACTGGCCGAAATGGCGCCGAAGCCCAAATCCGCACAACCTGCGCAGACCCCGACGACAGTTGCCGCGCGCGACCCCGTTGCAGTGGCGAAAGAGACTGCAAACGCTGCCGGGTCGCTTGACGATCTGAAAGCCGCGATGGCGGCGTTTCATCTGTGCGAGCTGAAGAAAGGCGCGCGCCAGCTTGTCTTTGCCGATGGCATCCCCGGCGCGCGGGTGATGATCATCGGTGAGGCACCGGGGCGCGACGAGGATCGCGAAGGCAAGCCGTTCGTTGGCCGCGCCGGGCAGTTGCTGGACCGGATGCTGGATGCGATCGGGCTGAACCGGGCTGTTTCGGTCTATATCACCAATGTCCTGCCCTGGCGGCCGCCGCAGAATCGTGACCCGAAACCGGAAGAGATCGCCATGATGGTGCCATTTCTGGAACGGCACGTGGCGCTGGCGCAGCCCGACGTGCTGGTGCTGATGGGTAATATCAGTTGTCAGGCGGTGCTGGGCAAACGTGGAATCACCCGGCTGCGCGGCAAGTGGAATCAGGCGATGACACTGCCGGTTCTGCCCATGTTCCACCCGGCCTACCTGCTGCGCCAGCCACAAATGAAACGGCAGGCATGGGCCGATCTGCTGGAACTGAATGCCAAGCTCGAGGGGCACTAGTAATGCGCATTCTGGCCTTTTCCGACCTGCACATGGCGCGCAACCGGGCCGCCGCGATTGTCAAGGCCAGCACCGAGGCCGAACTGGTGATCGGTGCTGGCGATTTCTGCAACATGCGGCAAGGATTGGCGCAAGCGATGGAGATGCTGTCCGGTATCTCGGCCCCGCTGGTTCTGGTCCCCGGCAATGCGGAAAGCGCCGAGGAACTCACTGATGCCGCCAGCGATGGCGTGCACGTGCTGCATGGTCAGGCGGTGGACGTGGATGGCTTGTCTGTCTTTGGACTTGGTTATGGGGTTCCAGAGACGCCCTTCGGATCATGGTCCTGCGATTTGAGCGAGGCAGAGGCCGCTGAACTGCTGGACCGCTGCCAGACCGCCGATGTGCTGATCACCCATTCACCTCCCAAGGGGACCGGAGATGTGACCTCGCAGGGGGTTTCGGTCGGCTCGACCGCCGTGCGCGATGCCATCGAACGCTTGCAGCCCCGGCTATCGGTCTGCGGGCATATTCATGACAGTTGGGGTGCGCGGGGCCGGATCGGCCGCACCGAGATCGCCAATCTTGGACCAACGGTCAACTGGTTCGAGGTCGATGCATGATCGACCCGGTTGTGCTGCTTACGTTTCTGCCGGCAGCTCTGGCGCTGAACCTGACGCCGGGTGCGGATATGATGTTCTGTTTTGGCCAGGGGCTCAGGTCCGGCCCGACGGCCTCGATCGTCGCTAGCGCCGGGATTTCGCTTGGCTCGCTGGTGCATGTGACGGTCGCCGGGCTTGGGCTTGGCGCGGCGGTGGCAGCCATGCCGTGGCTCTTCGACGTGATCCGATGGGTTGGCGTCTTGTACCTGCTCACTCTGGCCTGGTCTGCCATTCGCAACGGTGCTACTCCACCCGATGCGCCCGCAAAGCCGGCCAGACACGCGTTTCGCGACGGGCTTCTGGTCAACCTGACGAACCCGAAAGTGATCCTGTTCGTTCTTGCCTTCATTCCGCAATTCATCGACCCCGCAGCAGGACCGATCCTGATGCAGTTCATGATCCTGGGTACGGTGATCGCGCTGGGCGGCTTTGTCATCAACGCAGGTATCGGGCTGATGGCAGGCGGTGCCAGTAGGCATCTTGTTGGAAATCACCGCGCCGGGCGCATCCTCGGATGTGTCAGCGGCGGTATCTTCACGGCGCTTGCCGTTCGATTGGCCATAATGGAAAGGGCTTAACCACAGATGTCTCGCATTGACGAAAGCATGGATTTTGTCCCCATCCGCGTCGCCGTACTGACCGTATCGGATAGCCGCACGCCAGAGGATGACAAATCGGGGAAAACTCTCGTGGACAGGATAGAGGCGGCGGGCCATTCGGTGGCTGACCGCATGATCCTGCCTGACGAGCGCGCCGAGATTGCCCGCCAATTGCAAAACTGGATTCAGGACCCGCAGATCGACGTAGTGATCTCGACCGGCGGCACTGGGCTCACGGGCCGTGACGTGACGGTCGAGGCACACAGGGACGTCTATGAGAAAGAGATAGAGGCGTTTGGCACGGTCTTCACCATCGTATCGATGGAAAAGATCGGCACATCGGCGGTGCAGTCGCGTGCGACAGGGGGCGTTGCGGGGGGCACATATCTCTTTGCGCTGCCGGGCAGTCCGGGGGCCTGCAAGGATGCCTGGGACGGCATCCTACAAAAACAGCTCGATTATCGCCATCGCCCCTGCAATTTCGTCGAGATCATGCCCAGATTGGACGAACATCTGCGACGGAAGTAAACTCTTCGTACGTTCAAGGCTTTGCAGGCGTCGATAGGGTTGGCAAATTCACCAAGCCCGCTAACCTTTGGTGAGGCAGCACAACGCCACCGGAGAAGGATGTAAGATGCGGTTTTTACGCCAGAGTCTGCTCGGCGTTTTCTTGGTGTCGATGACACTGGCCCTGTTCCTTTATGCCGGTCATCTGGTGTTTGACGCGGTCCGGACCAGCCTTGCCGACAAGGCGCGGCCCGTTGAAGTCCGTGAGCGGGTGTTTGCAGTCAATGTCGAAACCGCTGAGCTGCAGGATGTGGTCCCGGTTCTCGAAGCCTTCGGTCAGGTGCAGAGCCGCCGCACGCTGGAACTGCGTGCGGCTGCGGGCGGGCGGGTGCTGGAACTGTCACCGGAATTCGAAGAGGGAGGTACTGTCTCGGCGGGCGACGTGCTGGTGCGGATCGACCCGGCGGATGCCCAGACCGTTTGGGACCGCGCCTCATCCGACATGATGGACGCCGAGGCCGAAGAACGCGACGCCGAGCGCTCCCTTATTCTGGCCCGCGACGAGTTGCAGGCAGCCATCGACCAGTCTGAACTGCGCGATAAGGCCTTGCAGCGGCAGCTGGATCTGGCCGAGCGCGGCGTCGGAACCGCTGCGGCAGTCGAATCAGCAGAGCTTGAGGGCGCCTCGTCCCGGCAGGCCGTACTGGCGCGCCGAATCTCGGTCGCGCAGGCCGAGGCGCGGGTGGACCAGACCGAAACCCGTCTGATGCGCGCCCGCAGCGCCTTGTCACTGGCCGAGCGCGATCTGCGAGAAACCACCGTGACCGCCCGGTTCGATGGCACGCTGAACGACGTCAATCTGGTCGAGGGGCGGCTGGTTTCGGCTAATGAGAAACTGGCCGAACTGGTCGACCCCGACGCGCTCGAAGTGGCGTTTCGCGTCTCGACCGCGCAATATGCGCGGCTGCTCGATGACGAAGGGGATTTGATCGCGGCACCTGTGATCGTGTCGTTGGAAATCACCGGTACCAACCTGACTGCCCGCGGTTTGATCAGCCGCGACAGCGCGGCTGCCGGTGAAGGCCAGTCCGGGCGGCTCATCTTTGCCCGGCTAGAGGCGGCACGCGGCTTCAAACCCGGAGATTTCGTCACCGTTGCGGTTGAAGAACCCGCATTGCAAGCGGTCGCGCGCCTGCCCTCCTCGGCCCTGGATGCGGCCGGTACCGTTCTGGTTCTGGGCGCCGATGACCGGTTGGAGCTGCTGCCCGTCCGCCTGGTCCGCCGGCAAGGCGACGAGGTTCTGCTGCGCGGCGACGGGTTGGCCGGGCGCGAGGTGATTGTCGGGCGCACGCCGCTGCTGGGGCCAGGAATCAAGGTGCGCCCGGTCCGCAGCGAGGCGCAGGTGGTACCGGCGGTCTCACTGCTGGAACTCAGCGATGAGCGTCGCGCGCGGCTGGTGGCCTTTGTCGAAGGCAGCGATGGTATGCCGCCTGATGTGAAAGTGCAGGTTCTGGGGCAATTGGCGGAACTGCGCGTGCCCGAAGATCTGGTGCTGCGGATTGAATCCCGGATGGGGGGATAGCCCACCATGGTCCGCGAGATCCCAGGCGCGGCGGGCGGGCTGCTCAGTTACTTCACCCGGCATCGCACGGCGGCCAACCTGTTGTTGGTGGTAATGCTGGTTCTGGGTGCGGCGGCGATCCCGAACATGCGGGCACAGTTTTTTCCCGATGTGATCATCGAGGATATGCGCATCAGCGTCGATTGGGATGGCGCGGGCCCCGAGGATGTGGACAGCGCCATTGTTCAGGTGATGGAACCCACGCTGCTGGCGCTTGACGGGGTGGCCGGCTCCGAAGCGCGATCCCGCGAAGGGCGGGCCAATCTGACACTGGAATTCGAGGCGGGCTGGGACATGTCGCGCGCCTCGGACGATGTACAGGCAGCGGTTGACGGAATAACCACGCTGCCCGAGGACGCCGAAGAGCCCAAGGTCCGGCGCGGCGGCTGGCGTGACCGGGTCACCGATGTCGTCATCACAGGCCCCGTTGAGCCGGCGCAGCTTGGCCTGCTGGCGGATGAGCTTGTCACGCGCCTGTTTGCCGCCGGTGTGGCGCGGACCGCCATTCGAGGTGTTGCTGCACCGCGCACCATCATCGAAGTGCCCACGATGCAGCTGATCGCCAATGACATAACGATGGCGCAGATCGCCGATGCCATCGCGGGCGAGGTGGACACAAACCCGGCCGGCGATGTGACCGGTGCTAATGCGCGCGTGCGCACCGGTGTTGAAAAACGCTCGCCCGAAGATATCGAGGGCATCGTGCTGCGCTCGAACCCGGACGGCTCGAAACTGCTGGTGAGCGATCTGGCCACCATCCGGGTCGAGGGGGTGGACCGCGAGCGCAGCTATTTCGTGGGCGATGATCCGGCCATGTCGATCCGCGTCGACCGTGCCGATGGCGGAGACGCGATCGAGGTGCAGCGCCTGGTCGAAGAAGTCGCCGCCGAGATGCAAGCCAGTCTGCCGCAGGGCGTAACGGTCGAACTGATCCGCACCCGGGCCGAGGCGATCACCGGGCGGTTGAACATTCTGGTCGACAACGGGCTGGTCGGGCTTGGTCTAGTGGTCTGCCTGCTGTTTTTGTTCCTCAATGCCCGCATCGCCTTCTGGGTCGCGGCGGGCATTCCGGCGGCGATGTTTGCGGCGATCGCGCTGATGTATATCGGCGGTCTGACCATTAATATGGTCAGCCTCTTTGGCCTGATCATCACGCTGGGCATCGTGGTGGATGACGCAATTGTTGTGGGCGAACACGCCGATTTCCGCGCTCGGCGACTGGGTGAGAACCCCGTTGTCGCCTCGGAACGCGCAGCGCAGCGCATGGCGATGCCGGTTCTGGCGGCGACCCTGACCACGATCATCGCCTTCTTTGGCCTTACCGCTATCGGCGGGCGGTTTGGAGAGTTGATACAGGACATCCCCTTCACAGTGATTGCAGTACTCGCCGCCTCGCTGGTGGAGTGTTTCCTGATCCTGCCCAACCACATGTCCCACGCCATTGCACATTCCGCCAAAGAGCATTGGTATGACGCACCCAACCGCATCGTGAACCGGGGCTTCCGCTGGGTGCGCGACACCTGGTTCAGACCGCTGATGGGTTGGGTCGTACAGGCCCGCTATGTCGTGATCGCAGGCGCATTGGTGCTGCTTGCCAGCCAGATTGCTTTGTTCATTCAGGGCGATGTGCAATGGCGCTTTTTCAACGCGCCGGAACGTGGGTCCGTAACCGGCAATATCGCCATGGTCGAGGGGGCGAACCGCGCCGACACGATGGCCATGCTGGCCGAGTTGCAGCGCGCCACGGATGCGGTCTCGGACCGGCTAGAGCGGCAATATGGCTGGTATCCGGTTGACTATGTCATGGTCGAGATCGGCGGCAATGCCGGTCGTGCCCTGTCGGGAATGGAGGGCAAGGAGACCGACCTCCTGGGCGGGCTTTCGATCGAACTGATCGACGCCGACCTGCGCCTTGACCAGGACGAAGTCCCCTATTCCAGCTTCCAGTTCATTGCCGAATTGCAGGAGGAGATCCGTCGCCACCCGCTGGCCGAAGTGGTCAGCTTCCGCGGCTGGCGGTCCGGCCCCGGCGGCGATGCGCTGGATGTGCAGTTCTACGGCGCCGATGTCAGCACGTTGAAAGCTGCGTCCGAGGATTTGCAGGCCGCCGTACTGCGCTATCCGGAGGTGTCAGCCGTCGAGGACAATCTGGCCTATGACAAGGAAGAGGTGATCCTGGATCTGACCGCGCAGGGACAAGCGCTGGGCTTTACCATCGAAACGCTGGGCCGCGCGCTGCGCAACCGACTGAACGGGATCGAGGCAGCCACCTATCCCGACGGCCCGCGCAGCGCTGAGATTCGCGTGGAACTGCCCGAGAACGAATTGACCGCCGACTTTCTGGAACGCACGCTGATGCGGTCTCCCTCGGGCACCTATGTGCCGCTCGCCGATATTGTCACTGTCCAGCAGCGGACCGGGTTCTCGACCGTGCGGCGCGAGAATGGCGTGCGGGTGATCTCGGTCACTGGCGACATCTCCGAAGATGACCCGGCCCGCGCAGCGGAAATCGAGACCGCCCTGCGCACCGAGATCCTGCCCGAGATCGCCAGCACGCGGCAGGTCGAATGGCGGCTGGCGGGACTGAGCGAGCAGGAAGACGAGTTCCTGACCGACGCACGAACCGGCCTGATCCTGTGCCTGACTGGTATCTATCTGGTGCTGGCTTGGGTCTTCGGCAGTTGGACAAGGCCGGTGGTGGTGATGGCGGTGATCCCCTTTGGTCTCGTGGGCACGATCTGGGGGCATTATGTGTGGGAAGTTCCACTGAGTATGTTCACAGTTGTGGGCCTTCTGGGCATGACCGGGATCATCATCAACGATTCGATCGTGCTGGTCACGACGATCGACCAATATGCCGAAGAGCGCGGTCTTGTCCCCTCGATCATCGAAGGCGCGGCGGACCGATTGCGACCGGTGATGCTGACCACGCTGACCACAGTCCTGGGACTAACTCCGCTTCTATATGAAGGTTCGCAGCAGGCGCAGTTCCTGAAACCCACGGTGATCACGCTGGTCTATGGCCTGGGCTTTGGCGTCTTTATGGTGCTGCTGCTGGTTCCGGCTCTGATTGCCATACAGCGCGATGTCGGGCGGCCCGTCAGCGCCTTGCGCCGGGGGCTGCGCAGTTCCGACGCGCGAATCCGCCTGGCGATTTTGGGCAGCGGAGTTGCAACGCTCGGCTGGTTGGTACCCACCATGATCTGGCCGCTGGTCACCGGCGCACTGCCCGCGCCACTGGCGGCTTTCACGTCCGGAGGCGGAATACGTAGCGGGCTGGTCCTGTTCTTTGCGGGTGCTCTAGTGATCCTGCTACTGAGCTGGCTGGCCTCGGCGATTTATGCGGCACGGCTCACCAGAACCCGCTCCTGAGCGCCAGTTGTAGAAGGTCTGGCACGCGGGCACTCATCGGCAGATCTTTTGCCAGAACCTTGCCCACATCGAACCATTGCGCATCCGAGACATCATCGGCCGCCTGAACGGTGCCGCCGACATAGCGGCAGGCCACGCCAACCAGCAGGTAGTGCAGATCGACATTGCCATCCTCGCCATGCTGCAACAGGTCCAGATTGGTCAGGTAATCGATCGGCTCGGCATGGATGCCGGTTTCCTCGTGCAACTCGCGCGTTGCCGCCAAAAGCGCGGTCTCGCCCCATTCCACATGACCACCGGGAAAGCCCCAAAGACCGGCATCGGGCTTGTTGCGGCGTCTGGCCAGCAGCACCTCGCCGTCGCGTAGAACCACGGCAAGCGCTCCGATCTTGGGAACTTGCGTCATCCGGGCGCCGCTGGGCAGCCCTGAATGTCGACCGCGTGTTTCGAGCCCAGCACGGTGATCCGGATCTCGGACCGGTCCAATGTCATCGGGCCGTTGCGCTCGCCCACAAATTCCGATGACGAGATCAACGTGTTGCCTTGTCTGCGGGTATCAGATGGAGCGGCCCAAATTGCAGGATCGCCGGGTTCAAATATGGCAACCTCAGTGCCACCCGCCGATGGCATGGCGATCCGTGCCTCGATGCGGACGCCCTGACCGGTGGGTTGCAGGCGGCAGGCGACCGAAGTTACCCCGGCCTCTTTGCTGGAATAGGGGCGTTGCGCGAAGGCAGCGATAATCGCGGGGTGGCGGCCCGCCCCGGCATCGAGCTTGTGATCGAAATCGAGCGTGCTGGGGATGCAGACATCCTTGCAGATGCCAAGCTCCATTTCGCCGCGCAGGCGCACCGGTTTGTTTGCGTTGCGCGGCGAGATCTCGATCGGCAAGACAAGCTGGTCGGTATAGCCAATGCTGCGCAATCCGTTCTGGTCGTGGATTTCGGGTGTGGGCCAGGTGATGTCGATCCCGCCCAGATTGCGTGACGCCCCCCAGTCAAAGCGCGGCGGTATCCCCGCGTCGCCGGGCGCGCGCCAATAGGTCTTCCAGCCATCCGCAAGGGTCAGGCGCAGCGCACTCAGATAGGTGCCCCGTTCGGTCCGCCCCCCGTCCAGCACATCGAGCTGCACAATATCGTCCATGTTTTGCGACAGGGCCGGGGTGGCTGCCAGCGTGGCGAGCAACAAGAGGGGGAACGCGTGTTTCATCATGGTTCCTAAATGCGCTCTCGCCGGGGAAATTCCAACTCACGTTAAGGTCAGTGCCGGTAATTTCAACCCACACGTGCCGCTGCCCTTGCGTCCGGCAGCGGGCGGGGCCATTGTTGAATCAGCAAGGAGATTTGCCGGAACATGATGGACCTTACCGGACAGCTGCTGATCGCCATGCCAGGCATGGGTGATCCGCGTTTTGAACATTCGGTTGTTTTCATCTGCAGTCACGGTGAAGACGGGGCAATGGGCCTGATCGTGAACAAGCCCGCCGATCTGCGCGTTGCAGCCCTGCTAACGCAACTGGATATTCCCTGCGAGATGCCGGTGGTGAACGACACGCCGGTGCGGTTTGGTGGGCCGGTCGAAACGGCGCGCGGTTTTGTCCTGCATTCCCCCGACTACGACGCCAACCTGCATTCGATGACTGTCGACGACGGATTCAGCATGACCGCGACGCTCGACATTCTCGAAGACATGGCCAAGGGCACCGGACCCGAGCGGAGCCTGCTGATGCTGGGATATTCCGGCTGGGGACCGGGGCAGTTGGAGGATGAGATCGGCGAAAACGGCTGGTTGACGGTTCAGGCCGACCCGGCGCTGATCTTCGATATCGCCGATGATCGCAAATGGGAGGCGGCGCTAAAACTGCTGGGCATCGATCCGCTGACCCTGTCGGCCAGCGCCGGGCACGCCTGAGGTGAACTAGATATTGCGCGGCGCGGCGGCGCGACGCAGGCGGTCGTTGATCGCGGCGCCAAGCCCATACTGCGGGATCATTGCGACTGCAATCGGCCGGCCGGTCTGGTCCAGTTCATGCAGCGCCGCAAAAAGCCGTGCCGCCGCTTCAATCAAATCGCCCGATTGCGACAGGTTCACATCGCAATCCATGTCGCCAAAGCCCAGCAATAACTCGTCGCCACGCCGGTCCAAGGCATTGAGGCGCACACTGGAGGATGGCGCATAGTGCGACTGCAACTGACCCGGCGCGGTGATAGCCTCTGCCCCGTTGCGGGTCAGCGGGGCCGCGCCGAGTACCTCAGCGACTTCATCAGCGCTGATTCCACCGGGTCGCAGCAGGGTGGGCCGGTCGAACAGCCCCAGGATCGTCGATTCCAGCCCGACCGTGCAGGGCCCGTCGTCCAGAATGGCCTCGATCCGGCCGTCCAACCCCGCGCGCACATGGGTGGCACTTGTCGGGCTGATCCTACCGGAGGGATTGGCCGAGGGTGCCGCAATTGGGCCGTCGAACGCGCTTAGCAACGCGCGCGCCGCCGAATGGGCAGGTACCCGCACTGCCAGCGTGTCGAGGCCGGCGGTGACGAGGGGCGATATACCATGCCCCTCCAGCAAGGGCAGCACCAGCGTCAGCGGACCTGGCCAGAACGCCCGCGCCAGCCTTTCGGCCTGATCGGACCAGGACACATATCGCTTTGCGGCCTCAACCGAAGGCAGATGGGCGATCAGCGGGTTGAAGCTTGGCCGTCCCTTGGCCTCATAGATCGCGGCCACCGCGTCATCGTTGCGCGCATTGCCGCCCAGCCCATAGACCGTTTCGGTCGGAAAGGCGACCAGACCACCGGAGCGCAGGATGCCGGCCGCCCGCGTGATGTCGGCGAGCGTGGCGCTCAGACGTTCGGTTTTTGTGCCCATCATTGTCGGTGACGCCGCGTTCTGGTTGCTTGCATTAGGGTGTCGGTTAGATATTTACAAAACTAAGTTCAATACAGAATTGACTTAGGCGCTGCCCTGCCGACGTGGCAGCCCCGCCCTATGTGACCGAGGTTCTCATGCCCTATACCGCACCGCTCTCCGACTATGAATTCCTGCTATACAACGTTGCGGGACTGGATGGGATCGCCGCGACCGACCGGTTCGCCGATGCTGACCGCGATGTCGTGTCCGCCATCCTGAACGAAGCTGGAAAGATGTGCCGCGACGTGTTGGAGCCGTTGCGCCGGGTAGGCGACCTGCATCCCGCGACGCTGGAAAACGGCGTGGTGCGGACACCTCCGGGCTTTGGCCACGGCTGGAACGCGATCGCCGAGGGAGGCTGGGTCGGCATCAGCAGCGATCCGGGTTTTGGTGGCATGGGGCTGCCGATGACCGTGGCAACCGCCGTGAACGAGATGATGAGCGCCGCCTGCCTGTCGCTGCAGATCGCGCCGTTGATGACCCAGGGCCAGATCGAGGCGCTGGAACACCATGCCAGCGACGAGCTTAAGGCGCTGTACTTGCCCAAGCTGATTTCGGGCGAATGGGTTGGTACCATGAACTTGACCGAACCGCAGGCGGGATCCGATGTCGGCGCGCTCAGCACGCGGGCGGAACCGAACGGGGATGGCACCTATGCGGTGAGCGGCCAGAAGATCTTCATCAGTTGGGGCGACAACGATTTTTCTGAAAATGTCTGCCATCTGGTTCTGGCACGGCTGCCGGATGCAGCTCCGGGCACCAAGGGCATCTCGCTATTCCTGGTGCCGCGCAACCTGCCCGACGAAAACGGCGCGCCCGGGGTGGCGAACACCCTGAACGTGGTCTCGCTGGAGCATAAGCTGGGCCTGCATGGCTCGCCAACATGCGTGATGCAATATGACGGTGCCAAGGGATGGCTGGTGGGCGAGCCGCACAAGGGTATGGCGGCCATGTTCACCATGATGAACAACGCGCGCCTGGGCGTTGGTGGGCAGGGTGTCGGGATCGCCGAAGGTGCCTATCAGCACGCGCTGGCCTATGCGCAGGAACGCAAGCAGGGCCGCAGCGCGCCGACTGGGACCATCCTCGATCACGCCGATGTCCGCCGCATGCTAATCGAGATGCGGGCCGATACCTTTGCCTCGCGCGCCATTCTTCTGGCATGTGCCGGGGCCATCGACATGGGTCACGCCACCGGTGATGCGAACTGGATCGCCCGCGCCGCCTTTCTGACCCCGATCGCCAAGACCTTCGGCACCGAGACCGGCATCTGCGTGGCGGAAACCGGTGTTCAGGTGCATGGCGGCATGGGCTTTATCGAGGAAACGGGCGCGGCGCAGTTCTATCGCGACGTGCGCGTGACGGCGATTTACGAGGGCACCAGCGGCATTCAGGCGATGGATCTGGTAAGCCGCAAGATGATGGATGGCGGCGAGGCCGCAGCCCGTCTGCTGGATGAGATCGAGGACCACGCCGAACGCGCCCGCGCCACGCTGCCCGAACTGGCAGGTCCGGTGTGGGAGGCCACGGAATCCTTGCGCGAGACCACCGAATGGCTGGTTGCCCAGGGCGACATGAATGAACGTTTCGCTGGTGCGCTGCCTTATCTGCGGGCCTTTGCCCGGGTGCTGGGCGCGCATTACCACCTGGTTGCGGCGCTGGCCGAACCCGAGGGACCGCGCGCCAAGCTGGCACGGTTCTACATCCACGCCCTGCTGCCCGAATATACCGGTCTACTGGTGCAGGCGCAGAACGGTTCCGCCGACCTCTTTGCACTCAGCGCTGACGATCTGGCCGCGTGATGGACGGATTGCCACCAACCGGTATCCGGCACCCGTGGCAGGACCCGCCCTCGTCGGGCGATGCGATCGAGGTGGCCGACGGCGTGTTATGGATGCGCCTGCCGCTGCCGATGAAGCTGGACCATGTGAATGTCTATGCTCTGGATGACGGGGATGGATGGACGATCGTCGATACCGGGTTCTCGTCGAAGAAGACCCGCGCGATCTGGCAGGGGCTGATCGACGGGCCGCTGGCGGGCAAGCCGGTGCGGCGGGTTCTGGTCACCCATCACCATCCCGATCACATCGGCAATGCCGGTTGGTTCCAGACCGAGTTCGGCGCGGAACTGGTCACCACCCGCACCGCCTGGCTGTTTGCGCGGATGCTGACGCTGGACGTGCAGGAAACCTGGCCCGAGGAAACTCTCGATTTCTACCGCAGCGCCGGGATGGACGCGGAGATCCTTGCGGCGCGCATGTCGCAGCGCCCCTTCAACTTTGCCGACATGGTCTATCCGATGCCGCTGGGTTTCACCCGGATCAAGCAGGGTGGCCACATCCGGATCGGCGGGCGCGACTGGGAGATTCACACCGGCAACGGCCACGCGCCCGAACATGCAACGCTGTGGAGCCGCGACGGGGATCTGGTGCTGACCGGCGACCAGATCCTTAGTTCCATCAGCCCCAATATCGGCGTTTATCCAACCGAGCCGATGGCCGATCCGCTGGCCGAATGGCTGGAAAGCTGCGAGCGGCTCTCCGGTCTCGCCCGGCCTGGCCATCTGGCGCTGGGCGGGCACAAGCTGCCGTTCAGCGGATTGCCCTTCCGGATGCGGCAGTTGATCGACAACCACCACGGCGCGCTGGACCGGCTCAAGGGTCATCTGGATGTGCCGAAACCAGCCTCGGACTGTTTTCTGCCGCTGTTCAAACGCAATATCGGCGAGGGCGAATACGGGCTGGCGCTGGTCGAAGCGGTTGCGCATCTCAACCATCTTTACCACATTGGAGCGGTAGATCGTGACCGCCGGGCCGATGGCGCCTGGCTCTATCAGCGCAAGGGGTAAGGCATGGGCGACCAGATCGAGACGGCGGCAGAAGCGATTGAAAGTGACGCGCTGCCGCGCTGCCACGAAGTGCATGCCGATCCCAAGAGCCCCGCGCGGATGGATCAGGGACCGCATCCGGTGCCGGAATCCGCGCAGAAAAAAAGTCCGGCGCAATGGGCCTATGAGCGGCTGATCATCTATATCCGCAATTTCGAGAAACAACTCGATGCAAAGCACGAGGTCGCCATGGGCTTTACCGGCGGCGACGCCGGTGTGCTGCGGATCGAAGGTATGGGTTATTACGACCCCGATATTGTCACTTTCTACGGTAGCGATGCGGGTGGTGCAAAAACCCAGCTGGTCCAACATGTGAGCCAATTGAACGTGATGCTGCGCGCGCTGCCCATCCCCTCGGAAGAGGAACCGGCGAATCGCATCGGGTTCCGTCTGGCCGCCGATCTGGAAAACACCGCGAGTTGAGCGGTTTCGCTTGCCCTCCGGGCCGTTGACCCATTCTATGAGGGCAAACGGACGGAGGGACAGAAATGGCGCATTTGACCGCGGTGGTGCGGGCGTATCGTGATGCCTGGGGAAGGCGACGCATCTTTGTGCCGCTCTATGTCGTCCTCCGCCTGTTGACCGTTGCCCTTATCGCTCCGGGGGTGGCCGTTGCGATCAATCTTGCGGTTTCGCTGTCCCATCAATCTGCGCTGACGGATCAGGAAATAGCGCTCTTCCTGCTCTCGCCGGTAGGGTTTGTCGTTGGTGTGGTCGTTTTGAGCATCGTTCTGGTGGCCGAGATACTGGGCTTTGCCGTCATGGCCGCCAGCTTGCGAGTCGAGACCGGCAATCTCTGGCAGGCGGCGTCTGTTGCGCTGCGGCTCGTATTGCGCAAGCTGGCGCGGCTACTGGAATTTGCGATGCGGCTGGTGTTGCAGGTATTGCTGCTTGTGATGCCGTTTGCCGCCGTTGCCGGGTTCATCGCATGGTGGGCGCTGACGGAATATGACATCAACTATTATCTCACTTTCAAGCCACCCTCGTTCCTGATTGCGGCGGGCCTGATCGGACTTGTTTGCCTCGTCTTGGCCTGGGTTCTGATCCGACGCCTGTCGGGCTGGGCGCTGGCGCTGCATATGGTGCTGTTCGAAGATATGCGCCCCAAGGCGTCCTTTGCCGTGAGCATGTCCCTGATGCAGGGCAAACAGACCGCGCTCAAGCTGCGGCTGGCGCTGTGGCTGATCGTTCGCGCCGCGATCGCTGCGCTAATCGCGGCGCTGGCGGGCGCTGCGCTGGGGCTGATGCCAGTGCCGGATGAGGGTGGGCTGGCTCTTGTGTTGCGGCTGAGCATGGCTGTGGTCGTGT
The DNA here is from genome assembly GCF_041537925.1 of Ruegeria hyattellae. NCBI lineage: Bacteria > Pseudomonadati > Pseudomonadota > Alphaproteobacteria > Rhodobacterales > Roseobacteraceae > Ruegeria > Ruegeria hyattellae. The sequence goes on along the minus strand of NZ_JBGOSH010000003.1, from coordinate 403,252 downwards.
TGTGGTCGGTACTGGGCCTTGTGCTGGCGGCCACGGCGCTGGGGGCGCTGGCGGTACTGCTGGACGGGTATCTGGACCACCCGGTGCATCTGCAGCCGCATCAAGGTAAGACGGGATTGCGGGGCCGGCTGATCGTGGCGGCGGGTCTGTCGATACTGGCGGTGATCGCAGGTGGATGGGTCGGAAACGCGGTTCTCGCGCGGGTACAGGATGACAAGCCGGTTGCGGTGATCGCGCATCGAGGGGCTGCGGGTCTGCGTCCGGAAAACACCATGGCATCGATACAAAAAGCCATCGAGGATCAGGCCGATTGGGTTGAGATTGACGTCCAGGAGACCGCCGACGGCGTGGTCGTGGTCATGCATGACAGCGACTACATGAAGCTGTCCGGCGTAGACCTGAAGATCTGGGACGCAACCATGGGGGAGCTGGACGGGATCGATATCGGAAGTTGGTTCGACCCGGCTTACGCGGACGAGCGTACCCCAACACTGCGCGATGTTCTGGCCGCCGCTCGGGGCAAGTCCAATGTGCTGATCGAGCTGAAGTATTACGGCCATGACGAGGATCTGGAAAACCGGGTGATCGCCATCGTCGAAGAACTTGGTATGCAGGACCAGATCGCCACCATGTCGCTGAAGTATCAGGCGGTGCAGAAGATGCTCAAATTGCGTCCCGAGTGGCGCACCGGCGTGCTGGCGGCGACCGCAATTGGCGATATGGCAGGGCTTGAGGGCAATTTTGTCGCGGTCAGCAGCACGATGGCGCGTCCGGGCCTGATCCGCTCAGTGCAGGAGGCGGGCAAGGATTTCTATGTCTGGACGGTGAACGACCCACTGGAAATGTCCAAGATGATTTCGCTAGGTGCCGACGGCGTGATCACCGATGAACCGGCGCTGGCCAAAGAGGTGATCCGCATCCGGCAGGACCTGGGCCCGAGCGAGCGAGTGCTCTTGTGGTTTGTCGAGGAAATGGGCGTTGATCTGACACAGGGCAACTACCGTGACAACAGCCCGTAATCTCGCCTTCGGTTTCTGCCTTCTGGCGCTGCCGGCCTCCGCGCAGGACTTTGGCAAAGCGCTGGAGATGCCCGCGCATCGCACGTTGATGGAGCTTCGCGCAACTGCCGATCTGCGCCCGTTCGAGACCGATGGTTGTTCGGGCGGTCTGTCCAGTTCCTGGGAACTGGTCGCCGAAACCTTCCCTGATTTCGAGGAAAGTTTCGACGGTGCCCCGCCATGGGAGGCGTGCTGCGTCACCCATGATCGCGCCTACCACGATGCCTCGGGCGCGGTAGAGGCAGATCAGAGCTTTGAGTCCCGGCTGGTAGCTGATCAGGCCCTGCGCGCCTGCGTGATAGCCACCGGGGCAGGGCAGGAGCAGGCGCTGTCCGAGCAATATGACGTTTCACAGGACAGCGTGCGGCAGGCTTATGCCAATATCGCCGGGGCGATGTATCTGGCGGTTCGGTTTGGCGGCGGGCCATGCTCTGGCCTTCCCTGGCGCTGGGGCTATGGCTATCCGGCCTGCGACCCCTTCGGCTGGACCACCCCTACACGCGATTGATGTGGTGACACGGGTCTGCGAATGCAGTATCCACCTGTTAAAACGCGAATAGGATAGTGACCCATGGCAGATCATAAACACGGCGAAATGGACATCAAAGATCAGATTGCAACCTTTGACGGGTTCGTCAAGTTCACCACCTGGACCGTTATCGTGATCCTTGGGATCCTTGTGTTCCTGGCCGTATTCGCTACCTGATCCGGCAGTAGTTCCCCTTGTTCCGCTCGCTTCTCGCCTGCGCGGTGGCGCTGACGCTTGTCGGCTGCACCCAAAGCGCGCCCAATGCCGATCCCCAAGCCATTGCGGCGGTGTCCTACCGCGATGCAGGACCGGCCTATCTGACGCTCTACACGATGGTGAACAACCGCACCGGTGGTGGCGGCCACTCGTCGCTGATGATCAATGGCAGCGAGCGGGTGATCTTTGACCCGGCGGGATCGTTCAATGCCGATATCGTGCCAGAATACAATGATGTGCTCTACGGGATCACGCCGGCGGTCGAACGCGCCTATCGCGGCGCCCATGCCCGCAGCACCTATCACGTGGTGCGCCAAAAGGTCGAAGTGACGCCGGAGCAGGCCGAGATCGCGCTGCAGCTGGCCAAGCAGAATGGCCAGGTGATGGGGGCATGGTGTTCCAACGCCACGGCGCGACTCTTGAAGCAGGTGCCGGGGTTCGAGCAGATCGATATGGTCTATCAACCCGTCAAGTTGCAGGAACAGTTCGAACAGATACCGGGCGTGGTGACCGACCGGTATTACGAGGACGACGATGAGGACTTGCAAAAGGGTCTGACCGAGGGCAATGCCGACCTGAACCAGCAGGTTCAAGGGTAGGCGTTACCCCGCCAGAAAGAGCAGGCCGTATAGCGTTGCGGCCCCGGCGAGAATGCCGAAGATTACGTTTTTGCTGACATACCCAACCACCAATGCCATGGCTGCGGCGCTCATATGGGCGATGTCCGGTTTGCCTCCAGTGGCGCTGGGCCAGACAACCAGGGGTGCCACCATGGCCGGAATGATCGCGGCAGCGGTATAGCGCAAATGCCTGAGCAGCCAATCCGGCATGGCGCGCCCGCCGACAAACCCAATGAACACGAAGCGCAGGGCGAAACTACCCACCGCCAGGCTGGCAATCACGATCCAGATCGTCGACGAGTCAAGGCTGATCATGCCGCCGCCCTCCGCCGTTCAAGCACCAATTCGCTGCGCGCGCCCGCCATCATCCCGGCACAACCCGCGATCAGCAGCCCGAGATTGTAGGGAACGGTGGTGGTCAGCAAGGCGACGATGATGGCGACCAGCGCCGCGACCACATGCGAAAAGGTGCGCAACATCGGCCCGACCATGGCCAGAAACGTGATCGGCAAGGCGAAATCCAACCCCCAGCTTTCGGGAATGCGCGTGCCCACCACCGCGCCCAAATAGGTGGCGACCAGCCAGGCAGGCGTCAGCGGCGTCACGACGCCAAAGAAATAGCGAATGCGTTCGGGTACCCGCATCTTTGGCTCTTTCTCGAATTGCATCATCGAACAGGCATAGCTTTGATCGATGGTGAAATAGGCCGCGAACGCCCTCTGCCAAAGCGGCGCGGCCCCCAGGTAAGGCGTCAGCGAGGCCGAATACATCGCCACCCGCAGATTGACTGCCAAGGCAGACAGGATCGCCACGATAGTGGGGGCATCGTCGCGCAGCAGGTGCAGCGCGGTGAATTGCGCGGCCCCGGCAAATACGGTGGCCGAAAATGACATGGTCTGTACCACGTTCAGCCCGGACTCGGTCGCGAGCAAACCAAAAAGCATGCCGAAGGGGACAGCCATCACGATAAAGGGCGACCCGTCGCGGAAACCTCTCCAGTAGTAGGATTTCGTGGTGGTGATTGCCATGATCCGATCCTAAGTTGGCCCAGACCGCAGTAACGGGCTTGCGAAAGGGTTGCAATTGGCCAGATCGGACAATGTCTCGGACTATATCATCGCCCCCGACCCCAAGGCGGCCCGCCTGACGCGATCCGTTGAGGGCGTCGACCAGAACGGCACGTCCGAGGTCATTTTGGTGGTCGAGGAACGACCGCTGACCATCTACCTCAACGCGCAGGAGATCGTCACCGCCATGACCATCGGGGACTATCCCGACTATCTGGCGCTCGGATTCCTGCGCAATCAGGGCATGTTGCTGGAGGATGACGAGATCACTGGCGTGGACTATGACGAGGATCTTGAAACCATTGTCGTCCGGACGCAGCGCGAAACCTCGTACGAGGACAAGCTCAGGAAAAAGACCCGCACCAGTGGCTGTGCGGTAGGTACTGTCTTTGGCGACATGATGGAGGGGCTGGAGGGTGTTCGCCTGCCGCAGACCGCTGTCCGCACCTCTTGGCTCTATGAGTTGGCGGCCAAGATCAACCGTACCCCCTCGCTGTATCTGGAGGCCGGCGCCATTCACGGCACGGTTCTGTGCCATCAGAACCGCCCGCTGGTCTATATGGAGGATGTGGGGCGGCACAATGCGGTCGACAAGATCGCTGGTTGGATGCTGTCCAAGGGTGTGCAGGCGGATGACAAGATCCTCTACACCACCGGGCGGCTGACCTCGGAAATGGTGATCAAGACCGCAATGATGGGCATCCCGGTCCTGGCCTCACGCTCTGGTTTTACCGCCTGGGGAGTCGAGATCGCGCGGGAACTGGGCCTGACCCTGATCGGCCGCATGCGCGGACGGCGCTTTGTGTGTCTGGCGGGTGAGGAGAGGCTGCTGCGCGACGTTGATCCTTCAACCGTGCCTCATGAGGACAAGAAACAACGTCGAAAGAGCGCGGAGTGATGGCGGGGGACGATGCATCATGAAACAACCGCTTGGTGTTATATTGGCCGGAGGGCTGGCCACGCGGATGGGCGGTGGTGACAAGGGGTTGTTATCCTTGGGCGGCACAACCCTGCTGGAACGGGTGATCGACCGGTTGGAACCACAGGTCAGCGGGCTGGCGCTGAACGCCAATGGCGATCCAGCGCGGTTTGCCAAGCTGGGCCTGCCGGTTCTTGGTGACAGTATCGATGGCTTTGTCGGGCCGCTGGCGGGCGTGCTGGCCGGGATGGACTGGGCTGCCGGGCAGGGCGCGGAGACTATCGTGACAGCAGCGGCGGACACGCCGTTTTTTCCGTGCGATTTGGTTCCGCGCCTGTTGCTCGCCGCCGAAGGAATGCAGCACCCGCTGGCGCTTGCCGCGACGCCGGACCCGAAACGGGGCATCGCGCGGCAGCCGACATTCGGGCTGTGGCCGGTTGCGCTGCGCGACGATTTACGCGCGGCGCTGGCGGGCGGATTGCGCAAGGTCGTGCTCTGGACCGAGGCGCATCAGGGGCGCGAGGCGCTGTTCGAGACGGGCAGCATTGATCCCTTCTTCAACGTCAACACGCCCGAGGATCTGGCCCGGGCCGAAGCGATGCTGGAGCACGGATGAAGATTTATGGTGTCACCGGCTGGAAAAACGCCGGCAAGACCGGGCTGATGGAGCGGCTGGTGGCCGAGATCACCGACCGTGGCCATTCGGTCTCGACTATCAAACACGCCCACCATGCCTTCGATGTGGATCAGCCCGGGCGCGACAGCTATCGCCACCGCGTGGCGGGCGCACAGGAGGTTTTGCTGGCCTCGGGCCATCGCGTTGCGCTGATGCAGGAGTTGCGCGGCGCGCCCGAGCCCGCATTGTCGGACCTGCTGGCGCGACTCTCGCCGGTCGATTTGGTGCTGATCGAGGGTTACAAACGCGAACCGCACCCCAAGATCGAGGCGTTCCGGGCCGAGGCGGGCAACGACCTGATCGCGCCGGATGATCCCAGCATCCGGGCGGTGGCGAGCGATTGTGCCCTGACCATCGACCGACCGGTATTCGAACTGGGAGATACCAGCGCTATCGCCGATTTCATCCTGTCCGAGGTGGATTTGTGACACCGTTCCAGACCATTGCCATGGTCGATTGGTCCGGCGGCAGCGATACCGGGCAAAAACCACGCAAGGATGCAATCTGGGCCTGCGTTGCCCGCAATGGGACCCATGAGACCCCGGTTTACCTCCGCAACCGGGGCTTGGCCGAGCGCTGGCTGGCGGACCTCATCGCGGAGGAGCTTGATGCCGGTCGCCGCCTGATGCTGGGCTTCGATTTCCCGTTTGGCTATCCGGTGGGCTTCGCGCGGGCGGTCACCGGCACCGACGATCCGCTGATCCTCTGGGACTGGTTTGCGGACCGGATCGAGGATGCACCGGATCGCAACAACCGCTTTGATCTGGCTGGGCAGATCAACCGGGGATTTGGCGGGCAGGGGCCGTTCTGGGGCAATGGCCTGAAACGCGATGTCACGGGTTTGCCGCGCAACAAGCAGGGTTACGAAAACCCGTTTCCCGATCGCCGCGCGGTCGAGCACCTGGCAAAGGGCAGCTTCACCTGCTGGCAGATGTCGGGGGCGGGCGCGGTCGGCGGGCAGGTGATGATGGGGCTGCCGGTGCTGGCCCGGCTGCGCCATCGGTTCGCCGCGCAAATCGCGGTCTGGCCGTTCGAGGCGCTGGACAAACCCGTTGCCTTTGTCGAAATCTGGCCCTCGCTGACGCTTGGTGCCTCTCCGACGGACAGGATCAAGGACGCCTGGCAGGTTGAACGTGTCGTGCGGCACATTGCGGGGTTGCCGTTAAACGCGCTGGCTCAGAGGCTGACGGTAGATGCACCAGAGGAGGGGTGGATATTGGGTGTGGATCAGAACCGGAGCACGATAATGCCCCCACCGCTGCGCAACGACTGCTTCTCGCTGCCTGCCGGAGTGACCTGGACACCGGTCGACGAGGCTCTGGCGCTTTTGCACGACCGGCTCAGCCCTGTCGCGCCCATCGAAGAGATACCGGTCATCGAGGGGTTGGGTCGCGTCCTGGCCGAGGGTTGCGTCGCCCTGCGCGCCAACCCGCCACAGCCGAACACTGCGGTGGACGGCTATGGGTTCTCGGGTGGACTGCCCGAGGGCGTGCATGTGCTGCCACTGGTCGAGGGGCGCTCAGCGGCAGGTGCGTCGTTCGGGGGGACGGTGCCCGCAGGCCATGCGATCCGTGTGCTGACCGGGGCCACGCTGCCCGAAGGGGTCGACACCATCGCTCTACAGGAGGATGTTACCGTCGAGCCGGGCAGGATTGCCCTGAACGGGCCGCTTAAGACAGGCGCGAACGCGCGGCAGGCAGGCGAGGATGTGGCGCAGGGCGACATCGTGCTGGCGGCGGGTCGCGTGCTGAGTGCCGCCGATTTGGCGCTGGCCACGGCTGTCGGGATCGCACACCTGCGCGTGCGAAAACCGCTGAAAGTGGCGGTTCTGTCCACCGGCGACGAGTTGACCGACCCCGGCGAGGATGCCGGACGCGACGGGATCTATGACGCCAACCGCCCCATGCTGTTGGCCGCCCTGCGCGCCTTCGGGCATGAGCCGGTGGATATGGGTCGGGTAGGCGATGATCGCGCGGCCCTGAAACAGCGTCTGGACGCGACCGCGAAGGCGGCTGATGCGATCCTGACCAGTGGCGGCGCCTCGGACGGGGATGAGGACCATATGTCCGCGCTCCTGCGCGAAGCGGGCGCGATGCAGGAATGGCGCATCGCGATCAAACCCGGACGGCCTCTGGCGCTGGGCCTTTGGGGGGGCAAACCGGTCTTTGGCCTGCCCGGAAATCCGGTTGCGGCACTGGTCTGCACGCTGATTTTTGCCCGACCGGCACTGGCACAACTGTCCGGGGCGGGGTGGTCGGAACCACAGGGCTATGACCTGCCTGCTGCATTTGAGAAGCGCAAGAAACCGGGCCGCCGCGAATATCTGCGCGCTCGGGTTCGGGAGGGCCGGGTCGAGGTCTTTGCTTCGGAAGGGTCGGGGCGGATCAGCGGGTTGAGCTGGGCAGAGGGGCTTGTGGTATTGGACGACGGGGCCTGCCACATCATACCGGGCGACGCGGTGAGATACATTCCTTACGCCAGCTTCGGCCTCTAGCGGGCTACGCAAATTGGTCTAATAACCGGTTTCCAATTGTCGGTTTGCGCCTCAGTCGAAGGTCCCCGCAACACGTCCCAGCAGCATGAAAGCCCGTGAGGTGCGGGTATCGCTCAGCGCCGAGATTTCCGCATCGCTCGCGTCCGGTTCGAACTCGGTGAACATCTGGTCGAAGCGGCGCAGGAAGTGATGCGCAGCGTCGCGAAAGATCGGGTCCTGCTTCATCCGCCCCGAAGTCAGCGCCAGCGACGACCGATCGCGCACGCCACCAAGAGAGGCCACCGCGCGGCCCCGTGTGCCTTGCGCAAACTGCCGCCAGATTTCGGGCCGGGCCATGTCGGGGCGCAAATCGTCCATATAGATCCCCTCCTGGCTGAGCAGGGTCAGAACATCCTGCGCGGCCTGGATCAGCTGAGCGGATTGGCGATTTTTCAAGGCGCGCCGGAGCGCGGAAAAACCTGCCGTGTCGTCGGCGCTTTCGGGGAAATTCAGCGCGTGGATGAAATCACCGCGCGGCAGCGGAGGTCTCAGATCCTCCGGGGAGTTGCCGAGGGCCAGCGTCGCCTGATCCTCGGTCTCGGTCGAGGCGGGTTCCGCCTCGGGTTCGGGCTCGGTCGGGTCCGAGGCCCGCCGCTTGGTCGAGAAGGTCGCCAGCGTGGTTTCGGTCTTCTTTGCGGTCTTGACGATTTCATCCAGTTTGCGCGTTACCGAAGGCTCGGAACTGATTGCGGCGTTCTGCTGCTGGCTGACATAGGCATTGCGGATTGCGTCGATCGCGGCCTGCAGGCGCTGGCTTTCCTCGCGCATCACCCGGCTTGCCCGTGCCGTCATCGCGGCCACCCAGATCATCGCCACAGGCATGAAGATCGCCAGCATGGTGACAAACATGCTGACACCGCCAGCATTTGCGCCATCTGTCGGAATTACCACAAAGAAGATCACCGAGATCGTCAGCCAGGCGATGCTGAGCGCCAGCGCGGCAATCTCGATCCCCGAGACCGAGGGCCGCTGCGGCGGTCGGTCATAGATCCCCAACGGGGTCGGACGTGACTTGTCGGCGCCGGGTGTCTTGCCGGTCATGAGAGCGCTCCGTCAGGCGTAGGCGACTTTGAGAACCTCGTAGGCCCGCTCGCCGCCCGGGGTGCGGACCTCGACGCTGTCGCCCTCTTCCTTGCCGATCAGGGCGCGGGCGATGGGCGAGCGGATGTTCAGCAAGCCGGCCTCGATATTGGCCTCATGCTCGCCGACGATCTGCCATGTCTTTTCCTCGTCGGTGTCTTCGTCCACCAGCGTGACCGTCGCGCCGAACTTGATCGCGCCGTTCAATTTGGCCGGGTCGATCACATCGGCAAGCGACAGCACACCTTCAAGTTCCTTGATGCGGCCCTCGATAAAGGACTGCTTTTCGCGAGCGGAATGGTATTCGGCATTCTCCGACAGGTCGCCATGTTCGCGGGCTTCTGCGATGGCTTTGATGATGGCCGGACGCTCAACGGATTTGAGCTGCTTGAGTTCACTTTCCAGCGCGGCGTACCCGGCTGGTGTCATCGGGATTTTTTCCATGGTCGTCTTGCCCGCACGCTACAAATTGAGTCGCCCCGCCGCGCAGAGCGCCGGGGCGACAGGAAGGGTCAGCGTTTACCTGACCCAAACCGGGGGTGGATTGCAAGGGCGCAATGCCCGGTTGCGGGCGGATTGCAGCCTATTTGTAGGACACGACCTCAAACTCGACGCCGTTGTCATCGTCGAAGTAGAACCGCTTGCCCGGTTCGTAATCCGCGTGGGATTTGGGTGTGAAGCCTGCTTTGATGACGCGTGCCTCGATTGCGTCCAGATCTTCGACGACGATGCCGACATGGTTCAGTCCGCCGATCACGTCATAGCTGCGCTCGCCTGAGGGCGACGCGCGTGGCGGGGTATAAAGCGCCAAATAGCTGGATCCGGTGCCGACATGCACCGTATATCCGCTATCTATCGCGGCGCCCTCCCAGCGGATTTTCCAGCCGAATACGGCCTCCATCCAAGCGGCGGTGGCCTTTGGATCGGCGACGGTGAAATTGGTGTGTTCAAGGGTGGCGGTCATCTGCGAGCTCCATTGAATTTCATTGCCACGGTCCATTTTATTTTCTAAACCTAGCTTGAGGTCAAGCTATTTGGGGTGAACAGAATGGCAGTATCAGAAGGGTTGCCGATCGGAGCACTTGCCGGGCGTACGGGGCTGGCGGTGTCGGCCATTCGCTATTACGAGGCGCAGGGCCTGCTGAAGCCCTGGCGCAATGCAGGCGGGCAGCGCCGCTATCAGCGCGCCGATATCCGCAGGCTCAGCTTTATCATGATTGCGCAGCAATTCGGGTTGTCATTGCCAGAGATTCGCGAGGTTCTGGCAAGCCTGCCCAACAACCGCACCCCCACGCCCAAGGATTGGGCGCAGATCGGGGCCGCGCTACGGGGGTACCTTGATGCGCGAATCGATACCTTGCTGCGCTTGCGCGACAATCTGGATGGTTGCATCGGTTGCGGGTGCCTGAGCTTGCCGAAATGCAAGCTGTATAACCGTGACGATATCGCGCAGACCAAGGGAACCGGGCCCCGATATTTGCTTGGTGATCGCCCGGATGTCTGAATTTGCCGCATTGCTGAGGTGTTACGCCGTGTTCTGATTGACCCGATGGTCCTTTGACAGGTAATCAGCCTCGAATCAAAGTTGCGCCCGAGGGGCGAGTTCGGACAGGAACCAAGGAGTCCGCTATGGCCGAGATTGAACGCGAAGCGATGGAATATGACGTGGTGATCGTCGGCGCGGGCCCTGCGGGTCTGTCGGCGGCAATACGCCTGAAACAGCTGGATGCGGACCTGGATGTCGTTGTCCTGGAAAAGGGCTCGGAAGTGGGCGCGCATATCCTGTCGGGCGCGGTGCTTGATCCCTGTGGCCTGGACGCGCTGATCCCCGACTGGAAGGAAAAAGGCGCACCGTTGAACGTGCCGGTGGAAGAAGACAATTTCTACATGCTGGGTGAAGCGGGTAAACTCCGTGTGCCGAACTGGCCGATGCCGAAGCTGATGAACAACCACGGCAACTACATCGTCTCGATGGGCAATGTCTGCCGCTGGATGGCCGAACAGGCCGAAGAGATGGGTGTCGAGATCTTCCCCGGCATGGCGTGCTCGGAAGTTGTCTATGGTGACAATGGCGAAGTGAAGGGCGTGGTTGCCGGTGAGTTCGGCAAGAACCCCGACGGCACGCCGGGGCCGGGCTATGAGCCGGGCATGGAACTGCACGGCAAATATGTCTTCCTGGGTGAGGGCGTGCGAGGCTCGCTCAGCAAGGAAGTGATCGCGAAATACGACCTGCAAGCCGGGAAGGAGCCGCAGAAATACGGCGTCGGCATGAAGGAAATCTGGGAGATTGACCCGGCCAAGCACAAAGAGGGCACGGTCACCCACACGATGGGCTGGCCGCTGGGCAGCAATGCCGGGGGCGGCTCGTTCATCTATCACCTGGACAACAACCAGGTCTATGTGGGCTTCGTCGTTCACCTGAACTACAAGAACCCCTACCTGTTCCCCTACATGGAATTCCAGCGTTTCAAGCACCATCCGATGGTGGCCGAGTTGCTGAAAGGCGGCAAGCGCGTAGCTTACGGCGCGCGGGCGATCACTGAAGGCGGGCTGCAGTCGATGCCCAAGCTGGTCGCGCCCGGTGTGGCGCTGCTGGGCTGTTCGGCAGGCATGGTAAATGTGCCTCGCATCAAGGGCAACCACAACGCGATGCTCAGCGGTAAGGCGGCGGCCGAGGCGGCGTTCGACGCGATCAAGGCAGAGCGGTTGGGTGACGAGCTGTCGGCCTATGAGACCGACGTACGCGATGGCGCCATCGGCAAGGACCTCAAGAAGGTGCGCAACGTCAAGCCGATGTGGTCGAAATGGGGTCTGCTGCCCTCGCTGGCGCTGGGCGGGCTGGACATGTGGACCAACTCGGTTGGATTCTCGTTGTTCGGCACGCTCAAGCACGGCAAGACCGATGCGGCGGTGACCGAAGAGGCCAGCAAGCACAAGCCGATCGACTATCCCAAGCCCGATGGCAAGCTGTCCTTCGACCGGTTGACCAACGTATCGTTCGCGATGACCAACCACGAGGAAAGTCAGCCCTGCCACCTGCAATTGCTCGACCCCAATGTGCCGCTTTCGGTCAACTTGCCGAAATTTGCAGAACCGGCGCAGCGCTATTGCCCCGCCGGAGTTTATGAAGTGGTCGAGGAAGAGGGCAAGGATGCGCGCTTTGTGATCAACTTCCAGAACTGCGTGCATTGCAAGACTTGCGACATCAAGGACCCGAGCCAGAATATCAACTGGACCACACCGCAGGGCGGTGATGGGCCGAATTATCCCAATATGTAGGCAGAAACCCGGGCAATGGCGCGCTCGTGAAGCGTGCGCCATTGCCTCTTGCGTCGCGACTGCTTAGCTTGTCTGCCGAACAACGATAAAAGGCAGGCGGTTTCGTGTTTTCCATCCTTCGACCGGCGGCAGGTGCCGCCATCGCGTTGACCCTGATGGCATCGCAGGGGCTTCTGGCCGATTCGGGCGCAGGCGCATACCTCGCCGGACGCCAGGCGGTCTATGAAAAAGACTTCGAGATTGCCGCGCGCTATTACAGCCGCGCTCTGTCCGAAGACGCCCAGAACCCCGCATTGATGGAACGGGTCGTCCAGTCGAAACTCGCGCTAGGAGATGTGGATGGCGCGCTGCCCGTGGCGCAGCAGATCGAAGAGGCGGGCCTGCGCAGCCAGTCGGCTCATATGGCCGCCGTAGCCGGGCTGATCGCCGATGAGGATTACCAAACACTGCTGGCGCGTGAACCCGAGAAGCTGGGCGTCGGCCCGCTGATCGACGGCTTGCTGGCGGGCTGGGCGCATCTGGGCACCGGCGCTGCTGCGAAGGCGCTTGCGCAATTCGACGAGGTGGCGGCGCAGGAGGGCCTGAAGGGGTTTGCGCTCTATCACAAGGCGCTGGCGCTTGCATCGGTCGGGGATTTCGAAGGGGCCGAAGCCCTGTTCTCGGGCAATGACGGTCAGTTGACCACCATTTCGCGCCGCGCAGCGATCGCGCGGGCCGAGATCCTGTCGCAGCTTGACCGCAATGAAGACGCGCTGATGATGCTGGCGGAGGTGTTCGGGGCCCGTACCGATCCCGGCCTGGATCACGTGATCGAAAGGCTTGAAGCGGGCGAGCGGCTGCCCTTCTCGATGGCGCGCAACGCCAAAGAGGGTATGGCCGAGGTGTTCTTCACCATCGGGGCGGCGCTCAATGGCGAGGCCGCAGACGACTATGCGCTGATCTATATCCGCACGGCTACCTATCTGCGCCCCGGCCACATCGACGCGCTGCTGCTGTCGGCCGATCTACTCGAGGATCTGGGCCAGCTCGATCTGGCCGTCGAACTGTACAAGAAAGTGCCCTCGGACAGCCCCGACCACCACGCCGCCGAACTGGGCCGCGCCGAGGCTTTGCGTCGTTCGGCCAAACCCGATGCGGCGATCGAGGTGTTGGAGCAGCTCTCGGTCGATTACCCGGATCAGCCGATGGTGTTTTCCTCGCTGGGCGATCTGTTGCGGCAGGAAGAGAAGTACGAGGCCGCAGTGGCAGCTTATGACCGGTCGCTGGACCTGACCGAAGCCGACGATCCGGGGCTCTGGTTCGTTCTCTATGCGCGCGGGATTTCGCATGAGCGGCTCGATCACTGGGACGAAGCCGAGGCGGATTTTCGCAAGGCGCTGGAACTGAATCCCGATCAGCCGCAAGTGCTGAACTATCTGGGCTATTCGCTGGTCGAGAAGCAAACCAAACTGGATGAGGCACTTGACATGATCCAGCGTGCCGTTGCCGGGCGCCCCGACAGCGGCTACATCGTCGACAGTCTGGGCTGGGTCCTTTTCCGCCTGGGCCGCTATGACGAGGCGGTTGGCCATATGGAAACGGCAGTGGAGTTGATGCCCATCGACCCGGTCGTCAACGATCACCTGGGCGATGTCTATTGGGCGGTCGGCCGCACGCGAGAGGCTGAGTTCCAGTGGAAACGCGCGCTGTCCTTCATCGACCCCGCCGATACCGACGGCGAAGCCGACCCCGAACGCATCCGGCGCAAGATCGAGCTGGGTCTGGACGCGGTTCTGTCCGAAGAGGGCGCCAAGCCGCTGCAAGTGGCCAATGACGGTTAGGGCCTTCGCCCCCGCCAAGATCAACCTGACCCTGCATGTGACCGGCCAGCGCGACGACGGTTATCACCTGCTGGATTCGCTGGTTGCGTTTGCGGATATTGGCGATCATCTGGAATTTAGGCCGGGACCGGAGCTGTCAATCGAGGTCACTGGTGAACACGCCCAGGGAGTTCCTGCGGATGAGCGCAATCTGGTCTGGAAGGCGGCGCAGGCGGTCGGTTGGAAGGGGGTTGTGCGTCTCGACAAGGTTCTGCCGCATGGCGCAGGGATCGGGAGCGGCTCGTCGGATGCAGCCGCGACAATTCTGGCTTTGTCTAGTCTAGGGGTAGGTATTACGCCGGAACTGACAGTGTCACTGGGGGCGGACGTCCCCGTCTGCATGGCGGCAAAGGCCGCGCGGATGCAGGGTATTGGCGAACAGGTCACGTCCCTCAGACTGCCTCCCCTGCCGGCGGTGTTGGTCAATCCCGGGGTTCCGGTGCCCACCGGTCCGGTGTTCGCAGCGCTTGTCTCACGCGAGAACCCGTCAATGCCGACCGATCTGCCGGAGTTTGAAACAGTTGAAGGGTGCGCCCTTTGGCTTGGGGCTCAACGCAACGATCTGGAGATGCCGGCTGTGGGCGTAGCGCCCGAGATCGCGCAGGTCCTTGATGAATTGAGATCGACCACCCGTGCCCTGCTAGCCCGCATGTCCGGGTCCGGGTCGACCTGCATTGCGCTCTATCCCACCATGAAAGCTGCCCATTCAGCAGCCTATGAGATCGGCGCGGCGCATCCCAACTGGTGGTGCCGCGCGGTTGAACTCAGTTGAGCCGCGAGACGACGTAGTCGGTCAGATCGCTCAACAGGTGGCGGATCTCATGATCCGGCAACACGTCCAGCGCGGTCTTGGCCTTGTCCGCCCAGCGGTTTGCATCAATGCGGGTCGATTCGAACGTGCCGTATTTGCCCATCAACGCCAGCGCGTGCTCCAGGTCGCCTTCTGACTGACGGCCCCGTTCGATGGTGCGCTGCCAGAAGGCGCGTTCCTCTTCGGTAGCTTGCGCCACGGCCTTGATTACCGGCAGCGTCAGCTTGCGCTCGCGGAAATCGTCCCCGACATTCTTGCCGGTCGCTTTGGCATCACCCTGGTAGTCCAGTAGATCGTCGGCGATCTGGAAGGCCACGCCCAACGCATCGCCAAAGTTGAAAAGCGCCTTTACCTGCGCTTCCGGCGCGCCTGAGATCACGCCGCCCACCTCGGTCGCCGCCGAGAACAGCGCCGCGGTCTTGCCGCGCACTACCTGCAGATAGACATCTTCGTCGGTGGCCAGATTGCTGGCCGCCGTCATCTGCAGCACTTCGCCCTCGGCGATGGTGGCGGCTGCATTGGCGAGGATGTCCAGAACCCGCAGCGACTCGGTCTCAACCATCAACTGGAAACTGCGCGCAAACAGGTAATCGCCTACCAGAACCGAGCTTTTGTTGTCCCATAGCAAATTGGCGGTCGGGCGCCCGCGCCGCTGGCCGCTTTCATCGACCACGTCGTCATGCAGCAGCGTCGCAGTATGGATGAACTCCACCGTTGCGGCCAGCTTGATGTGATGGTCTCCGGGATAGCCAAACAGCCGCGCCGCCGCCAGTGTCAGCATAGGGCGCAGGCGCTTGCCACCTGCTTCGACCAGATGCGCGGTGACCTCGGGGATGCGCGGCGCATGACGCGACGCCATCCGCGTCTGGATCAGGGTGTTCACCCCTTCCATCTCGGTTTCCAGCAATTCGGCCAACCGCTCATGCGGCTTCGAGATCGTGGCGCTGTCCATCACACCCCCGTTGCAAGGCTCGACATTGGTCTCACCTTGCCCTTACATCCTGCTCCATGAAAGAACTTCTGCGCAGCACCGATCCGACCATCATGGCTTTCGCAACCGCCCTTCTTGAGGGCGAGGGTATAGACTGCTTTCAGATGGACGTAAACATGAGCATCCTCGAAGGCGGCATCGGCATTTTCCCGCGCCGGATGATGGTGCGCGAGGGGGATTACGACCGCGCGATTCGCGTGATGCAGGACAACGAAATCCCGCTGGGAAAATGACCCGTTTCACCGAGCAGGAGCTGAGCTGTGACGCCTTTTTGGGCGGGAAGTTTCATCTTTTTCAACCACATAACGGTTACCGCGCTGGAGTCGATCCGGTGTTTCTGGCGGCCAGCGTTCCGGCGCAGTCGGGACAGGCGGTTCTTGAACTGGGCTGTGGGGCGGGCGCGGCGATTCTCTCGCTGGCCACAAGGGTGCCCGATCTGGTGCTGAGCGGCGTCGAAATTCAGCCCGCCTATGCTGATCTGGCGCGGCGCAATGCCGCGCATAACGGTGTCGCGCTGGAGGTGATCGAGAGTGATCTGGCCAATCTGCCTGCGCCCCTGCGCAAACGCCAATTCGACCATCTGCTTGCCAACCCGCCCTATTTCCGGGGCGGTGCCCACTGTCCCGCGCGTGATGCGGGACGCCGCAGGGCGCTGGGTGAGGAAACACCGCTCACCCTCTGGATAGATACAGCCGCGCGTCGTCTGAGATCGCGCGGGTATCTGCATATGATTCAACGGGTTGAGCGGTTGCCGGACATGGTGTCCGCCTGCGAGGGCCGGTTGGGTTCGCTCGAGGTATTGCCGCTGGCTGCCCGCACCGGACGGCACCCAGATCTGGTTATCTTACGTGCCCGCAAAGGGGGCAGGGCCGACTTCCGCCTGCTCGCCCCGCTGATTCTGCACGCGGGTGCGCGGCATGAGCGCGATGCCGAAAGTTACCGTCCCGAGATACAGGATGTGCTGCGCAACGGCACGGCCTTGCGCTGGCCATAGGCGAAGATCGGCGAAAGCGCGCAATTCCTGATAAAAACCGTGCGCCTGCAGCGTGACAGACGCGAAAGGATATGTTCAAATCGTTCGGCAACTTATTCAGAGGAGGATTGCTATGAGCCTGAGTGCGCACCTGACCGAACTGAAGAAGAAGCATGAACATCTCAGTCATGAAGTCGAAGAAGCGCAGCGTGCACCAGGAAGTGACGGGCTCCACCTGTCTCAACTGAAGAAAAAGAAACTGAAGCTCAAGGAAGAGATTGAACGGCTGTCCGCCTAAGCGGAGAGACTGGCGCGCGCCGCAATCAAGGCTCCGCCAGTGACCAGTGCGGCCGCGATTGCCAGAGCCCAAGTCGGCTCGGCAATCCCGGTTAACACAAGGACGGCGGTAGATAGGATCGGCGCAGCATAAGAGCTGGTGCCGAGTAGTTGGATATCGCCGCGCTTGATTCCGATATCCCAGACATAAAATGCCAGTCCCACGGGCCCGAGGCCGAGCGCTGCCACTGACAGCCAGCCGATGGTGCTCTGTGGCCAGACGGTATCCTCAAGTGCAAAATGTAGCCCCCAAGACGCGATGGCGGTAATCACGCAAAACACCGCAACCGAACTCGTGGGCGTGTCGCCCAGGCGCCGGGACAGCACCGAATATCCCGACCAGGTGAGTGCGCAGAGAAAGGCCAGCCCGTAGCCCGCCAGATACTCTGCCTGAAACCCGGAGCCGGTCCCGCTTGCGATGATCAGCGCCGCGCCGGCAAAGCCGATCAGGGCACCCAGCAGGTGGCCCGGACGTAGTTGTTCACCGGGCAGCAGGCCGGAAAACAAAACGATCAGTAGCGGCCACATATAGGCGATCAGCCCCGCCTGAGCCGCCGGCGCCAGCCGCAAGGCCGAAAAATAGAGCGCGTGATACCCAAACAGGCCAACCGCGCCGAACAGGAAGACCTTTGGCGGCACTGTCTGCAACCTGCCGAACCCGCCGGAACACCCGGTCCAGATCAGCCCGAGCGTGCCGCCGATCGTGAAGCAGATCGCGTTCATCAATAGAGGTGGGGTCGGCGCCGACCCAACCGTGAACAGGGCCAGCAGCGACCATAACAGGACGGCGACAAATCCAATGGCGGTGGCGCGGTGTTTGGTCATGCAGGGGGGATATCCTCGACAGGAACGATCTTGAATGCGTCCGAGACATGGGCGGTTTTTTCGATCTCGGTGACAAACCAATCCCGGAACGCGGCAATCTGCGGGCGCATTTCCGCTCCGGGCAGGCACAGGAATCGGAAATGGCCTGCGGTTTCAATGGCGATTTTGAACGGAGCGACAAGGCGGCCCTCGATCATGTCCTTGAGGATCATGGCGCGGCGACCCAAAGCAACCCCGATCCCGGCCAGCGCGGCATCGACGGCGTGATCGGCGTTGGAAAAATGCGCGCCATGGGTCGGCGTGAAATCGATCCCAACCGCCCGAAACCACGTTGGCCAATCCGCTGGCGGTTTCAGAAAACCGATCGAATCGTCATGGATCAACGGTGCGTCTGTCAGGCTTTCGGGGGTCGGGAATTGCGCCGCCAGTTCCGGCGTCATGACAGGTGTCAGCCATTCTTTTCGCACAGGCACCGAATACAGCCCCTCGTCCGGGCCGTATCCAAACCGGATCGCCACATCCACGTCGTCACGTTCCAGGTTCACAACACGCAAGGTGGCCGAGAACCTCAGATCGATCTCGGGATGTTCACGGGCAAAGTCATAAAGCCGCGGCGCCAACCATTTGGCTGTCAGGGCGGGGCCAGCGGTCACCGTCAACGTTGTGTTGTTGTCCTGCAGCCGCCTTGTGGCCTGCCACGCGGTCTGTAGGGCAGCGAACCCGTCGGCGGTGCCGGGGGCCAGGGTGCGTCCGGCGTCGGTCAGTTTCACGGCGCGGTTCAGGCGCCGGAAAACCGGTTGGCCCAGTTGCTCTTCCAGCGACTTGATCTGAAAGGACAGCGCCGCCGGGGTGACATTCAGTTCCTCGGCTGCCTTGGCAAAAGACATGTGCCTTACGGCGGCATCAAACGCACGCAGGGCGGTCAGAGGGGGCAGGCGATCCGGCATGGTCGGTTAAGAATATCTTGTGTGATGCTGCAGAATGTCTTGTTTGTGCAAATGAAATGCAACGATCATATTTGGGTCAAGTCAAACGAAACTTTTCTGACAGGAGGCCAGGATGATCGAAGTGACGACAAATCCCGCTGCACACCGAGCATTTCTCAAGGCGCATGAAGAGCGTTCGAAAGCTCTCAGGTCGTTCTGGCATTGGCTGACAGGTTCCCGCTGAAGCAGCGCGCGCGTTCTTACGGGATGAAGGTGAGGGCCGGTCACGTCGACCGGCCCTCTTTCGTTTATTCAGACGAAGAACTGTGCGCCGTTGGCTGAGATGGTCGAGCCGTTGACAAAGCCTGATTCGTCAGAGGCCAGGAACGCGACGCAACGCGCGATCTCTTCCGGTTCGCCCAGGCGACCTGCGGGAATCTGGCTGATGATCGAGTCGCGCACCTTCTCAGGCACTGCCATCACCATTTCGGTCGCGATATAGCCGGGGCAGACCGCGTTGGCCGTGATGCCGGCCCGCGCGCCTTCCTGAGCCAGCGATTTGACGATGCCCAGATCACCAGCTTTGGTCGCGGCATAATTCGCCTGCGCGAACTGGCCCTTTTGGCCGTTGATCGAGCTGATCACGATGACACGGCCGAATTTGCGCTCGCGCATGCCCGGCCAGACCGGGTGGACAGTGTTGAAGACACCGGTGAGGTTGGTGTCGATCACCTGATGCCACTGTTCCGGTGTCATCTTGTGGAACGGTGCGTCCTTGGTGATGCCCGCATTGGCCACCACGATGTCGATCGGCCCCAGATCGGCCTCGACCTTTTCGATGCCGGCCTTCGATTCGTCGTAATCGGCGACGTTCCATTTGTAGGTGGCGATGCCGGTTTCGGCGGTGAAGGCGGCGGCCGCTTCTTCATTGCCGGCGAAGGTGGCGGCGACATTGCAGCCTTCCGCTTTCAGAGCCTTGGAAATTGCTGCGCCGATGCCGCGTGAGCCACCGGTGACGAGTGCCGTTCGTGCCATTGAGGGGTCCTCCAGATTATTCTGACCTTGGTAATGTTGTTACTGCCCTGATCCGGGATGCGCAATTATATTGCTGCCGTTTTGTTGTCTTTTGACGTGTCTATTCTGTCGCAGGTCCAGCGTACCGATTGGATCGCAAAGAAAAGGGCGCCCAAAAGCGCCCTATTCGGTCCTGATTGACGCCGCTCAATCCCGCTCGACGCAGAGGGCGACACCCATCCCGCCGCCAATGCACAGCGTGGCGAGGCCTTTCTTGGCGTCCCGACGCTTCATTTCGAAGAGCAGCGTGTTCAGCACCCGGCAGCCCGATGCACCGATCGGGTGGCCGATTGCGATCGCGCCGCCGTTCACGTTCACGATTGACGGGTCCCAACCCATGTCCTTATTCACGGCGCAGGCCTGTGCGGCAAAGGCTTCGTTGGCCTCGACCAGGTCAAGGTCGTCCACCGACCAGCCCGCTTTTTCCAGCGCCTTGCGCGAGGCATAGATCGGACCGACGCCCATGATCGACGGGTCCAGACCGGCGGTGGCATAGGACGCAATTCGCGCCAGCGGCTCGATGCCGCGCTTTTCGGCATTGTCTGCCGACATTAGCAGGGTCGCTGCCGCGCCATCGTTCAGACCGGATGCGTTGGCAGCAGTGACCGAGCCGTCCTTGGCGAAGGCCGGACGCAGCTTGGCCATGGCTTCCATGGTCGCGCCGTGGCGGACGTATTCGTCGCTGTCCATCACGATGTCGCCCTTGCGGGTCTTAATGGTAAAGGCGGTGATTTCATCGGCGAACTTGCCCGCTTTCTGGGCGGCTTCGGCCTTATTCTGGCTGGCCACGGCGAACTCGTCCTGCATGTCGCGGCTGATCTGCCATTTCTCAGCGACGTTTTCGGCGGTCTGGCCCATGTGATAGCCGTTGAAGGCGTCCCACAACCCGTCGCGGATCATGGTATCGATATATTTCATGTCGCCCATCTTTTGGCCTGCCCGCAAGGCAGCGGCATGGGGGCTGAGCGTCATGTTTTCCTGTCCGCCCGCGGCCACGATCTCGGCGTCGCCCAACTGGATGTGCTGCGCGCCAAGCGCCACGGCCCGCAAGCCCGAACCGCAGACCTGATTGATTCCCCAGGCTGCGCTTTCCTGTGGCAGTCCGGCATTGATATGCGCCTGCCGGGCTGGGTTCTGACCCTGAGCCGCAGTCAGGACCTGACCCAAGATGGTCTCGCTGACCTCGCCCTTGTCGACGCCCGCGCGCTCGACCACGGCTTCCAGCACAGCCGCGCCAAGATCATGTGCAGGTGTGTTGGCAAATGAGCCGCCAAAACTGCCGACGCCCGTCCGCGCCGCCGATGCTATTACTACGTTTGTCATGTGGTCAGTCCTCTGCCGTCAGGGTCAGCGGAACGTATTTGACGCATTCGGGATCCTCACAAGGTCCCCAGAGCGCCCAATCATCTCCGCTCTGACACTGGCAATAGCGCAACGCTGCAGATGCAGCAACCGGTAGCTTTGCAGCATCGGCACGGATCATCCGACGTGAGAGGCAGGTTCAGGCTGTACGGCGTTCGCTGTCCGTCTGCCAGGGTGGTTTGACGCTGGGCGCGCCAAACAGATAGCCCTGCAGGGCATCGACGCCCGCCTCGACCAGAAAGCGGGCATCGTCCTCGGTCTCGACCGATTCGGCCACGATCAGCATGTCGAACTCACGGGCGAGCGCGATCAGCGACCGGACCACAGATTGATTGTCCGAATCGGAGCTGACCTGGCGGACGAACTGGCCGTCGATCTTCACGGCATCGAAGAAGAAGTCACGGAACAGGCTGAACGACACCGGGTCGGCACCGTAATCGTCGAGCGCAAAGGCGATTCCGAGACCTTGCAGTTGGTCAATGAAATCGATCACCAGTTCAGGCACAGTCATCGCCGACCCTTGATTGATTTCAAGGATCAGCCGCTCGCCCAGCGTTTCGTCCTGTTTCAGGAAACGTTCCAGGATACGCATCCAACGCCTGTACCCGATGGACCGCGCCGACATGTTGATCGACAGGCGAATCTGCGGTGCCTTCGAAAGTGTTTTCAACCCGGTTTCCAACGCGATACAGTCGAGGTCGCGCCCCACTTCGGTATTTTCGACCGCCGGCATGAACTCGCGCGCGGGAATCACCCGGCCGGTTTCGTCCAGAACCCGGATGAAGCCCTCATAAAACGCGACCTGATTAGGCGCGCGGGCCTGCATCACCGGCTGAAAGGCCAGCATGCATTGCTTGTGCCGGACCGCATCCTTAGCCATTTGCAGCACTGATCTGTCGCGCCGTTCAACCGCGTTGTTGAGCGGGCTCTCGGCACCTTCTGGAAGATCGTTATTCCGGCGTTCTCGTTTCAGGATCATGACCTGGGTTCCTGCGCGACAAAGGGACCGGGCCAGCTTTTATCAAAACAGTTAACAAGCGCCTAAAGCGCGAATTTTTGGTGAATTGGAACTATTAGTGCAGGGCTGGCTGTCACCGCCCTATTCGTTGTTCGGTTCGTTCGGCCATCGGTGCCGCATTCCGATTTGCGGACCCTGCGGTGCCGACGTAGCTTGCCTTCTGCATGCGCGCGTCATCGAAACGCGGTTTCTGCGGGTTCAGGAGCCGCGGCAGACTGACCAGTACGCAGCCCATTGCACCCGCACCCATCAACGCCAGGCCGGTGACATAAAGCAGCGGAACGTCGGGTAGCACCTGCACAGCAAAAGAGGCAAGCAGAATCCCAATACATCCGGCAAACAGAAAAAAGCGCATCGATGTGGTCATGACCATCGTCATCCCAGTTCTGGTTGCTGCGGGGCAACACTCACCCGGCAGGATTTTTGCCGCTCTTGAAGTGACATCTATTTAGAAAGCCACCTGCCGGTATTCAATGGAAGGAGGCTGCAGCGATACCTCATCTATCCCGCAAGTCTTTGGCAGAATGTGGAAAGATAATGGGAAACATAAAGGCGTTTCCGACCAATTGGTGCCAGAATTGACTGCCTGATAGGTATAGTTCACGACATCGCGCCGCACAGATACGGCCTGACTATCCCGCGGCAGGGACATGTTGGTGCTGATACCACAGGTTTTCTTGGTTAACTCCCGGACTTGACCAATTCGGTGATGATGGCCTTGGCGCTGTTCGAGTTCCAGTCGGCGTCGCCACGCATGCGCGCGATCTCGTTTCCGTCGGGGTCGAGGATGACAGTGATCGGCAGCCCCAGAACCGCCATGTCACGGGCGACCGCCTGTTTGGGGTCTTGATGACGTGGCAGGTTGTCAATGCCGGCCTCGTCGAAAAACTTCCGGATTCCCGCAGGCGCGTTGCGGCCGGTTGCAAGCGTCAAAACTTCGAACCGATCGCCGCCGAACTCCGCCTGAAGCTCGGACAGCATCGGCATTTCCTTGCGGCAGGGGGCGCACCAGGTAGCCCAGAAGTTCAGCAGAACATATTTGCCCTGATAGTCGGCAAGCGACCCGGTTCCCGCGCCATCGGCCAGCTCGAATCGGTTGGCCGAAGTCGCCTTGGGTTCCAGATGAAAGACCAGCTTTTTCATCGAGCCTTCGCGCAGCGCTTCCAGCGCGGCAATATCTTCGCCAGCCGCATTTGCACCCGAGGCGAGGGCGGTATAGACGAGCGCAAGCAACAGTTTCTTCATATCCCCTCCGAAGGGTTTTCAGACCAATGACCGACACGACCTCGAACCAGATGTGGGGCGGCCGCTTTGCCGCCGGACCAGACGCGATCATGGAGGCAATCAATGCCTCGATCGGGTTCGATCAGCGCATGGCCGCGCAAGATATCGCAGGGTCGCGTGCCCATGCGGCGATGCTGGCCGCGACAGGTGTGATAACTGATAGTGACGCGCAGGCCATTCGGGAAGGGCTGCTCACCGTTTTGTCAGAGATCGAGGCGGGGGAATTCGTCTTTTCCACCGCGCTGGAAGACATCCACATGAATGTCGAGGCGCGGCTGAAAGAGATCATCGGCGAACCTGCAGGGCGTCTGCATACGGGCCGAAGCCGGAATGACCAGGTGGCGACCGATTTCAAACTCTGGGTGCGCGATCAGTTGGATGCGGCCGAATCCGGCCTGCTGGCCCTGATCGCGGCACTATTGTCGCAGGCCGAAGCGGGCGCCGATTGGGTGATGCCCGGCTTCACCCATCTGCAGACCGCGCAGCCGGTGACCTGGGGGCATCACATGATGGCCTATGTCGAGATGTTCGGGCGTGACCTGAGCCGTGTGCGCGACGCGCGCGCCCGAATGAACGAATCGCCTTTGGGGGCGGCGGCGTTGGCGGGCACTTCCTTTCCGGTCGACCGGGACATGACGGCCACGGCACTGGGCTTCGACAGGCCCGCTGCCAACTCGCTTGACGCGGTCAGCGATCGGGATTTCGCGTTGGAGTTTCTGTCTGCGGCCTCGATCTGCGCCATGCATTTGTCGCGCTTTGCCGAAGAACTGGTGATCTGGTCTTCGGCGCAGTTCCGGTTTGTGACATTGTCCGACCGGTTTTCAACCGGCTCATCGATCATGCCGCAAAAGAAGAACCCCGATGCCGCCGAGCTGATCCGCGCCAAGGTGGGGCGCATCTACGGGGCGAATACCGCGCTGATGATGGTGATGAAGGGGCTGCCGCTTGCCTATTCCAAGGACATGCAGGAAGACAAGGAGCAGGTCTTTGACGCCGCTGATAGCTGGATGCTGGCGCTGGCCGCGATGGAGGGCATGGTGCGCGACATGACCGCTAATCGCGAATGCCTTGCGGCGGCGGCAGGCAGTGGGTTTTCCACCGCTACCGATCTGGCCGACTGGCTGGTGCGCGTGCTGGGCCTGCCGTTCCGCGATGCCCATCACGTGACCGGCGCGTTGGTGGCGCGTGCAGAAACCCGCGGCTGCGATCTGCCGGACCTGACTATTGAAGAGATGCAGGAAACCCATGCTGGCATCACGGAGGATGTCTACAGTGTTCTTGGCGTCGAAAATTCGGTAAACTCGCGGACATCTTATGGTGGAACCGCCCCGGCTCAGGTGCGGGCGCAGGTTCAGAGATGGAAGGACATGCTGGGATGAAACGCGTTGCCGCACTGACCGCGATCGTTCTGCTGGCCGCTTGTGAGTCGACAAGTACCGGCGTCGGCGCCTCGGTTGGGGCCGATGGCGGTGCGGTGGGCGTTGGCGCCAGCTCCGGTCCGGTGAACGTCGGGGCGGGAACCGGTGGCGTTGGGGCCAGCGTGGATGTCGTCGATACCGGCAATGCGGCGGTGACGGTCGGGACCGGTGGTCCGGCGGCCTCGATGCGGGTTGGCAATTCGCCGATCCGGGTGGGTCTCGGACTGGGCGGATTGAGGTTGGGAATATGAAGCAACTCAGCCTGCTTGCCCTGCTTGCCCTCGCGGCCTGCGGCGCCGATGGTGAACCGGTGCAGCCGACGCTGAACGCCCATGGCGGTCTCGGCAGCAGTGGCGGCTATGTCGGCGGCGCGGTTGGTCTGAACAAGGGGCCGCTGAGCATCTATCTGGGGTTCTGAGCCAGTTCAGGCTGGCGGCATCCCGGTGGCGTGCTATCTCCGCCAAAACAACGGAGACCTCACCATCATGAGATTTCTCTTCCTCACGCTCGCCATCTGGGGCGCGATTCATCCAATGTACTATTTTTTGCAATGGTTCCGCGAGAACGGCTTTGACCTTTTCGCGATGACGGAGGCCTGGCACGCCAATGCGGCAAGTTCGGGTCTGGTTTGGGACCTGACAATCGCGGCCGTCGCCCTAACCCTGTGGATCATTGCCGAGACCGTCACCCGCAAGGACTGGATCAACCTGATCGCCATCCCCGCAACTTTCTGCATCGGGGTCAGCTGCGGATTACCTCTTTATTTGTTTCTGCGGTCCCGACCCTAAGGGGACGCTGAGAGTATTGTCTTATTGAGATCGCGGCGGCTTTTGCGATTACGTTCCTGCGTGATCGCAATGCGGACGAACCTGCTATTTGGAGCTTTGACGCTGGTCTCACTGTTCACCTAGTTTGGACGAAAGTAATCCAAGGCAAGGACTGGCATCATGATTAAGATAAGCCTTCGGTATCCCGACAGCGAAGACGGGCGCTTCGATATCGACTACTATGTGAACAAACACGCACCTTGGGCTCGGAAGCTGATGGGTGCCGCGCTGAAGGGATTTGAAATTGAACAAGGCGTCAGTGGCCGGGAACCCGACTCAAATCCAACCTATGTTGCAATTGCCAATCTGTATTTTGACTCTGTAGACGACTTCAAATCATCGTATGGACCAAACGCAGTCGAAATCCAAAGCGACATTTGTAACTACACTGGTATCCAGCCCACGATGCAAATCAGCCAGGTGAAGGACTCACATGTGCCAACAATGGCGTAGCCGCGGACTTAACCGAGCGGGATTCGGCCATGTATACTCCGGCTTGATACAGTCGTTCTCTACCACGTGAAGGTACGTCCGCTGTGGGCTCTTAACACCCATTCGTAGCGCCCGACCTGAAAGACCAATCTAGATTCGAAGATACGGCGATCTGCTAGAAGATCTGGCCAGTGTAAGAGCAACAACCCCATTGATCCGGCAAGGCATTTCAGTCTAAGCGCGGGCGCATGGATCATTTTCTTTATCGCGACGGCTGCCTCTATGCCGAAGATGTGCCAGTAACCGAGATTGCTGCCTCGGTGGGTACGCCGTTCTATGTCTATTCCACTGCGACCTTGCTGCGCCATTTCCGGCTGTTCGACGAAGCGCTGGAAGGGACCGAGCATCTGGTCTGCTATGCGATGAAGGCAGCCAGCAATCAGGCGATACTGATGACGCTGGCGCAGGCCGGGGCGGGCATGGATGTGGTCTCGGAAGGGGAGTATCTGCGTGCGAAAGCGGCAGGTGTTCCCGGTGCCAGGATCGTGTTTTCCGGGGTCGGAAAGACGGCGCATGAAATCCGCACCGCCCTGATCGGCGGCATCCGGCAGTTCAACATCGAATCCGAGCCCGAGATGCAGGTGATCTCGGCTGTGGCATCGGAACTGGGCGTGACCGCCCCGATCACCATTCGGGTGAACCCGGATGTCGATGCAAAAACCCATGCCAAGATCGCCACCGGCAAATCCGAGAACAAATTCGGCATCCCGATCGCACGTGCGTCGGAGGTCTATGCGCTGGCGGCCTCGCTGCCGGGGCTAAAGGTGATCGGCATCGACGTGCATATCGGCTCGCAACTGACCGAGCTCGAGCCGTTCGAGCTGGCCTATAAGAAAGTCGCTGAACTGACCGAGCAGCTGCGCAGCGAAGGCCACGATATCCGCCGCCTCGATCTCGGTGGGGGGCTGGGCATTCCTTATGCGCGTTCCAACGAAGCCCCGCCTCTGCCGGTGGAATATGGCGCTCTGATCAAGCGGACGGTGGGCCATCTGGGCTGCGAGATCGAGATCGAGCCGGGTCGCCTGATCGCGGGCAACGCGGGGCTGATGGTGTCCAAGGTGATCTATGTAAAATCGGGCGAAGGGCGGGATTTTCTGATCCTCGACGGGGCCATGAATGACCTTATCCGGCCCGCCATGTACGAGGCGCATCACGATATCGTACCGGTGATCGAACCGGCACCGGGGGTGGAACAGCGGCCCTATGACATCGTAGGTCCCGTCTGCGAAAGCGGTGATACCTTTGCCAAACAACGCAACATGGCGACGCTGACCGCGGGCGATCTGGTCGCCTTCCGTAGCGCAGGGGCTTACGGCGCGGTCATGTCGAGCGAATACAATACCCGCCCGCTGATCCCCGAAGTTCTGGTGCATCAGGATCAATTCGCGGTTATTCGCCCACGTCCGACCTTTGACGAAATCATAAACCGCGATACCATACCCGGGTGGCTTTGACGCTTTAGCGGCGCTGGCCCGTCAGGAGGCCAAGTTACGTGTCAAACCGGTCCAAATACCTGCCTGTCCCGCGCTGGTCGCTGGGACTGACCCGATTGGGGATGCTCTCGGAACGGGTATTGCGCAGTTTCTGGCCCCTGATTTCGATCCTTCTCACGGTCTGTGCCCTGTTGATGTTGGGCATTCACGATCTCGTCCGGGTCGAGTTTGTGTGGGCCAGCGGTGCGGCAGCTGTTGTCGGATCGTTGGTGGCGTTGGTCTGGGGCGCGCGGCGCTTTCACTGGCCCACGCGGGCCAAGGCGCTGGCACGGCTGGACCAGACCTTGCCGGGTCGCCCGATTCAGGCGCTGATGGACGATCAGGCGATCGGGGAACGGGATACGGCCTCGGTAGCGCTCTGGCACGCGCATCAGGACCGCATGGCCGCACGGGCCGCCACCGCCGCACCGGTGCAGCCAGATTTGCGGCTGGCCGCGCGTGACCCATACGCACTGCGCTATGCGGCTTTGCTGCTGTTCTGTGTAGCGGTTCTGTTTGGTTCGGTCTGGCGGGCCGGGTCGATTACCGAGATGACGCCCGGCGCGGCCACCGCCGCTCACGGCCCGACTTGGGAAGGTTGGGTCGAGCCGCCGCGCTATACCGGGTTACCGACACTCTATCTGAACGACATCTCCGACGCCGATCTGGATACTCCCGAAGGCAGCCGTATCATACTTCGCTTTTATGGCGAGGTCGGCGCACTGCGCCTGACCGAAACGATATCGGACAGCGGGGCCGAGGCTGCATCTGAGCCCGAGCAGGCACTGGTCGTCACGCGGGACGGAACCCTGACCATCGACGGCAATGGCGGGCGCACATGGGCGGTGAGCGTGGTTGCAGACACCGCACCGCAGATCGCCGTGGCCGGTGTGGCCGAGGCGCAGGCAGCAGGGCAGATGACGT
Organism: Ruegeria hyattellae; assembly: GCF_041537925.1. Classification (NCBI taxonomy): domain Bacteria; kingdom Pseudomonadati; phylum Pseudomonadota; class Alphaproteobacteria; order Rhodobacterales; family Roseobacteraceae; genus Ruegeria; species Ruegeria hyattellae. Next base: position 374,683 of record NZ_JBGOSH010000003.1, on the reverse strand, counting down.
TGCCCTTCACCGCCAGCGACGACTACGGCGTAGTGTCCGGCATGGCCGAGATCGCGCTTGATCTAGCCTCGGTGGACCGCCGCCATGGGCTGACCACAGTGCCGGACCCGCGCGAGGCGGTCTCGGTGGATCTGCCGATGCCGATCACCGGCGACCGCGACATTTTTACCGAGGACCTGATCGAGGATTTCTCGCAGCATCCATGGGCCAACCTGCCGGTGAAGATCACGCTCACCGCCCGCGATGCAGCGGATCAGCTGGGCGCAGCGGAACCGCTACAGACCAACCTGCCTGCACGCCGCTTCTTCCAGCCCTTGGCGGCGGCGGTCATCGAACAGCGGCGCGACCTGCTTTGGGCGCGCTCGAACGGACCGCGCGTCGCGCAAATCCTGCGGGCAGTCTCGCACCGGCCCGAGGAAGTGTTCCGCTCGCAGACCGCCTATCTGCGCCTGCGGGTGACCTTGCGGCGACTTGAGACCTTCAACGAATACGGGCTGAAGCCCAAGCAGCAGGAAGAGATTGCGCAGGCGCTCTGGGATCTGGCGATCATCCTAGAAGAAGGCACGCTATCGGACGCGCTGGAGCGGCTGCGTCGCGCGCAGGAGCGGCTGTCGGAAGCGATGAAGAACGGAGCTTCGGATCAGGAGATCGCCGAACTGATGCAGGAGTTGCGTGAGGCAACTGACGACTATCTGCGCCAATTGCAGCGGCAGGCCCAGCAGGACGGGGAAAACAGTGACGAGCGTCAGCCGGGCCAGGATAGCGAGACGATGCAGATGACCCAGGACGACCTGCAGCGCATGATGGACCGCATTCAGGAGTTGATGGAACAAGGCCGCATGGCCGAAGCACAGCAGGCGTTGCAGGAACTTCAGGAAATGATGGAGAACATGCGCGTCACCCAGGGCCAGGGGCAGGGTCAGCAATCCGAAGGTCAGCAGGCAATGGAGGGGCTGGCCGAGACCCTGCGCAATCAGCAAGGCCTGTCCGATCAGGCGTTCCGTGATCTGCAGGAACAATTCAACCCCAACGCAAACCGTGGCGAAAGCCAGCAGAACGAGGGCCGCAGCGGTGGTGCCGGGCGCGGTCAAAGCCATGAGGGCGAGGGCGGACAGGGTCAGGGCGACGGCCAACGGCAGGGAGAAGGCGCGGAGCAAGGCGGAGACGGGCAGGGCTCGCTTGCCGACCGCCAGCAAGCGCTGCGCGATGAGCTGCGCCGCCAACAACAGGGCCTGCCCGGCGAAGGCACGCCCGAAGGCGACGCGGCGCGCGACGCACTCGATCGCGCCGGGCGCGCCATGGACGGCGCGGAAGAATCGCTGCGGCAGAATGACATGGCTGATGCCATCGACCGGCAATCCGAGGCGATGGAGGCGTTGCGCGAAGGCATGCGCGCATTGGGAGAAGCGCTGGCGCAGCAACAGCAGCAGCCCGGCCAAGGTACGCAAGAGGGCGACATGCGCGCCCAAAACCGCGACCCGTTGGGCCGCAACCCGGGATCGCAGGGGTCGATCGGAACCGATGAGCAGCTGTTGCAAGGCGAGGACGTCTATCGCCGCGCCCGCGAATTGCTGGACGAGATCCGTCGCCGCAGCGGTGAGGGCGAACGTCCGCAGATCGAGCTGGACTATCTCAGACGGCTGCTGGACCGGTTCTGACCGGCCTCGCAGCGCTTGTTGCTAGGGCAGAAAACCTGATGCCTGCGAATCCAGCCAGATCCGCGCCTGATCGACAATTGCAACATAGGCGCTGACCATCGGTTCGGCCTGCGGAATCGTCTTGGCGATCGGTGGGGCGTAGAGATACAGCAGCGCCAGAACCAGCCCCAACAGGATCATCGACATGAAGCCACGGCGGAAGCCGCCGCTTTGGCGGGCTGGCGGGGCCTCTTCCGTGACTTCGGATTCGGTGGGCGCGGTGTCGGCCTCGCCATTGTTGCGCAGGGTCGAGTTAATCTCGTCGATATTGGGAAATAGCCCGCGCCGCGTGCCGGTTTCGGCAGCGGCATGATCGGCGACTGGCTCTTCGCCGCGAATGCGTGCCATGCGGTCGCGGGCCTCGCGAGCGCGGCGTTCGGGTTCGTCACCGGGATGGGTTTCTAGCCCCAGTTCGGGCTGGGTTTCCAGGCTTTCAGCCTCGGAAGACCGCAGCTGCTCTTCGCGCTCGGCCTCTGCTCGCAGAATGTCGGATACAGCAGTATCGAGGTTGCGCGTGGCGGGTTCCGGCGCAATGTCCTCTGGCTCTGGCTCTGGCTCTGGCTCTGGCTCTGGCTCTGGCTCTGGCTCTGGTTCCGATACCATGTCCGGCACAGGGGGCTCAGCGTCGTGGTGGTATTCCGACCCGGCCGAGCCTGGTGCGGGCTCAACGCTGTTTTCGGGGGCTGCCGCAGGGGGTTCTTGAGGATGCTCTTCTGCAATATCCGCCTGCGCGACGGGGTGGTCGGGATGCGTCTGATACCAGGTATCGCCGCAATTGGAGCATTGCACATCCCGTCCCTCTGGCGGGATGACCTCGCTCGGGACCTCGTATTGAGCGCCGCAATTCGGACAAGTAAGACGCATTCTGCCTCCGGGTTCGGGATCTGCCTGTTTTGGTTTTTGCGTGATGATAAGTTCTTAATGTCTGGGCGAAAAGGGAGATTTGGAAAATCTCACCAGAAGTGTCGCCAAACCGCCCCGGTCGGGGCATTGAAACCGCATCCCGACTAGGGCAAGAAGGCGACCAAAGAAACAAGGGGGCGGTGTTGATCGAGCTCGAAAACGTGGGCTACAGCTATGGCGGTGGCGAATTGCTGAGCAATGTCTCGGTGTCGCTTGCGCCTGGTTCGTTCCATTTCCTGACCGGCCCTTCGGGCGCGGGCAAGACCACCTTGCTGAAACTGTGCTATGGCGCGCTGCTGCCGACGGCAGGGCGGGTGCAGGTGTTTGATCGCGACATGGGCGCGTTGGACCGCGATGATCTCGCCATGCTGCGGCGCCGTGTCGGCGTCGTGCATCAGGATTGCCGCTTTCTCGACCACCTGCCGCTGTCAGAAAACATTGCCTTGCCGTTGGTTGCGTCGGGACGCGGCCAAGGGGGGGAAGGCGACAATCTGAAAGAGCTGATGAGCTGGGTCGGTCTGTCGTCGCGGGCCGAGGCCTTGCCACCCGAACTTTCAGGTGGTGAGCGGCAGCGCGCGGCGTTGGCCCGCGCGGTGATCATGTCGCCGGATGTGGTTCTGGCGGATGAGCCCACCGGAAATGTCGACTGGGACATGTCGCAGCGCCTGCTGCATCTGCTGGTCGAGTTGAACCGGATGGGCAAGACGGTACTGATCGCGACCCATGACCTGAGCCTGATCCGCGCCGCAAAGAGCCAGATACAGGCCCGCGTACTGCGAATCTCGAACAAGGGCTTGCAACTTGCGGGGGCCGACTTGTGAGTAACGGAACCATCCGGGGATTGCTGCTGAGCGACAAGCAGGCTGACCGTGTTGTCCCGCCGACTGGCTTCACCGCGCAACTGACGGTTTTTGTCGCCGGCGCGATGGCGTTTCTGGCGGTGTTTGCACTGGCGCTGTCGCTGGCCTCGGGCCGGCTGGCCGACCGCTGGTCGCAGGAGCTCGCGAAAGCGGCAACCATGCGGATCAATGCTCCCGCCGAGCAGCGCACGGCACAGACTGAGACTGCGTTGAAAATCCTGCGTCAGACACCGGGAGTTGCCAATGCCCGCGCGTTGTCGACCGAGGAGCAGGCCGCGCTCCTGTCTCCGTGGTTCGGCCCGGACCTGCCCATCGACGCGCTGCCGGTGCCGCAACTGATCGAAGTCACCGCAGGCGAGCCGGGCTATGACATTGCCGGGCTGCGTCTGCGGCTGAACGCCGAGGTGCCGGGCGCGGTGCTCGACGATCACACCCGCTGGCGCGAACCGCTGGTCGATGCGGCCAATGGGTTGCGCCGTTTGGGCCTGATCGCGATCCTGCTGATCGGCGGAGCGACGGCGGCGATGATCTCCCTGGCTGCTAACGCGGCGCTGGCGGCGAATGCGCAAGTGATCGAGGTTCTGCGGCTTGTGGGCGCCAAGGATGGCTATATCGCCGGGGCTTTCGTTCGCCGCTTCACCCTGCGCGCCCTGATCGGAGCAGCAGTGGGAGTTGTGTTCGGCATGATCGGCGTGATGCTGTTGCCCGCCGCTTCGGACGAGGGCGGGTTTCTGACCGGCCTGGGCTTTCGCGGCATCGGCTGGGCGCTACCATTGCTGATCCCGGTCTTGGGGGCTGTGGTCGCCTTTGCCGCCACTTGGGCTGCAGCCCGGCGCAGATTGAAGGAGTTGAGTTGATGGCAGTTCAGTGGCTTCGTTCGCTTGTGTTCACGATCGTCATGTATCTGTGGATGGCGGTGGTAGGCATTCTGTTCTCGCCCTATGCGCTGCTGTCGCGTAACGGCGCTTTACACGCCTGCAAGTTCTATGCGCGGTCGGTGATCTGGATGGCGGGCTGGATGATTAACCTCAAGGGCCAGGTGCGCGGTCCAGTGCCGACCGGAGAAGTAGTGATCGCGGCCAAGCACCAGTCGTTTTTCGATATCATGCTGATCTTTGCCGCGGTTCCGCGCGCTAAGTTCATCATGAAACGAGAACTGCTCTGGACGCCGTTCATCGGCCTTTATGCCAAGCGGCTGGGCTGTATTCCGGTCGATCGCGGTAAAAGGGGCGCAGCGGTCGCCAAGATGGTCAAGGATGTGGCGTCTGAGTTCTCGGAAGCGGGGCAATTGGTGATTTACCCGCAAGGCACCCGTGTCGCGCCGGGTGTGTACAAGAAATACAAGGTCGGGACGGCGATCCTCTACGAGGGGCTGAATTACCCTTGCGTCCCGGCGGCGACCAATGTGGGCGTCTTCTGGCCCCGAAGTGGCATCCTGCGCAAGCCGGGTATGGCAACGGTGGAGTTTCTGGAAACGATCGAACCGGGTATGGACCGCGACGCCTTCACGGCGAGGTTGGAGCAGATGATCGAAACACGGTCCAACGAGTTGATACGCGAGGTGGGGTTCGAGGTGAAAGACCGTCCTTGACGCCAGTTCGTACAAGCAAAGACCGGCCAGACGGGCCGGTCTTTTTTCTTAATTTGACCCTGATCAGCTGTGGATCGGACCGTCACCGCAAGCCAGCGCCGCCTCGCGCACGGCTTCGGAATAGGTTGGGTGGGCGTGGCAGGTTAAGGCCAGATCCTCAGCCGAGGCACCGAACTCCATCGCCACACAGACCTCGTGGATCAGGTCGCCTGCGCCGGGACCGATAATATGCGCACCTAGGATGCGGTCGGTGTCCTTGTCGGCCAGAATCTTGACGAAGCCATCACCGGCGAAATTCGCCTTGGCGCGTCCATTGCCCATGAACATGAACTTGCCGACCTTGTAGGCGCGACCCTGTTCCTTGAGCGTAGCCTCGGTTTCGCCCACATTGGATACCTCGGGCCAAGTGTAGATCACTCCGGGAATGACGCCATAATTTACATGACCATGCTTGCCCGCGACCTGTTCGGCGGCGGCCATGCCTTCGTCTTCGGCTTTGTGAGCCAGCATCGGACCGTCGATGCAGTCGCCGATCGCATAGATGCCCTTGACGTTGGTCTGCCAGTCCTTGCCCACCTTGATCTGACCGCGCGGGCTCATCTCGACACCCAGCGTGTCCAGACCCAGACCTTCGGTATAGGGTTTGCGCCCGGTGGCAACCAGAACCGTGTCGGCATCAATCACATGCTCACTGTCATCCTTGCGCAGCTTGTAGGTGACCTTGGCCTTGGTCTTGGTGGCTTCGGTCTTTTGAACCGCAGCGCCCATGATGAATTTCATGCCCTGTTTCTTGAGGATGCGCTGGAAGGTCTTCTGCACCTCGGGGTCCATGCCAGGCGTGATTGCGTCGAGGAATTCGATCACCGTCACCTCGGCGCCCAGACGCTGATAGACGGAGCCGAGTTCCAGCCCGATCACACCTGCGCCGATCACTACCAGCTTCTTTGGTACTTTGCCCAATGCCAGCGCACCGGTGGAAGTAACGACCACCTTTTCGTCCACGTCAACACCAGGCAGTGACGACGGTTCCGAGCCGGAAGCGATGATGATGTTCTTGGCGCTGTGGGTTTCGTCGCCCACTTTGACCTGACCGGCGGCGGGGACGGAGCCCCAGCCTTTGAGCCAGTCGATCTTGTTCTTCTTGAATAGGAATTCGATGCCCTTGGTGTTCTGGTCGATCGTGTCGGTTTTGTACGCCAGCATCTGCTTCCAGTCGACCGAGGGCGACTTGCCCTTGAGGCCCATCTTGGCGAAGTTGTGCTCGGCCTCATGCAGGGAATGGCTGGCATGCAGCAGTGCCTTGGAGGGGATGCAGCCGACGTTGAGGCAGGTGCCGCCCAGCGTTTCGCGCCCTTCGGCGACGGCGGTTTTCAATCCCAGCTGGGCGCAGCGAATAGCGCAGACATAGCCGCCGGGGCCAGCTCCGATTACGATGACGTCATAACTTGCCATTTTGGTGGTCCTTCACGATCTTGAGGCCTGAGCCTCGACAGTCTCGGTACTAGGGTATTTGCCTATGCTTCCGGACAGTGACATTTACACCCATCCTGACCCTAATAGCCGAATTCTTCGAAATCTTTCGCATAAATCACTTCGATCCGTGAGAGCGCCTCTGCGGAAAGCAAAGTCTCTGGATCAAAGTCCGACACGTTTCTATTCGCCCTTGGTGTGACCCAATTGTCTGGTAGAGGCCGGTCCAGACGTTCCGCGATGTCCCGGTAGAACGTCTCCATCTCTTCTGTTTTGCCAATTAGATGGGGCCTCAAAACGCGAGGTTTGATACTTGCCACCTGTGGTCGCCAGTGACGGTTGATGGTGTCAACACCATGATTTTCGATCATGATCTGAATGTAGTTGAGGAATTTATCCATCCCCCGCGAGGTCCGAACATCACGCTGCCAATCGAAACCGACCAGCGCGTTCATTCGCAAGCGCTCGTCCGAGAACCACACGTGCCGCTGATCGCTGGACGCGCACAGATACAGGAAAGCCGAAGTTGCCCTGCTGGTCGGGTTTCGAACTGTAGTCAAACGCAGCGTGGTTTCGAGTACCGCGAGGCCCGAGGACAAAGCGGATATTTCCCGATACACGTTGGCTGACGTCAGCCGATGAGCCGCGGCGTCGGGATTGATGTCGCTGGGCGGATCAATTTGCGTGGTGAGCGAAACGCCGAACTCCAACTCGAACAAGAACCTTTTGGTCGAGGACGTGCCGGTCTTGCCGTTGCCCTTGTAAGCCCAGCGCAGGCTAGGGGGGACAACAACTTCACTCATGAAGATGCGCGCTGAATCGATTGTCGGAAAGTCCTCTGGAAAACGCTGCACCGCGGCTTCCAATTGGCTGTACCGTTCGCGAGGTCGCAATTCCGGTTCGTGAAATATCGTCGCCATGGATCGAGCTACCGCAACTTGAGAATTCTGGACAGAAGGTGCCTCCTGCCGGGCGCAGTGTGGAATGGGCACACAGGTTTGATTGCCTTTCAGGTTTACACAGGTTCCAGTAGCTTCACCTCAACATGCGCCACACCACCGCGTTCGTGGTACATGGCGAGGTCTTCGGACTTCAGGAAGGCGCTGGCCTTGTTCAGATTAGTAATCTCGAACATCGCGATAGCGTGGTTGGCGCGATCGGGGTCGCGCCACACATGCAGGTCCTTGATCCCGGCGGCTTTGCGCGCCGGTTTGTCTTCGTGAAACACCTTGAGCCAGACGTCAAAATCGGCCACATCGGCCTGCCAGAGTACATGTGTCGCCATGGTTACAGATCCATCAGCAGGCGGCGGGGGTCTTCCAGCGCTTCCTTGACGCGCACGAGGAAGGTCACCGCACCTTTGCCGTCGACGATGCGGTGGTCGTAGGTCAGCGCCAGATACATCATCGGGCGGATGACAACTTCGCCGTTGATGGCCATCGGACGGTCCTGGATCTTGTGCATGCCAAGGATACCCGATTGCGGCGGGTTCAGGATGGGTGAGGACATCAGCGAGCCATAGACGCCACCGTTTGAGATCGTGAAGGTGCCACCCTGCATTTCGGCCATGCTGAGTTTACCATCACGGGCACGTTTGCCCTTTTCGGCGATGGCCTTTTCGATGGCTGCGAAAGACATCGCGTCGGCGTCACGGATCACCGGAACGACCAGACCCTGCGGCGTACCGGCGGCGACGCCCATATGCACGAAGTTCTTGTAAACGATGTCGGTGCCGTCGATCTCGGCATTGACCTCGGGCACTTCTTTCAGCGCGTGGCAGCAGGCCTTGGTGAAGAAGGACATGAAGCCGAGCCGCACGCCGTGCTTCTTCTCGAACTGGTCCTTGTACTGATTTCGCAGCGCCATCACCTCGCCCATGTCCACTTCATTATAAGTGGTCAGGATCGCGGCGGTGTTCTGGGCATCCTTCAGCCGTCTGGCGATGGTCTGGCGCAGGCGGGTCATCTTGACGCGCTCCTCGCGCGTGGCATCCTCAGCGGCTACCGGCGCGCGCGGTGCCTGGGCGACGGCGGGGGCGGCGGCTGGTGCTGCGGTTGCTGCGGCGGCAATGGCGCGGGTCACGTCCTCTTTCATCACGCGCCCATCTCGACCGGTGCCTTGCATCTGATCAGCGCTCAGCCCAGCCTCGGCCATGGCTTTTTCGGCCGAGGGCGCGTTGGCGATGTCCTTGCCGCTTGTCGCGGCGCTTTCCGCTGGTACTGCCGCGGCCGCGGGGGCAGGTGCCGCGCCGCTGGAAGAGCCCGAGATCACCGCCAGTTTGGCGGTGGCGTCCACGGTTGTGCCTTCGGGCGCGTTGATTTCCGCCAACACACCCGATGCGGGTGCGGGCACCTCGACCGAGACCTTGTCGGTTTCCAGCTCACACAGCATTTCGTCCTGCGCGACACTGTCGCCCACCTGTTTGAACCAGGTGGAAACTGTCGCTTCGGTGACCGATTCTCCCAGCGTGGGCACCATCACGTCGACCGATCCGCCGGAGGCTGCGGGCGCCGTGTCGGCGGCGGGGGCAGCGGCAGGCGCGGGGGCCGCGCCTTCACCGGCGCTGATGGTGGCGAGCAACGCATCGACGCCAACGGTTTCGCCTTCAGCGGCAACGATCTCACCCATCGTGCCAGCGGCGGGCGAGGGGACCTCGACCGTGACCTTGTCAGTCTCCAACTCGCAGAGCATCTCATCAATGGCGACGGCATCGCCGGGTTTCTTGAACCAGGTGGCGACCGTGGCTTCGGTCACGGATTCGCCAAGCGTGGGAACACGAACTTCGGTTGTCATCGGTTACTTTCCTTCGATGCTCAGCGCTTCGTTCACGAGCGCCTCTTGTTGGAATTTGTGCTGACTGGCCAGACCGGTCGCGGGTGAGGCCGAGGTGGCGCGTCCGACATAGCGGGGACGCGTGTGTTTGGCTTTGATGCGGGTGAGCACCCATTCGATATTGGGTTCGATGAAGCTCCAGGCGCCTTGGTTTTTGGGTTCTTCCTGACACCAGACGATCTCTGCCCCCTTGAAACGCTCCAATTCGTTGATCAGCGAATGGGCCGGGAACGGGTAGTATTGCTCGATCCGCATCAGGTAGACATCGTCGATGCCACGCGCATCGCGTTCTTCCAGCAGGTCGAAATAGACCTTGCCCGAACACAGCACCACTCGCTTGATCTTGTTGTCGGGTTTGAGCTTGGTGTCGGAATTGCCGTGCTGAGCGTCATCCCAAAGAACCCGGTGGAAGCTGGACCCGGTGGTGAACTCCTCGGTCTTGCTGACCGCCAGCTTGTGACGCAGCAGCGATTTTGGCGTCACCAGGATCAGCGGCTTGCGGAAGGTGCGGTGCAGCTGACGGCGCAGGATGTGGAAGTAGTTTGCGGGTGTGGTGCAGTTTGCCACGATCCAGTTGTCCTGACCGCACATCTGCAGGAATCGTTCCAGCCGTGCCGAGCTGTGTTCGGGGCCTTGCCCCTCGAAACCGTGCGGCAGCAGGGTGACAAGGCCCGACATCCGCAGCCACTTGCTTTCACCCGAGCTGATGAACTGATCGAACATGATTTGCGCGCCGTTGGCGAAATCGCCGAACTGCGCCTCCCACAGGACCAGCGCATTGGGTTCGGCCAGCGAATATCCGTACTCAAAACCCAGCACTGCATATTCGCTGAGCATCGAGTCGATCACATCATAATGCGATTGCCCGGCACGGATGTTATTGAGCGGGTAATAACGGTCTTCTGTGTCCTGATTGACGAAGCCGGAATGCCGTTGTGAGAAGGTGCCGCGCGTGGCGTCCTGACCTGATAGGCGGACCGGATAACCCTCGGTCAACAGTGAGCCGAAGGCCAGCGCTTCACCGGTCGCCCAATCGAACCCTTCGCCGGTTTCGAACATCTTCTTCTTGGCTTCCATCAGCCGGCCCACGGTCTTGTGCATGGGGAAGCCTTCAGGAACACGCGACAGAGCGACACCGATCTCGGCAAAGGTCTCGGGATTGATGGCTGTGTCGCCGCGGACATATTCGTCTTTGCTCTTGTCCATATGCGACCAGCGCCCATCCAGCCAGTCGGCCTTGTTGGGCTTGTAGTTCTTTCCGGCCTCGAACTCTTCGTTCAGATAGGCCTGGAAGGCGGCCTTCATATCCTCGATCTCGCCCTCGGGAAGCAGTCCGTCCTTGACCAGTCGCGCGGTATAGAGGCTGAGCGTGGTTTTGTGGGTCTTGATCCGCTTGTACATGATCGGGTTGGTGAACATGGGCTCGTCGCCCTCGTTATGCCCGAAGCGGCGATAGCAGAAGATGTCGATCACCACGTCCTTGTGGAACTTCTGCCGGAACTCGGTCGCCACCTTGGCGGCATGCACGACCGCCTCGGGGTCGTCGCCGTTCACGTGGAAGATCGGTGCTTCGACCATCAACGCGATGTCGGTGGGGTAGGGGCTGGAGCGACTGAAATGCGGCGCGGTGGTAAAGCCGATCTGATTGTTCACCACGATATGCATGGTGCCACCGGTTTTGTGCCCTTTCAGACCTGATAGGCCGAACCCTTCGGCCACCACACCCTGACCGGCAAAGGCCGCGTCGCCATGCAGCAGGATGCCCATCACCTTGGTGCGGTCGGTGTCGTTCAGCTGATCCTGCTTGGCGCGAACCTTGCCCAGAACCACCGGGTTCACCGCCTCAAGGTGACTGGGGTTGGCGGTCAGCGACAGGTGTACCGTGTTGCCGTCGAACTCCCGGTCGCTGGACGCCCCGAGATGGTATTTCACATCACCCGAACCATCGACATCTTCGGGCTTGAAGCTGCCGCCCTGAAACTCGTTGAAAATCGCCTTGTAGGGCTTGGCCATCACATTGGCGAGGATGTTCAGACGCCCCCGGTGCGGCATGCCGATCACGATATCCTGCAGGCCCAGCGCACCGCCGCGCTTGATGATCTGCTCCATCGCCGGGATCAGGCTTTCACCGCCATCCAGGCCGAACCGCTTGGTGCCCATATATTTGACATGCAGGAATTTCTCGAACCCTTCGGCCTGCACCATTTTGTTCAGGATCGCCTTACGCCCTTCGCGAGTAAAGCGGACCTCCTTGCCGAACCCCTCGATCCGCTCTTTCAGCCAGGCGGCCTCGTCCGGGTTCGAGATATGCATGTATTGTAGCGCGAAGGTGCCGCAATAGGTGCGTTTGACGATCTCGACGATCTGCCGCATCGAGGCGACCTGCAGACCCAGCACGTTGTCGATGAAGATCGGTCGGTCCATATCACCATCGGTGAACCCATAGGTTTTGGGATCAAGCTCAGGATGCGGGGTGCCGGACCGCATGCCCAGCGGGTCCAGATCGGCGACCAGATGGCCCCTGATGCGATAGGCCCGGATCAGCATCAGCGCCCGGATCGAATCGAGCACTGCACGCTTGATCTGATCATCGCTGACTTCGACCCCTGCGCTTGCCGCCTTGTCCTTGATCTTCTTGCCCGCTGCCTTGGTTTCAGTCACCGGCCATTCCCCGGTCAGTGCGCCGGTGACCTCATCGGCAGGCACCGGCGGCCAATCGGCCCGCGCCCAGGACGGGCCCGCCGCATCGGCCTTCACATCCAGCTCGGCATCGCCCATTTGTCGGAAAAACTCGGCCCAGGCGGCATCCACCGCGTTGGGGTCGTTGGCGTATTGGGCATAGAGCTGCTCCAGATAAGCCGCGTTGTGCCCCTGCATGAAGCTGGAAGCATGGAACTGGTCGTTGGGCGATTGGTCGGTCATGGCGTTACCTCATATGGGTTGGGACCGTATTTGTTGGTGCCGGGTTGGCTGGGGCGGGTCAGCCACCACAGCATAAGAAGCGGCGATAGCACGAGAATGACTAACGTCGGGATCACGATCAGGAGCGTGGCGCGGGTAAAGAGGATGTCGAGCTTGTGCGCGCCGCTATGCCCAAAGGTCGAGGCAAGGCCGATGCCAAAGACCAGCATGGCAAGCGCGCCAAGCGCCAGCAGAATGGGAAACAGAGCATAAAGTCCGCTGCGCCCGCTATCATGCATCCGCCGCCACGCGACGGCGAGGTGGGGCAGAAAGACGATCAGCGCAACGATGCTTTGAACCGGGCCGTTCGAACTGGCCGTCACGGTGGTCGTGTCATTCACCTGCGTCTCGGTCACTTGGGTGAAGAATTGCCAGTCGATGAACCCGGCCAGCACGCTCCAGATCACGACGAAGAGGAAAAAGAACCAGTATTCGGGGCGAGAGGCCCGCCCCGAAAAGGTGAGGAACTTTGAGAAACACGTTCTGACAGCTTCGCCAAACGTCATAGGTTCCGACCCTCCCAGATCAGCCAATTGGTGACCAAGCGGCCTTAACCAATCGCTTCCAGCACGGCCTCACCCAGCTGCGCCGGGCTTTCGGCCACGACGATACCGGCAGCGCGCATGGCTTCGATCTTGTCCTCGGCGCCACCTTTGCCGCCGGCGACAATCGCACCCGCATGGCCCATGCGTCGGCCGGGAGGGGCTGTGCGGCCGGCGATGAAGCCTGCGGTGGGTTTGGAGCGGCCCTTCTTGGCTTCATCGGCCAGGAATTGCGCGGCTTCTTCCTCCGCTGAACCGCCGATTTCACCGATCATGATGATGCTCTCGGTCTCGTCATCACCCAGGAACCATTCCAGCACGTCGATGTGCTCGGTGCCTTTGATCGGGTCACCGCCGATGCCGACGCAGGTGGACTGTCCCAGACCCACATCGGTGGTCTGCTTGACGGCCTCATAGGTGAGCGTCCCCGAACGCGACACAACACCGACCGAGCCGCGCTTGTGGATGTGGCCGGGCATGATGCCGATCTTGCAGGCGTCGGGCGTGATGACGCCGGGGCAATTGGGCCCGACCAGACGGCTGCTGGAGCCTTCCAACGCGCGCTTGACCTTCATCATGTCCAGAACCGGGATGCCTTCGGTGATGCAGACGATCACCTCCATCTGTGCGTCGATCGCTTCGAGGATCGAGTCGGCGGCAAAGGGGGGCGGCACGTAGATCACCGAGGCATTGGCCTCGGTCACATGCTTGGCCTCGTGGACCGAGTTGAACACGGGCAGGTCAAGATGCGTCATCCCGCCTTTGCCCGGCGTCACACCGCCAACCATCTTGGTGCCATAAGCGATGGCCTGTTCGGTGTGAAATGTCCCCTGCGAGCCGGTCAGGCCCTGACAGATGACTTTGGTGTTTTCGTCGATGAGGACTGCCATTTTTAGGAGTCTCCTTGATTATGCAAATTTGTGGCTTTGGTCGCCGATTGATAGGCCCAGTGCGCGTTGAAGACTGCGCGATACACCTGATCGAAGTTAGCCTTTAGAAGAGTTGCCCTGAACTTTAGCTGATTTCGCCCCGCCCAAAAGTTCCGCCGCGCCGAAGCCTCTGGTGAAAAGTTGAGAACAATGTAGCTGTTCAATCCAACGGTCTTCGAAGAGATTGAGGCTATGTCTTTCCAAGGCATCTCGGTTAGAGATTTCGGAAAGACAGTGATCCCCGTGTCCGAGATGCGGCAGAGCATTTTGGGAAACCTCATCAAATTGATGATTTCCTTGATGCCAATCCAGCCAAAGACCAATGCAGCAAACCAACCAGAAAGGTACGCCCGTGTTGGGTTATGAAATGTATCGGAGGTTTGAACCATCCAAATACCGCCAACAAAGAACAAGACGCAAACTCCGAGCACGAGTGTGGTTTCATCTTTTGAACGCTCAAACACCACAGAATGCTGATTGGTTGTGCTATTGGACAAAGCTCAGCCCTTAACCGCCTTGACGATTTTTTCGGCACCATCTTTCAGGTTGTCCGCCGCGATCACGTCCAGGCCAGAGGTGTTGATGATCTCTTTGCCTTTCTCGACATTCGTGCCTTCCAGACGCACGACCAGCGGAACCTGCAGGCCGACCTCTTTCACCGCGGCCACAACGCCCTCGGCGATGACGTCACAGCGCATGATGCCGCCGAAGATGTTGACCAGGATGCCTTTGACCTGCGGGTCCGAGGTGATGATCTTGAATGCCTCGGTCACTTTCTCTTTGGTGGCGCCACCGCCCACGTCGAGGAAGTTGGCAGGCTCGGCCCCGTAGAGCTTGATGATGTCCATCGTCGCCATCGCCAGACCCGCGCCATTGACCATGCAGCCGATCTCACCATCCAGCGCGATGTAGTTCAGGTCGTATTTGGAGGCTTCAAGTTCCTTGGGGTCTTCTTCGGTCGTGTCGCGCAGCTCGGCGATATCCGGGTGGCGGTAGACCGCATTGCCGTCAAAGCCGATCTTGGCGTCGAGCACTTTCAGGTCGCCGCTGTCGGATACGATCAGCGGGTTGATCTCCAGCATCTCCATGTCCTTCTCGATGAAGGCTTGATAGAGCTGGCCCATCAGTTTGACGCATTGCTTGACCTGCGCGCCGGTCAGACCCAGCGAAAAGGCGATGCGGCGGCCGTGATAAGGTTGATAGCCGGTGGCGGGATCAACCGAGAAGGACAGGATTTTCTCGGGCGTTGAGGCGGCGACCTCTTCAATGTCCATGCCGCCCTCGGTCGAACAGACGAACGAGACGCGGCTGGTCTGGCGATCCACCAGCAGGGCGAGGTAAAGCTCGGTCTCGATGCCGGACCCGGCCTCGATATAGATGCGGTTGACCTGTTTGCCCGCCGGGCCGGACTGATGGGTGACCAACGTGCGGCCCAGCATCTTCTTGGCTTCGTCAGCGGCTTCTTCTACCGATTTGGTCAGGCGCACACCGCCTTTTTCACCGGCGTCAGCCTCTTTGAAGCTGCCTTTGCCGCGTCCGCCCGCGTGGATCTGGGCCTTAACGACCCAGAGCGGTCCGTCAAGCTCTCCGGCGGCGGTCTTGGCTTCGTCGGCGCGGGTGATGACCTGACCGTCGGACACCGGAGCGCCGTAGCTGCGCAGAAGCGCTTTCGCCTGATATTCGTGGATGTTCATGAAAACTGTCCCGTGTGGCTGCGTTTGGGACTTTCTGGCGTGTGTGATATGTGGATTTAAAGGGTTTTTTGCAGGAACTGTGGAAAAACAGTCGATTTTCGGTATTTGTGATCACACGAAAAAATGTGTGATCACAAATTTACGACACCAGGTGTTCCGAGGGTTTTGTAACCCGTCTGAAACGGATGATTCTGGCCGGAACGAAAAATGCGCGCCCGCTTGGACGCGCATTCACTATGTGCGATAGATCGGGGCGGTTAAGCCAGTGACGAGTCGATTCCCTTGCAGGCCTCGACCAGCCCTTTGACCGCATTGACCGAATTGTCGAACATCGCCTGCTCGTCCTTGGTCATCTTGATGTCGATGACACGCTCGATCCCACCTGCGCCGATCACGGTCGGAACGCCCACATACATGCCTTTGAGGCCAAGTGCACCGTCCACATAAGCCGCACAGGGCAGCACACGTTTCTGGTCTTTCAGATACGCCTCGGCCATTTCGATTCCGGCGGTTGCGGGCGCATAGAAAGCCGAGCCGGTTTTCAGCAGGCCAACGATCTCGGCGCCGCCATCACGGGTGCGCTGCACGATTGCGTCCAGATTTTCCTGGCTGGTCCAACCCATCTTGACCAGGTCGGGCAGCGGGATGCCTGCAACGGTCGAATAGCGCGCCAGCGGCACCATCGTGTCGCCATGGCCCCCCAGAACAAATGCGGTGACGTCTTTCATCGACACGTCGAACTCTTCGGCCAGGAAGTGGCGGAAGCGCGCGCTGTCCAGAACGCCGGCCATTCCGCAAACCTTGTTGTGCGGCAAGCCCGAGAATTCGCGCAGGGCCCATACCATCGCATCCAGCGGGTTGGTGATGCAGATGACAAAGGCGTTCGGCGCATTGTCGCGGATGCCTTCGCCGACGGATTTCATCACTTTCAGGTTGATGCCCAGCAGGTCGTCGCGACTCATCCCTGGTTTGCGCGGCACGCCGGCGGTCACGATGCAAACATCCGCGCCCGCGATGTCGGCATAAGACTGGGTGCCCTTGAGGGCGGCGTCGAACCCTTCGGAGGGACCGGATTCGGCAATGTCCAGCGCTTTGCCTTCGGGGGTTCCCTCGGCAATGTCGAAAAGAACAACGTCACCGAGTTCTTTCAGGGCTGCGAGGTGGGCAAGTGTGCCGCCGATCTGACCTGCGCCGATAAGCGCGATCTTGGGTCTGGCCATTGGAATGTCTCCGCTTCCGAGATTGAAATCGCGGCTGTGCTAGTCGTTAATGGCGCGGCATGCAAGTGTTCTGCAACGCGGCATGGGCGCAGGGGCGCTCTATCGCTCTGCACTTGGCTGGGCTAAACCTCGGGCCGGACAGTTCTATTTGGGATGGCGCGATGCCTGAGCTTGACCCCTGGTTTTTTGCAGTCGCCATACCGGCGGTGATCTTTGCGGGCTTTTCCAAGGGCGGCTTTGGAGGCGGCGTGGCCTTTGCCTCGTCGTCGATCCTGGCAATTGTATTGGAGCCGGGGCAGGCGCTGGCGCTGATGTTGCCGCTGCTGATGTTGGTCGATGTTGCGACGCTGAAACCCTATTGGAAACGCTGGAGCATGCGCGATAGCTGGGTTCTGATTCTCGGCGGACTTCCGGGCGTCGCGTTAGGGGCGTGGCTCTACAAGGCGACCGATGCCGATCTGCTGCGCCTTCTGATCGGGGGTATTTCCGTGGGATTCGTGATCTGGCACCTGTCGCAGAGCCGTGGCTGGGTGCGCGGATTCCAACATGGGCTGACGGCACCGGCGGGGCTCTTTGCGGGGCTTGTGGCGGGGTTCACCAGTTTTGTCAGCCATGCGGGCGGTCCGCCAGCGGCGGTCTATCTGCTGGCCCAGCGTCTGGGCAAGACCGAGTATCAGGCCAGCACCGTGCTTGTGTTCTGGGTGATCAACTTTGCCAAGGCGATACCCTACGCTTATCTGGGGCTGTTTACACTGGAAACGATTTGGGCCGATCTGCTGCTGGCCCCTTTTGCATTGCTGGGGGCCTGGCTGGGTGTGCGTGCGCATTGGATGGTGCCAGAGCGGCTGTTCTTTTCGCTCGCCTATCTGTTGCTGATGATCACAGGTTGCAAACTGATCTGGGATGCGCTGACCTGACCCCTGTACGCGGCAGCTGAAAAGCTGCGCGGCGCGTCTGCATCAGGCATCCTTGCCCTGGGCCGGCGCGGCCTCGGCCAGTGTTTCATAGGACTGGCCCGAGGCAACAAGGCAGGTCATCCCGTTCGGCAGTGTGACCGTGATGGTCCACGTCCCGGTGGTGTCCGAAGCAAAGACCTCCATCACCGATCCCTGTTGCACCAGCCCGATGCCACGGCGGCTTTCGCCATATTTGTCGGAAAGCCGCTCCAGCACCACGTCGCGCGGTGCACAGTTGTTTTGTTCTGCCTGTAGCTGCTGTGCGGCCAGCGCCATCAGGCCCAGCCCCATTGTCATCTTGATAAACCCGCGTGTCATTGGTGGCCTCGCTAATCTGAAACGGTGAGAACAGGCTGCGCGACGGGCACTGATACAGGGTTAACGTGACGTTTCACGCGGATGCAACGGGCTTTTGCTGCGCTGCGGCGAAATTGTTCTTGAACTTTCCGGCAGAAAATGCACCTTTCCGCGCAATTATATTGCTCAGGAGAGGCTCATGGATCAGCGCCAGCGACCCTATCGTTCCGTTTTGTACATCCCGGCATCGCGTGAGCGCGCGCTTGAGAAAGCCAAGACGCTGCCGGTCGATGCCATCATCTTTGACCTCGAAGACGCGGTCTCGACCGACGAAAAGGATGCCGCGCGCGAAACGCTGAAATCCGCGCTTGCGCAGGGTGGGTATGGCAACCGTTTCAAGATCGTGCGGATCAACGGGCTAGACACGCCCTGGGGCCGGGCCGATGCCGAGGCGGTCCGCGAAATGGGTGCGGATGTGGTTCTGGTTCCCAAAGTCGGATCGGCGGCGGATGTGGATGCGGTCGCGGCGATCACCGGCAACATGTCCGTCTGGGCAATGATGGAAACACCGCGTGGTATGCTCAACGCCGCCCAGATTGCGGCGCACCCGCTGATGGCGGGGTTCGTGATGGGCACCAATGATCTGGCCAAAGAGTTGCAGACTAACTTCCGCCCCGACCGCGAACCGCTGCTAACATCGCTGGGCCTGTGCCTGCTGGCGGCCAAGGCTGAGGGGCTGGTCATCATCGACGGGGTTTATAATGCGTTCAAGGATGTTGATGGTCTGGCAGTCGAATGCCAGCAAGGCCGCGATATGGGTTTTGACGGCAAGACGCTGATTCACCCGGTGCAAATCGAGGTGGCGAATAAAGCGTTTGCGCCCTCCGACGGAGACATCGATCTGGCCCGCCGTCAGATCGCCGCTTTTGACGAGGTTCATGCGCAGGGTCAGGGTGTTGCCGTGGTCGATGGCAAGATCGTCGAGAACCTGCATGTTGCAACCGCACGTGAAATTCTGGCAAAAGCCGAAGCAATTCAGGTCATGCAAGCGGAGAGCTAGCTTATGGGTTTTGTCCTTTTGGTCCTTGGTCTGGCGCTCTGGTGGGGCGCCCATCTGTTCAAACGTCTGATGCCAGAGCAGCGGCAGGCAATTGGGGACAAGGGGAAGGGCGTTGTCGCTCTGGGCTTGCTGTTGGCGATCATCCTGATGGTGATCGGGTTCCGCATGACCCCGTTCATCCATGTCTGGGCACCGCCCAGCTTTCTGGTACATGTCAACAACCTGCTGGTGCTGATTTCGATCTGGATGATGAGCCCGGCGGGCCAGAAAGGCCGCCTGCTGAATGGCGTGCGCCATCCAATGCTGACAGGCTTCGGCCTTTGGGCCATTGCGCATCTGCTGGTGAATGGCGATCTGGCGGGCATGGTTTTGTTCGGCGGGCTCTGGGCTTGGTCGATTGCCGAAAAACTTGTGATCAACCGGGCTGAACCGGGCTGGATACAGGGTGAGCCGGGCACGTTGGGCAAGGACGGGATGTTCTTTGCCGCCTCTGTCGTGCTGCTCATCATCATCGGGTTGATCCACGGATGGATCGGTCCGTGGCCTTTTGGAGGCTGAAGGACGTCCGACATGCCATTGCTCTATCGCCTTCTGACCGAGGAGGACACCTCGGCCTTTTGCCACAAAGTCAGCGCCGCTCTGGCAAAGGGCTGGGACCTGCACGGTGACCCGACTTATGCCTATGACCACGCCACCGGCAAGATGCGTTGCGCGCAGGCGGTCACAAAACAGATTGATGGGGCCTACGCTCCTGACATGAAGCTAGGTGAACAGTAATGAGCAAGACCAATTCGGGCTTTTTCTTCGAGGATTACAGCGTCGGGCAGACATTGAAACACGCGGTGCCGCGCACCGTGTCGGGGGGCGAGCGGGCGCTGTATCATGCGCTTTATCCGGCACGCCACGCGCTCTATTCCTCGGACAGTTTCGCGCAGGCCTGCGGCCTGCAGGCCAGCCCGATCGACGATCTGGCGGCGTTCCACGTGGTATTCGGCAAGACCGTTCCCGATATCTCGCTGAACGCGGTGGCCAATCTGGGCTATGCCGAGGGGCGCTGGCTGAAACCGGTCTGGGCGGGCGACACGCTGCGCTCGGAATCCGAGGTGATCGGGTTGAAACAGAACTCGAACGGCAAGACCGGTGTGGTCTATGTGCGCACGCAGGGTCTTAACCAGCATGACGAGGTGGTGCTGGAATATTGTCGCTGGGTGATGGTGCGCAAAAAGGACTTGGACGCGCCCGCGCCCGAGACCGTGCTGCCGGACCTGTCCAAGGTCATCCCCGCTGAACAGCTTGTGGTGCCCGAGGGGCTGGATTTCTCGAACTACGATTTCGCGCTGGCGGGCGAGCCGCATCGCTGGGATGATTACGAAGTCGGTGAGAAGATCGACCATGTGGATGGCGTGACCGTCGAAGAAGCCGAGCATATGATGGCTACGCGCCTGTGGCAGAACACCGCCAAGGTGCATTTCGACGTCACCGTGCGGCCCGAGGGGCGGTTGATCTATGGCGGGCATGTGATTTCACTAGCGCGCACGCTCAGCTTCAATGGATTGGCCAATGCGCAGATGATCGTTGGCCTGAATGCCGGGGCGCATGCGAATCCCTGTATGGCGGGCGACACTGTCAAGGCGTGGTCCGAAGTGTTGGAAAAGGCCGAAACCAGCGTGCCCGGCGTCGGCGCGATTCGATTGCGCTTGGTCGCAACCAAGGGCGGCGAGCCGTTCCAGCTTAGAACCGAAGAAGGCCGGTATCGTCCCGAAGTGCTGCTGGATCTGGACTATTGGGCGCTGATGCCGATTTAAGAGCGGCGGCGCGCCAACCTGACAGGCTTTTGACTACACGTACGAAATTTCGTGCTAGTCTCAAGCCATGTTCGGATTGCGCGCCTTCGCACTGACAACACTCCTCTCATCTCCGGCGCTGGCATGTGATCTGGCGCTGGCGCTGGCGGTGGATGTGTCCGGCTCGGTCGATTCCCAGGAATACCGTATCCAGATGGACGGGCTGGCCCATGCGCTGCGCGACCCAATCATTTCCGAGGCGCTGGTGCGCGGGCAAGCGCAGCTCATGCTAGTCCAGTGGACCGGTTCGTCGCGCCAGCAAGTCACTATCCCCTGGACTGGGATCGACAGTTTCGACGCGATCGACCGGTTCGCGGATGCGGTCGCCGCGGACAAGCGCGTCTGGCGCAACTTCTCGACCGCAATCGGCGAGGCGCTGGCCACCACCATGGTCCGGTTCGACGAAGTTGCCGCCTGCAAGCGGCATTTGATCGATCTGTCGGGTGACGGCATGTCGAACGAGGGAGTCGAGCCGACCACCCTGCGCGCCGACCTCGCCGCCCGCAACATTACAGTCAATGCCATCGCAATCGAACAGAGCGAGCCCGATCTGACGGCGTATTTCTTCGAAAACGTGATCATGGGGGATGGCGCATTTGTGGTCACAGCAGGCGGATTTCGCGACTATCCCGAACGGATAAGAAAGAAACTACTGCGCGAGGTCACCGAACAGACCGCTGCGGCTCGGTGAAACAAGATTCGTTTTCTTTCAATAGTGTCTGTATAGAATGACGACGAAGCCGATCTTGCGCGTATTGTGTGATCACAGCCAAAGGGTGCGTGATCACAAAATGTGGAAACGCAGTGAATGTGACAAAAAACACCGGCAGTTTGCGCTCGCAGCACGTGACAGGACGATAAAATCCGCTAAAACCGTTGCAGCTAATCGAAAGGAGCCAACATGGCAGATGTTAACAGGGGCAATCGCCCGCTTTCTCCGCATCTGACGATCTATCGCCCGCAGTTGACCTCCGTAACCTCGATTCTGACGCGGATCACCGGCAACGCGCTGATCGTCGCGGCCCTGCTGATCGTCTGGTGGTTTCTGGCCGCCTCGACCTCGCCCGAGGCCTTTGCCCGGGCGGATTGGTGGATCACCTCGCTGCTGGGCGACGTGGTGATGGCGCTGTCGCTCTGGGCGATCTGGTATCACACGCTGGCCGGTATCCGGCACCTGATCTGGGACAACGCGTTGGGGCTGGACATTCCGGTTGCGGAAAAGCTGGGCTGGGCCGTTGTGATCGGCTCTTTTGTCCTGACGCTCATCACCCTCATCTTCGTCGCGTAAGGAGACACTCTCATGCGTTATCTTACCGACCGCAAGCGGGCCGATGGCCTTGGTTCTGCCAAAGCCGGCACCGCGCATTTCTGGTCCATGAAAGTCAGTGCGGTTGCGCTGCTGTTTCTGGTTCCGCTGTTTATCTTTACCTTCGGTCCGATGTTGGGCGAGCCGCATGACGCGGTGATCGCCTATTACAGCAAGCCGTTCCCCGCCATCGTAGCCGTGCTGACCTTGATCGTGGGCTTCAAACATTTTGCCGAAGGCGCGCAGGTTCTGATCGAGGACTACGTTCATGGGCTGGCCCAGAAGATCCTGATCATACTGGTCATCTGCCTTTCTTACGCAGCAGCCGCGGCGGGTGTTTTCGCCATCGCGCGCATTGCTCTCTGACGCGCCTTAGGAGTTCTAACACATGGCTGCTTATGAATACGAGAAGCATGAATATGACGTCGTTGTGGTCGGTGCCGGTGGTGCGGGTCTGCGCGCCACGCTGGGCATGGCCGAACAGGGGTTGCGCACTGCTTGCGTGACCAAGGTTTTTCCGACCCGTTCGCATACCGTTGCGGCGCAGGGCGGCATCGCCGCCTCGCTGTCGAACATGGGCCCCGACCACTGGCAGTGGCATATGTATGACACCGTCAAGGGCTCGGACTGGCTGGGTGACACTGACGCGATGGAATACCTTGCGCGCGAGGCGCCCAAGGCGGTCTATGAGCTGGAACACTACGGCGTGCCGTTCAGCCGTACCGAAGAGGGCAAGATCTATCAGCGTCCCTTTGGCGGCCACACCACCGAGTTTGGCGAAGGCCCCCCGGTGCAGCGCACCTGCGCCGCCGCTGACCGGACCGGGCACGCGATCCTGCACACGCTCTATGGGCAAAGCCTCAAGAACAACGCCGAGTTCTACATCGAATACTTCGCCATCGACCTGATCATGTCCGAGGACGGGCAATGTCAGGGCGTCGTCTGCTGGAAGCTAGACGACGGCACGATGCATGTCTTCAACGCCAAGATGGTGGTGCTGGCGACGGGCGGCTATGGCCGCGCCTATTTCAGCGCGACATCGGCCCACACCTGTACTGGTGATGGCGGTGGCATGGTGGCACGCGCCGGTTTGCCGATGCAGGACATGGAGTTTGTGCAATTCCACCCGACCGGCATTTACGGCTCGGGCTGCCTAATCACCGAAGGCGCGCGGGGTGAGGGCGGATACCTCACTAATTCCGAGGGCGAACGCTTCATGGAGCGCTATGCGCCCCATTATAAGGACCTCGCGCCACGCGACTATGTCTCGCGCTCGATGACGATGGAAATCCGCGAGGGACGCGGCGTCGGTAAGGACGGGGATCACATCCATCTGAACCTCAGTCACCTGCCCGCCGAGGCACTGCATGAGCGTCTGCCGGGGATTTCCGAGAGCGCCAAGATCTTTGCCGGTGTCGATGTCACCAAGGAGCCCATCCCGGTTCTGCCGACCGTGCACTATAATATGGGCGGTATCCCGACCAATTACTGGGGCGAGGTTCTGAACCCGACCAAGGATGATCCGACCGCGCTGGTGCCGGGCCTGATGGCCGTGGGTGAGGCGGGGTGTGCCTCAGTCCATGGGGCCAACCGTCTGGGCTCGAACTCACTGATCGACCTGGTAGTTTTTGGCCGCGCCGCTGCGATCCGCGCTGGCAAGGTTGTTGATCCCGAAACACCTAACCCAGTGCTCAACCAGGCTTCGGTCGACAAGGCGTTTGACCGCTTTGATGCCGTTCGCAACGCCTCTGGTGCGGTGCCGACTGCTGAGCTGAGGCTTGAGATGCAGCGCACCATGCAGGCGGATGCCGCGGTGTTCCGCACCTCCAAGACGATGGCAGAAGGGGTCGAAAAGATGACCGCGATCGCAGCCAAGATGGATGACCTTCAGGTCACCGACCGGTCGCTGGTCTGGAACAGCGACTTGATGGAAAGCCTGGAACTGACCAACCTGATGCCCAACGCACTTGCCACCATCGTCGGCGCCGAGGCACGCAAGGAATCGCGTGGCGCCCATGCGCACGAGGATTTCACTACGCGCGATGACGAGAACTGGCGTGTCCACACCGTCTCACGGTTCGAGGGCAACAAGGTTGACCTCAGCTATCGCCCGGTGATCGTCGACCCGCTTAGCACTGAGGCCGATGGTGGCATCAATCTGGAAAAAATCGCGCCCAAGGCGCGGACCTTCTAAGGAGAGGATGACATGGTACAACTGACCCTCCCCAAGAACAGCCGCATCACAACAGGCAAAACCTGGCCCAAGCCTGATGGCGCGACCAATGTCCGCAAGTTCCAGATCTATCGCTGGAACCCCGATGACGGCCAGAACCCGCGTGTCGATACCTATTTCCTGGATATGGATGAATGCGGCCCGATGGTTCTGGATGCGCTCATCAAGATCAAGAACGAGATCGACCCGACGCTGACCTTTCGCCGGTCCTGCCGCGAGGGCATCTGCGGGTCCTGTGCGATGAATATCGACGGGATCAACACGCTGGCCTGTATCTACGGGATGGAAGAGATCAAGGGCGATGTCAAAATCTATCCGCTGCCACATCTGCCGGTGGTCAAGGACCTGATCCCTGACCTGACCCATTTCTATGCCCAGCATGCCTCGATCATGCCGTGGCTGGAGACCAAGACCAACCGCCCGGCGAAAGAGTGGAAGCAATCCATTGAAGACCGCAAGAAACTGGATGGTCTCTATGAATGCGTGATGTGTGCGTCCTGCTCTACCTCGTGCCCGTCCTACTGGTGGAATGGCGATCGCTACCTCGGCCCTGCAGCGCTGCTGCATGCCTATCGCTGGATCATCGACAGCAGGGATGAAGCCACTGGTGAGCGGTTGGACGAATTGGAAGACCCCTTCAAGCTTTATCGCTGTCATACCATCATGAACTGCGCAAAAACTTGCCCCAAAGGCCTGAACCCGGCCAAGGCGATCGCAGAGATCAAGAAGATGATGGTGGAACGCACCGTCTGATCGGCGCAAACCAGCTCTGAACAAACCTCTGGCGCCACCGCCAGAGGTTTGTTCGTTCTGAATGCGGCGTTGCGACGCGGATGCGCCAGGCGCATGTCCAGATTGCACAGACATGGGATGCATCCGGGTGCTTGAGGATATAGTTTGACCGCAGGGAGGGTGTCGAACCAAAGGATCGGGTCATGAAACTCTCTGAAACCCTAACAACATCCGCGCAAGCGGCGCTGGACTATCTCGAGGACGCCTGGGCTTATTATTGCCCGGCGCCGGTCGAGACGACATCGGATGAGCAGGAGCCGGACCTGTTCCAATACGCCAACGCGGCCTGAACGCTTCGTAGGCAGGGCGCTTGTCGCACAGGGCGCAAACAGGTAGGGAACGGGGATGCCCGTTCTCTTGTTATTGCTCGGCCTTGCAGTCTTTGCTTATTTCTTCTGGCGGTCCAGAACGACCAGCCTGACGCGCGAATGCCGCTGGCGTGAGCATCGCAGCGAGGACCTGTGGCGGTGCAGCGCATGCGGCGCAGAGCAAAAGGGGTTGATCGAACCCAAAGCCTGCCTCAGGCAATAACACTTGCATCTTGTAGTGCACTCTGGCCCTTTCCCGATGGGAGAGGGCTCATCATGACCAAAACACCAGAAGATGCCGACGCGCGACGCGCCATAGCGCCGGTGATCTGCTATCCGAATGACACATTGCCAGAACCGGATTTGACGCTTTACGCGCAAGTCAGGCAGGGTGCGCGGAAGATCGGTGAAACACTGGTTCCGCCACGCGACGCGCGCTGCTTCGAAGTGCCGGCGGGCCATTTCTTTCGGATTACCAGTGTCGAGGGGCCGCAGGTAGGCGATTTGAACTTGTGGAACGCCTCTGAGCTGTCCGAACGTTTCTACTCCGGCAAAACCCGCGCGCTGCATGGCACGCATCTGACCACGGGCGAACGCATGTGGAGCAGCTTTCCCTATCTGCGACCCATGGCAACGATCGTGTCAGATACTCTGGAGTGGTATGGGATCGACAGCTTTGGCGGGTCTGTACATGACGTGATCGGCACGCGCTGCGATCCTTATACCGGCAATCTGCTGGCGGGCACGCAATACCATCATTGCTGTCATTCCAACCTGACGCGCGCCCTTGCGGATCATCTGGGCGTTTCGCCCGACAATGCCGAGGCGCATGTTCATGATGTGTTGAATGTCTTTATGTGCACCGGGTTCACCCGCGACACCGGACAATACTTCATGAAAGCCTCGCCGGTGCGGCCGGGGGACTATTTGGAGTTCTTTGCCGAGATTGATCTGCTGGGTGGGCTCAGCGCGTGTCCCGGAGGCGATTGTTCCGCCGAGCATTCCTCGGATACGGCACCGTGCCATCCCTTGCTGGTCGAGGTATTTGCCCCTACTGAGGGCGCGTTGGATGAATGGTCGCGGCCTGACCCTAATGGCTATGATCGGACGCATGGGTGGGGTCAGGGCGGTTGAACCGCCCCAACCCATTGTTCAGTCGGCAAAAGCGGCGTGCAAAGCGATTTCGACCATGTCGCCGAAACTGCTTTGCCGTTGATCGCTGGGCAGTGCCTCGCCCGTCAGAAGATGATCCGAGACCGTCAGAACCGCCAGCGCGCGACATTTGTACCTGGCGGCCAGATTGTAGAGCTCGGCCGCTTCCATCTCGACCCCCAGAATGCCGTGACGCACCATCTGATCATTCAGGTCAGGCCGTTCATCATAGAACACGTCGGCGGAATAGATGCCACCGACATGGGTGGGGGTGCCCTTTGCCTCCGCTGCGTTGGCGGCGGCCTTCAGAAGGCCCCAATCCGCGCAGGGAGCAAAGTTCAGCTCCTTGAAGATCCCTCGTGACGGGGTGCTGAGTGTCGACGCCGTCATTGCAAGGATCACATCGCGAAGGCCCACATCCTGCTGCATCGCGCCGCAGGACCCGATCCGGATCAGGGTCTTGGCCCCGAAGGTGCTGATCAGTTCATTGACGTATATGGAAAGCGAGGGCATTCCCATGCCGCTGCCCTGAATGGTGACGGGGTTGCCGTTCCATTCGCCGGTAAATCCCAGCATCCCACGCACGTCATTTACCTGTCGCGCATTTTCCAGAAATGTTTCTGCGGCCCATTTCGCCCGCAGGGGATCGCCCGGTAATAGAACGGTTTCAGCGATTTCACCCGGGTTGGCGCCAATATGGATTGTCATGATGAGACTTTATTCAATCAAATTTCCAGATCGGAAATATCTGCGCCCGAGGTCAGCGCGTCGTGAATCCATTGCGGCTTGCGCCCGCGCCCGGTCCACGTCTGTTCCGGATTGGCCGGGTTACGGTATTTGGCGGCCGCCTTGGTGCCTTTTGTGGATTTTTTTGCCTCGCTTTGCAGTTCGGACAGCGAGAACCCAAACTCGGCCGCCGCTTTTTCGGCCGCTTCCAATGCGTTTTTTCTTTCTTTTTGTTCGGCGTTTTTAATCGCCTTTTCGACGTCGGACTGCAATTTCAGCAATTCCTTCCGTGACATCGCTTTCAGATCCATCCCCATTTCTTTCTCCTTTGGAGTTCACCAAAAATAACGTGGCGCTACCGCGTCACCCTAGAGAATTCAATGACGCTGTTCAGCGCCTTTTTCAAGGGTATTGAGTGCGTTTTACGCCGCCATTTGATTTGGATCGGCCAAATTGACAATATCGGACATAATCGAATTCAATTCGAAGTCTTTCGGCGTGTAGATTTTCGCGACACCAGCGGCTTTCAGCTTTTCCGCATCCTCGTCGGGAATGATACCACCAACGACAACCGGAATGTGGCCCAACCCTTCGTTGCGCATTCGCTGCATGACCTCTTCGACCAGCGGCAGGTGGCTGCCGGAGAGGATCGACAGACCAACGACATGCGCGTCATCCTCGATCGCGGCGGTGACGATTTCTTCGGGCGTCATGCGGATGCCGTCATACGAGATGTCCATGCCGCAATCGCGGGCGCGGAAGGCGATCTGTTCGGCACCGTTGGAATGTCCATCCAGACCGGGTTTGCCCACCAGGAACTTGAGCCGCCGCCCCAACTTGTCGCTGACCGCATCAACCTGGCCACGCAGATCCTCGAGCCCTTCGGTCTTGTTCGACACCGAGCGTGAAACTCCGGTGGGGCCGCGATAGGTGCCAAAGGCCTGGCGCATTTCTTCGGCCCATTCACCGGTGGTGACGCCCGCCTTGGCGGCCCGAATAGAGGGCTCCATGATGTTGCCGCCTGATCGCGCCGTATCGCGCAGAGCTGCGAGTGCTTCTTTTACCGCATTGGCGTCGCGACTGCCGCGCCAGTCATCGAGACGGTCGATCTGCAGCTGTTCCACCGCCGGATCGACGGTCATGATGCCGCCATCCTCGGTTTCCAGCGGCGAAGGTTCGCCCTCGATCCATTTGTTCACGCCGACCACAATAGTCTCGTTCCGTTCGATCCGGTTCAGACGTTCGGCATTGGCATCGACCAGACGGGATTTCATGTATTCGATCGAGGCGACCGCGCCGCCCATCCCGTCGAGATTGCCCAACTCAGCCCGCGCACCTTCTTTCAGTGCTTCGACCTTGGCATCGACCGCCGGATTGCCGTCGAACAGATCGCCAAATTCCAGCAGGTCAGTCTCATAGGCCAGGATTTGTTGCATGCGCATCGACCATTGCTGGTCCCAGGGGCGCGGCAAGCCCAGCGCCTCGTTCCAGGCGGGCAGTTGCACCGCGCGGGCACGGGCTTTCTTGGACAATGTCACGGCCAGCATCTCGATCAGGATGCGGTAGACGTTGTTCTCCGGCTGCTGCTCGGTCAGACCCAGTGAGTTGACCTGCACGCCATAGCGGAAGCGGCGGAATTTCGACTCCTCGACTCCGTAACGTTCCAGCAGAATCTCGTCCCAAAGATCGACAAAGGCGCGCATCTTGCACATTTCGGTAACAAAGCGGATGCCGGCATTCACAAAAAACGAGATACGGCCGCAGAGCGCCGGGAAATCCTCGGCCGGGACACGCGGGCGCAGCTCGTCCAGAACAGCGATTGCGGTTGCAAGCGCATAGGCCAGCTCTTGTTCAGGTGTCGCTCCCGCCTCCTGCAGGTGATAGGAACACACGTTCATCGGGTTCCATTTTGGCACGTTCTCATAGCAGTATTCGGCCACGTCCGCGATCATCTTCAGCGACGGTTTCGGCGGGCAGATATAGGTGCCGCGGCTCAGGTATTCCTTGATCAGGTCGTTCTGAACCGTGCCCTGCAGCTTGGTGACATCCGCGCACTGTTCCTCGGCCACCGCAACATAAAGCGCCAGCAGCCAAGGCGCCGTCGCGTTGATTGTCATCGAAGTGTTCATCTGTTCCAACGGGATCTGGTCGAACAGCGTGCGCATGTCGCCCAAATGGCTGACGGGAACGCCAACCTTGCCAACCTCGCCGCGTGCCAGCACGTGGTCGCAGTCATAGCCGGTCTGGGTCGGCAGATCGAAGGCGACGGACAGGCCTGTCTGACCCTTGGCCAGATTGCTGCGATACAGCGCATTCGAGGCTTCGGCGGTGGAGTGACCGGCATAGGTACGAATGAGCCAAGGGCGGTCTTTCTGCGGCTGCGTCATCTTGGGACCTCGCGATCAGATAGGGCAATAATGTTTCACGAGATTGGTGTAGATCGTAATTTTCGGTCAATGTCAATTCGCTGCATTGCGGCACAAAAGGGTTAAATCGTTAGATTGTGGTGGGTTTCGATTGGTGGCAGTTTGGCCGCATGACTGAAACCATCGAGATGCCACTCTGGCTGTTGCTGCTGATTCTGGGCTTCGCCATTGTGGCCGCTCTGGACAAGGTCATGTTGCCTTCGGTCAGGTGGTTCTTTCGCCGCCGCCTGGAACGAGCCGTTGCGCGGCTGAATCAACAGCTGACCCGCCCCATCCAGCCCTTCAAGCTGATGCGGCGACACGACATGATGCAACATATTATATACGACCCCGAGGTTGGACGGGCAGTACAGGCTCATGCGCATGAACATGGCATACCCGAGGCCGTCGCCTCGGAAACCGCCCGAAAATATGCCCGCGAAATCGTCCCGTCCTTTTCGGCCTTTGCCTATTTCTCTTTCGCGATCCGCGCGGCGCGGCTGATCAGCAACGCGCTGTTCCGTGTACGCCTGTCATATGTTGATGCCGAGGCACTGGGCTCCATCCCTGAAGACACCACAGTCGTGTTCGTGATGAATCATCGCAGCAACATGGATTATGTGCTGGTGACCTATCTGGCCGCTGATCAATCCGCGCTGTCTTATGCCGTCGGAGAATGGGCGCGAGTCTGGCCGCTGAGCCGCCTGATCCGCGCGATGGGAGCCTATTTCATCCGGCGCAAGTCACGCAGCGATCTTTATCGCAACGTCCTGGCCTGTTATGTGCGCCACGCCACCGAGGCCGGGGTAACCCAGGCCATCTTTCCCGAAGGCGGGCTGAGCCTGACCGGTGGGATGGGCCCCCCCAAGCTGGGTTTGTTGAAATATATGATTGACGCAGCGCAGGAAAGCGGGCGCGACGTGGTGTTCGTGCCAGTTGCGATTAATTATGACCGGGTGCTGGAAGACACCATTCTGACGGCGGCCGCCAGCCGGAACGAGCGGCGGTTTCGGGCGCGGATCGGGGTCATCTTTGTCTGGATGCTGAAGCAGATCTGGCAGCGCATCCTGGGCCGGTTCAGCCGTTTCGGATTCGCGGCAGTGAGTTTTGGGGAACCGGTCTCGCTCGGCAGTTTCGAGGCGACGCATGATCGGGACCTCACGATCCCGCTGGCGCGCGAACTATCGCAGCGGATCGGGTCATTGGTGCCGGTGTTGCCGGTTCCGCTTACCGCGTGGTTGATGCAGAAAAATGGCGAAATGACCCGTGATGACGTAGTGTCGGCCTTCAGCCGCATCTTTCCGACACTGCCGGGGGGGCAGGCTATCCTGCCGGACGAAGAAATTGCCTCGGCAACCGACGACGCGCTGCAGCAACTGGTGGACCGGCGAATGCTGAAACGCGAAGGCGAGAGGTACCGCTTGTCCGGTGAACGCGCTGATCTTCTGGCCTTTTATGCATGCTCTGTTGCACATCTTCTGGAAACAGAGCCTCCTGTCCATGCGGTCGCAGAAGAAAATGCTGCACCTGCGGGGTCATAAAGTTTCAAAAGCAGCCCAAAATGGGTTGCAATGTTGCGTGAGGGTGAATATCCCTTGCTGAACGCCGCGATTCTGCATTGCGGCAAAAGCGAACAAAGGAGGCCAGCATGGCTTTGGATACCAACGACGGCTCGGCGGCCTACGAAGCGCCGGAAAAAGACCTTTATGAAATGGGTGAAATCCCCCCTATGGGTTATGTCCCCAAGCAAATGTATTCCTGGGCCATCCGTCAGGAACGGCATGGCGAGCCGAACACGGCGATGCAGCAAGAAGTGGTCGATGTGCCCGAGCTGGGCAGCCACGACGTGCTGGTGCTGGTTATGGCGGCAGGGGTCAACTACAACGGGGTCTGGGCTGCGCTGGGTCAGCCGATCAGCCCGTTTGACGGCCATGGCGAGCCTTACCACATCGCTGGCTCTGACGCGTCCGGTATCGTTTGGGCGGTGGGCGATCGCGTGAAGAACTGGAAGGTCGGTGATGAGGTCGTCATCCACTGCAACCAAGACGACGGCGACGACGAGGAATGCAATGGCGGCGACCCGATGTTCTCGCCCAGCCAGCGTATCTGGGGCTACGAGACCCCCGACGGGTCCTTTGCCCAGTTCACCCGCGTACAGGCCCAGCAGCTGATGCCGCGTCCCAAGCACCTGAGCTGGGAAGAGGCCGCCTGCTACACGCTGACGCTGGCCACCGCGTATCGGATGCTGTTCGGCCATCACCCGCATGACCTGAAGCCGGGCCAGAACGTATTGGTCTGGGGCGCGTCGGGCGGTCTGGGATCATACGCGATCCAGCTGATCAACACAGCGGGCGCGAACGCGATCGGTGTGATCTCAGACGAAGACAAGCGCGATTTCGTAATGGGTCTGGGCGCCAAAGGCGTGCTGAACCGCAAGGACTTTAGTTGCTGGGGTCAGTTGCCGAAGGTCGGCAGCTCCGAATATGCAACCTGGTTCAAAGAGGCGCGCAAGTTCGGCAAGGCGATCTGGGAGATCACCGGCAAGGGCAACAATGTCGACATGGTGTTCGAACACCCTGGAGAGGCGACATTCCCAGTCTCCAGCTTTGTCTGCAAAAAGGGCGGTATGGTCGTGATCTGCGCGGGCACTACCGGATTCAACCTGACGTTTGATGTCCGCTACGTCTGGATGCACCAGAAGCGCTTGCAGGGCTCGCATTTTGCCCATCTCAAGCAGGCAGCAGCGGCCAACAAGCTGATGCTCGAGCGTCGCCTCGATCCCTGCATGTCCGAGGTCTTTACCTGGGCCGACCTGCCTGAGGCGCATATGAAGATGCTGCGCAACGAGCATAAGCCGGGCAATATGTCGGTTCTGGTTCAGGCCCCGAAGACCGGGCTGCGCACTCTTGAAGAGGTGCTCGAAGCCGGTCGTTAACCGGATACGAGGGCAATCGCCGCTACAAAAGCCAGCGAATCACATGGATGATTCGCTGGTTTTTTCTGTACCAAAGGTGCCCGGATGTACTTCAACAACTTAGAAAATTCACCCTCGCTATTTCTGGGGAGTGGAAAGCAGCGAATTTCCTAACAAAATTGGCACATGTTATAGTTGAAATTAACACTTCGTTAACGGTTGAGGGGAGAGTGTTATGGCAAGAAACGATTGGATCCTTGATGTGCTGGCGGATCTCAAGACGTTCGCATCGGCAAACGGGTTGGAAACCCTTGCCGAGCAGCTGGGGGACACCCGACTGATTGCGGCCGTCGAGATAGCCAAGCTCGAGGACGAGCCTAAGACACGGGTAGATGTACAGGAAAGCCGATTTGAGCCCCATATTGGAGGAGTTGGACGCCACTGACGGGCTCGATGGGCTGCAGGCCGTATCTGCCGGTCTGCGCGACGCTCTGGGCATAGATCACATCGTCTATCACTGGGTGGACGGCGCGGGGGACCAATATGGCTGCGGAACTTATCCAGAGGATTGGATTCGGCGCTATATCGACAAACAATACCTGCGCGTGGATCCGGTAATTGTCGGCTGTTTCCAGCGGTTTCATCCCGTTGACTGGAAAGCGGTGGACTGGTCGGGAAAGGCGGCGCGGGAGTTTCTGACCGATGCGCTCGATAACGGCGTCGGCAATCAAGGTTACTCGATCCCCGTGCGCGGTCCGAGCGGGCAGTTCGCGCTGTTCACAGCCAATCACAATTGCAGTGACGAGGAATGGCCGGAGTTTAAGGAAACCTACGGCCACGACCTGATATTGATCGCGCATTATTTTAATCGCAAAGCGTTGGATTTCGAAGAAAATCGCGCCCCGCAACCGGTGCGCGCCCTGTCTCCGCGCGAGGTGGACGCGCTGACATTTCTGGCGCTGGGCTACAGCCGCGCGCAGGTTGCGCACTCATTGTCGATCTCCGAGCACACGCTGCGGGTCTATATCGAGAGCGCGCGTTTCAAGCTTGGCGCGCTTAACACAACCCATGCGATAGCTAAGGCGCTGAGCCAGGGTTTGATCGTCATGTAACGCGCGGCCCGCTTGGGTCTAGTGCGCCGGCCGCCTCGGTGACCAGATATTAACCATTCTTACGTACTCCCTTTGTTCCAGATTTCGGACGACAAGGGGAAGTCAAATGCTACGTTATCTTTATGCAGATCAATTGCATCAGCATAGCGACCTGGCGCGATCGATGTTTCAGGATCGGGCAGATCAGTTCAAAACAAGGCTCGGATGGGACGTGACGGTTGATGAGAATGGGGAAGAGCGCGACCAGTATGATGCGCTTAATCCGTTGTATGTCATCTGGGAAAACGCGGACGGGGGCCATGGGGGGTCGATGCGTTTTCTGCCTACGACAGGCCCGGTCATGGTAAACGACGTGTTCGGCCACCTGACTGGCGGTGTGCCGATCTGCAGCCCGTTGATCTGGGAATGCACGCGGTTTTGCCTGTCGCGTGATGCTGATAGCCGGGTGGCAGCCGCCCTGATGCTGGGGGGCGGGGAAATCATGACCGGATTCGGCGTGAGGCATTTCGCGGGCGTTTTCGATGCCCGCATGGTGCGCATATACAAGGCAATCGGATCATCGCCTGAAATCCTCGGGTCAGAGGGTGAGGGACGCGACCGGATCTCTGTGGGATTGTGGGAGTTTACCGAAGAGGCGCGCAACAAAGTGGCAACCAGGGCCGGCATTTCGCTGGATCTGTCCCGGCTTTGGTTCACCCGCGCGTTCGGATCGTCCGGGCACCACCGGTTCGCACAAACCGCCTGACATCGCGGCAAAGCCGCACGCCGCGTCTGGTGATCCGCCGGGCACGGCGATAGGGTCGCGGCATGAGCAGTCCCGCAGTTACATTCTCCGATGATCAGGCCGCTGCTTTCGACAGCGTGACAGATATGCTGCGCCATGCGGGCATTGACCTTGACGACGAAACGCTCCGTCTGTCTTCAGGTACAGAAAGCTCGGGCGTCATGGCGGTGGTTGGCAAGGCAGGGTCA
Source organism: Ruegeria hyattellae (assembly GCF_041537925.1). NCBI lineage: Bacteria > Pseudomonadati > Pseudomonadota > Alphaproteobacteria > Rhodobacterales > Roseobacteraceae > Ruegeria > Ruegeria hyattellae. Next base: position 339,907 of record NZ_JBGOSH010000003.1, on the reverse strand, counting down.
GGAAAAACCCTGCTGCTTGCCGAGATTTACAAGGCGTTAGAAGGGGCCGGCGTTCACATAGTTTCTGGTGATTTCGAAGGCCGCAAGGCGCGCGAGCGCCGCACATTGGCGATCCTTGCACCAACCAACAAGGCGGCCAGCGTGCTGCGCCTGCGCGGTGTGCCCGCAACGACCATCCACCGCATTCTCTATACCCCGGTCTACGACCCGGAATATGAGCGCATCGCCGAATGGCTGGCGGGCAGCGGCGAGCGGCCTGAGGTCGAAGGCATAAGCGACGAGGCGCTGGACCGCGCCGCTGCCTTCTACGAGCGCAACAAATCCATTCCGGGTGCTCTGGCCGCCGCCGGGCTGCGAGGTTCGGATTTCATCACTGGTTGGAAGCGGCGAGATGAACCGCTGGATATCGGTTTTGTCGATGAGGCCTCGATGCTGGACGACCGGCAGTTCGAAGATCTCAAGGAGATCTTTCCGACCCTGCTGCTGTTTGGCGACCCGGCGCAGCTGGCGCCGGTCAACCAGTCGGGCTCGATGGTCTTTGACGGTTTGCCGGAACCGCGCAAGCTGGACCTCAAGCGCATTCACCGGCAAGAGTCCGACAACCCGATCCTAGACCTGGCCCATGCATTGGCCGATCCCGCGTTGGGGTTTCAGGACTTCGAGGACATGATCCAGGACACCGCTCAGCGCGATGATCGGGTTGTATGGGGCGCGCGGGTCGATGTGGATCTGATGGCGCGCAGCCCGGTTTTGGTCTGGCGCAACGCCACACGCATCCGCCTGATCAATGCCTTCCGCTCGGTCCACGGCGCGCCGGAAGAGGCACTGCTGGAAGGTGAACCGCTGATCTGCGACGGCATCGAATTGCCGCTCAAGCACCGCAAGAAACGGTTGGATCTTGAGGCGCGCGGGCTGATCAAGGGCGCGCAGGTCATTTATCTGGGGCCGGGGCGGAAGCCGGGATTCTCAAAATTGCATGTGATCGGGGCAGAAGAACCGCAGGTCAGCGCGGCCTCGATCGTGAAGATCGAAAAACCTGACGAAGAAGAGCCGTTCATCCCCTTCGCCGCGCGCATGGGCGCGACATTTCTGCATGGCGCGGCAGTCACGATCCACAAAGCGCAGGGGTCGCAATGGAACACTGTGCAGGTCTTTGGGCCAGACCTTTACGCGGCGGCCCGGATGGGCCGTGTCGAGGCGGGGCAACCTCTGTGGAAGCGTCTGGCCTATGTGGCCATCACGCGGGCGCAGGATCGGCTGATCTGGGTGGTGCGCAACCGGTTGTCGAAACCCACCTATCCGCTGCGCGTAGATGATCTGCGGCAGGCACCGGCAGCGGCGCTGAAATTGGAGCGGCAGGAGGGGTGAGACTGCCGGTCAGCGGTTGCGCAATACGGTAAACGCGGCAGAGGCGCCCCAACCGGCAAAGATCGCAATTGCCAGCGACATCAGACCGTAGATTGCCGGCTGCTGCCGCGAGAGGTTGAACAGGAAACGTTCCAACCCGACCTTCCGCACATCGATATCAGTCGCGATCTGCGACACGACCTGGCCACCCCGGGTCAGATAGATATGTGTCTTGTAATCGCCCTCGATCAAGTTCGCGGGCATCTCGATTGACGTGCGGAACAGGGTCTGCTGATCCACGGCGACCGTATCCTCACGCACCGAATAAAGCCCTTCGGCCTTGCGAATGCGAATGACGGCCTCGGCGAATTCCTGGGCATCCGCAACCTTCATACTCGCCCCAACAGATCGGATCGCCTGCGGGATCGAAACCTTGTAGCGCAGGTCATCGGTATTGCTTAGCACCTTGTTGAACGGCGCGCTGGTGGCGACCGCATAAAAGCTTGGCGCGGAGTCCACCAGAACGCTGTCCACATTGACCCAGATGCCGAATTTCTTTTCCTTCCGGCGCACCATGACTGGCTTTGACGGGCCGGAAACGGTGATCACGACCTCCAGCGGTTCCGCGTCCGGGATGGGTGTTTCGCGCTTGACCGCGCCAAAGACCAGAATGTCGGACCCGTCGAAGGTCGACGTGATGGCCACCCGGTCATGGCTCAGGCCCAGAACGATCTCTTCTTCGATGGCCTGCGCGGGCAGCGCGGCAAAACACAGCAGGACAAGCAGAGCGCGCCACATGATCAATGCCCTCCATCCGTGCCCAGCGAGAACAGCTCGGCCGGTTGCAGCAGAAGATCCAGCGCCAGCTTGCCACAGACCACCAGAACCATCATCGCCAGCAAAATCCGCAATTGTTCGGCCTTCAGCTTGGTGCCGATCTGCGTGCCGATCTGCGCCCCGATCACGCCGCCAACCAGCAGCAGCACCGCCAGCACAACATCAACGGTAAAGTTGGTGGTTGCGTGCAGCATCGTGGTAAATGCGGTAACAAAGATGATCTGAAACAGCGAGGTGCCGACAACCACCTTGGTCGGCATGCCTAGGATATAGATCATCGCGGGCACCATTATGAAGCCGCCACCGACCCCCATTATGGCCGACAGGATGCCGACAAACACGCCGACGATCAGGGGCGGAATGGCCGAGATATACAGGCCCGAAGTGCGGAACCGCATCTTCAATGGTAACGCGTGGACCCATCCTCGCTGACGCCGTTTTGCTGGCGCCGCACCACCCGCCTTACGGGCTTTGCGGATCGCGTTTAGGCTTTCGATGAACATCAGCCCGCCAACTACGCCCAGAAAGACCACGTAGCAAAGCTTGACCAGCAGATCGACCTGTCCGAGGCTTTTGAGGTAGTTGAACACCACCACACCCAACGCCGCGCCCGTCAGACCACCGGCCAGTAACACCCCTCCCATCTTGAAATCGACGGTTCGCCGCCTGAAATGGGCCAGCACTCCGGAAAAGGACGAGGCGACGATCTGGTTGGCCTCGGTCGCAACCGCGACGGCGGGGGGGATGCCGATAAAAAAAAGCAGCGGTGTCATCAGAAAACCGCCACCGACTCCGAACATGCCGGACAGAACCCCGACGAGGCCCCCCAGACCCAGCAGCAGGAACGCGTTGACCGAAACTTCAGCGATGGGAAGGTAAATTTGCATGTTTACTGTTAATTCACGCCGCATCACAAAATCAACCGCTTATGCTGCCTTGCAGCACAAAGCGCGGATCACATTTTGAGTCAGTTTTGAAGCGGCGAGGTAGAAAAAGCGCCCGTAACAAGGTGAATTGCGGCCCGAATTGGTGCCGCGCGAAATCTTGAAGATGATTGTGGGCTTATAGATCGGTCGAAACTGGCCTTGTTAGAACCCAAGGCCAGGACCGTCTGGCAAACAGGCAGAGGCCCGTTTGCCAGCAATGTTCAAGCGATTCAGAAGTTCAGAACCGGGCAGCTGTCGTCGCTGGTATAGTCGTGAACTTCGATCTCACCTGCGATGATCTTGGCCTTGGCGTCTTCGACCGAGGACTGCATATCGCCGCTGACCAGTTCGGCGTTGTTGTCATCCATGGCATAGCCCACACCATCGGCGGAAAGATCCAGAACCAGAACGCCCGGCTCCATCTCCTCGCCCGCTTTCATGACGTTGTAAACGGCCACGTCGACGCGTTTCAGCATCGATGTCAGAACCTTGCCCGGGTGCAGGTGGTTTTGGTTGCTATCCACGCCGATCGACAGGATGCCCTCGTCAGCGGCGGTTTGCAGAACGCCCACGCCGGTGCCGCCCGCTGCGGCATAAACCACGTCAGCGCCTTGGCTGATCTGCGCTTTGGTCAGTTCCGAGCCCTTCACCGGGTCATTCCAGGCCGACGGTGTGGTTCCGGTCATGTTGGCGATTATGGTCGCATCGGGGTTGGCCGCTTTGACACCCTGTGCATAACCGCAGGCGAACTTGCGGATTAGGGGTACATCCATGCCGCCGATGAACCCGACAGTCCCCGATTCCGACGCCTGCGCCGCCATCATGCCGACCAGATAAGAGCCTTCGTGTTCGGTGAAGCCGATGATCAGCACGTTCGGATGCTTCTCCGGATCAACCCATCCGTCGATTGTGACGAAGTTTGTGTCCGGATAATCGCCCGCGACTTCCTCAAGCACCGAAGCGATGGCGAAGCCGGTTGTGACGACGGGGTTGAATCCCGCCTCGGCGAAACGCCGAACCGCTTGTTCACGCTGCGCCTCGGTCTGGATTTCGATGTCCTTGTACGAGCCGCCAGTATCCTTCGCCCAGCGTTCTGCGCCGTTGTGAGCTGCTTCGTTGAACGATTTGTCGAATTTACCGCCCAGATCATAGATCAGCGCCGGTTCTGCCGTTGCAAGGCCTGCGGTCAATGCAACCGCGGCTGCGGCACCCATCAGGGATTTCATGAGGTTCATTGGATACTCCCGTTGTTTTTTGGTTGAGGGCGCGGGTTGCTCCCGAAGCCCCGGTGATTGATCAACTGTATATGACGCTGGCAATTAAGGCCGTGCCCGGTGCCGGGGGTCAACCGCTTTTTACGGCTGCAGGCAGCCTTGAGCGTGCTTTCCTTCACGGCAAGGCACGCTCCATCGCGATTGCGTCGAGTTTCAGCCCGTGGTCACGCAGGTAGTAGGCCCGCCGCACTCCGCACCGGGCATAGCCGCAGCGATGATAAAGTGACAGCGCCGGTGTATTGTCCTCGGCCACATCCAGAAAGGCGCGCCTGGCGCCATTTGCGGCGGCCTCTTCCTGCCATTGCTCCATACAGTGCCGGGCGAGGCCCTGCCGCTGGTAGGCGGGATCAGTGGCGATGGTCAGCAATTCGGCCTGATCCGCGATCAGCGTGTAGACCGCGAAACACCGCGCATCGCCTGCCTTGTGGGTGAATCGATTCGACAGCAGTGCTTCGAACTCGGTCGCCGACCATGGCCGCGATCCGGTAAAGGCGGCGGCATGGGTTTGTGCCATCTGCGCGGGCGTCATGCGTCCAGAATGACCGGCGGAGGGTCGCTGGCTGGGGCTGCATCTGCCGGGCGGGCGTAGACCGGGGCGGGGGGATGCGTCGCGCCAAGTCGGCGTTCGGCGGTGATCCGGGCAATGGCCTGAGCCAGCTCCTGCGGGTCAATATCGGCATGAACTGGCCCGTCGACCTCGGACCGGGCGACCACGGCGATGCCCGTGTCCGTTTGCAGGTAAAGCTGATCGCGCGGGGCGGGAACCGCGACCTGCTGATCGGGCGGTGCACATAGCGCGCGGGTCTCAAACCCATCCACGCCCACCGACGGAATGCCAAGGCCCAGCGCCAGCCCGCGCGCGGCTGACACCGCGATGCGGATGCCGGTGAAATTGCCCGGACCAGTACCAACTCCGATGGCGTCCAGATCGCGCCAGGTGACACCGGCCCGTTCGAGAACCTCCTCAAGCAATGGCATCAGCCGTTCGGCCTGCCCTTTGCTCATCGCCTCATGGCGCAGGGTCAGCACCTGCTCATCGCGCAGCAATGTGGCTGCGCACCAAGGGCCGGAGGTGTCGAAGCCAAGGATCAGCGTCATCTGTCGCCAGCGCTGTTCAGCGCGTTCCGGCCTGAGCCAGCGGCGCGGTCCAACCCATCGGCAATGTGCAGCCAGCGCAGCCCTTTGTCGGCATGACAATGCAGGAGCGGAGGCAAGTCATCCGCCTGATCCAGCACGCCGATGGGCACGTAGACCTGACCGGGCAGATAATCGAAAGTTGCCGCCAGCGGCGACCCGCAGCGGCCGCAATTCCAGCGCCGCACGCCCGGATGATGTGAGGTCCCGTCGCCCAGCGCGGGATTGGTCGCCAGATCGTTTTGATCGAAGGCGGCAAAAGCCCCCACCGGCGCACCGGTCCAGCGGCGGCAATCGGCACAATGGCAATAGGCCACCGTCAGGGGCGCGGCGGCGGCGGACAGGCGTGTCGCACCGCAATAGCACTGCCCGGTCACGGAAGCGGCCGAGTCAGACGGCAACCGGGCGCACCTCGGTCACTTCGGGGATATAGTGGCGCAGTAGGTTCTCGATGCCCATCTTCAGCGTCAGGGTCGAGGACGGGCATCCGGCACAGGCACCCTGCATATGCAGATAGACTACCCCGCGATCAAAGCCGTGAAAAGTGATGTCACCGCCATCCTGTGCCACCGCGGGACGCACCCGGCTGTCGAGCAGTTCCTTGATCTGGTCGACCACCTCGGCATCTTCGCCGGTATGTTCGGCATGGCCGGACCCGGCCGTGTCGCCATCGTTGATGACCGGCTGCCCGGACTGGAAATGCTCCATCACCGCTCCCAGAATGGCGGGTTTGATATGGTCCCATTCGACGCCATCACTCTTGGTGACCGTGACGAAATCATTGCCCAGAAACACACCGGTCACACCGTCCACCGCGAAGATCCGGCCAGCCAGCGGAGATTTTCCTGCGGTGTCGGCAGAGGGGAAATCAGCGGTGCCCATGTCCAACACGGTCTGTCCCGGCAGGAATTTCAGTGTTGCGGGGTTCGGGGTCGATTCGGTCTGGATGAACATTCTGGGGTCTCCATGATCAGAGCAGCAGATATGCGACCCGTCAGGGCGCAAGTCAAGGTTTAGAACAATTCTAAATCGTGTGGAGGCTAGGTCAAGACCTGCCACCCCTGATCTTTGCCGGGCGCACCCGCGGATCAGGTGATCGCTTCCAGCTTTTCCTTGCTCAGATCGCCTGGCACGATGGTGAACGGGATCGGCAGCGAACCGGACGACCGACTCATCTGTGTGACCAGCGGCCCGGGGCCTTTCTTGTCGGTCCCCGCACCCAGCACCAGTACCCCGATCTCCGGGTCTTCGTTCACCTGGGCGATAATTTCCGGTACCGCCTCGCCTTCGCGGATTATCAATTCGGGCTCGACCGACTGTTTGTCGCGCATCCATTTGGCGAACACTTCGTAATGGGCGTGGATGCGTTCGCGCGCTTCTTCGCGCATCACTTCGCCGACGCCGATCCAGTGATTGAACTCATCCGGAGGGATCACCGACAGGATGGCGACGCCGCCGCCCGTATGGGCCGCACGCATGGCCGCGAATCGCATGGCGTTCAAGCATTCACGACTGTCATCAAGGACGACCAGAAACTTCCGCATGAGGATGGCTCCTTTTCTTCTGGATCATGCCCCAGCAACAGGGGGCTGGCAACCGGTGGTTTTGCAGGTGTCTCAAAGGGTTACCGGTCTGACGCCGCCCAGTCCCAATACAGTTCGCGCACCCGCCGCGCAATCGGGCCGACCTGATAGCCGGTATCTTCCAGTGCGGTGACCGGGGTTACCTTGTTCATGTTGCCCGACATAAAGACCTCGTCTGCGTTGTGAAAATCATCGAAGGACAGCACCGTTTCGTGCACCGTCACGCCGTCCGAGCGCAGATTGGAGATATGCCGCGCCCGTGTGATCCCGGCCAGAAAGGTGCCATTGGGAATGGGTGTAAAGACCTCGCCATCGCGGACCATGAAGATATTGGCGGTGGCCGTTTCCGCCACATTGCCCATCGCATCGGCAGCCAGCGCGTTTGAAAACCCCTTCTCGTGGGCCTCGCGCAGCATCCGCGCGTTGTTGGGATAAAGCGCGCCGGCCTTGGCGTTCACCACCGCCGCCTCCAGCACCGGCCGCCGGAACCGTGTCGTGGTCAGGGTTGCAGTGGCATGCGCCGGGGCCATTGGAATCTCTTCGAGGCAGATCGCAAAGCCAGTCTTGTCTTGTGACGGCACGACGGCCGTGCTGTCGCCGTCGATGCCCCAATACATCGGCCGGATATAAACCGCCGCATCCGGGGCGTATTCCTTCAGCCCTTCTTTCACGATTGCGACCATTTCGTCAGCGGTGACGGTGGGTGTCAGCATCATCGCCTCGGCCGAGCGGTTGACCCGTGCGCAATGGGCGTCCAGATCGGGGCTCAGCCCGTTCACATGCCGCGCGCCGTCGAATACATTTGTGCCCAGCCATGCGCCGTGATCTGCCGCCCGCATGATCGGCACATCACCCTCGTGCCAGTGATCGTTGAAATAGGTGCGGATGTTCTTGCCCGTCGCCATCTGGTCCTCCCTGAACGGACGAAACCTAGGCAGGATTGTCGCAGGCGTCCAGAACAGATTCACCAGAGGGATCACGCGGGCGCCGGCAACTCGTTGCGCTTCATGATGGTTCTGAGTGCGAAGTTCGACCGCAGATTGCGGATGCCGGGGATCTGCATCAGCCGGTTTTCCAGGAACCGGTCGAATGCCGCAAGATCAGCGGCGACTACGCGCAACAGGATGTCGCGCGATCCGGTCATCAGGTAACATTCCATGACCTCGTCGCAGATCAGTATCGCCTTCTCGAAGGCATCGATCGCGGATTTGTCTTGGCGGGCCAGTTCCACCGAGACAAAGATAGACACGCCCAACCCGAGCTTTCCTGGATCGACCCGTGCGCCGTAACCGGTGATGACGCCCTTTGTCTGCAACCGCTCCACTCGCCGCGCGCAAGGCGTCGCGGACAGCCCCACTATCTCGGCCAGATCAGTCACTGTCATCCGTCCGTCTTTTTGCAGGTGGTGCACGATTCGATGATCAATGGCGTCCATAGTGGAATCTCCAAAAATTCGACTGATGTTAGAGAATACTTTCAAAATTTATTTAGTGAATAGTCGAAATTGGAGGGAATTGCTGCACGCTTCGTGAGAAAATTCGATCAAGGACGGAGGAGAGAGATGAATCTGACGCAAATCGAGGCGCCCGGGCATGAAGGCGTTTACCGTATTGAGGACCTCGAAAGCGGTCTGTTGGGCCTGATCGCCATCCATTCGACACAACTTGGCCCAGCGGCGGGTGGTGTGCGGATGCGACCCTATGACAGTTTCGACGCGGCGCTCGAGGATGCGCTGCGCCTGTCGCAGGGCATGACGCTGAAGAACGCCGCCGCCGGTCTGCCATTGGGCGGTGGCAAGGCGGTTATCGTCGGCGATCCTGTGCGCGACAAGACACCCGGCCTGTTGCAGTCTTTTGGCCTCGCGGTCGCGCAGCTCGACGGGCGCTATTGGACAGCCGAGGATATGGGTATGACCCCGGCCGACATGGCCGAGATTGCGCGCGAGACGGATTGTGTGGCTGGGCTTGAGCAGGGCAGTCACGCGAGCGGCGATCCATCCCCAATCACGGCGCGCGGCATCTTCAACGCGATCCGGGCGGTGGCGCGGCACCAGTTCGGTTCCGATGATCTGTCGGGCCGGACCGTGAGCGTGCAGGGGCTTGGCAATGTCGGCTGGCATCTTTGTAGATTCCTAAGGGAACAGGGCGCGCGGCTGGTGGTGACCGATATCGACGCGACACGAGCTTCGCGAGCCGAGGCCGAATTCGGTGCACGCGCGGTGGCGAGCGATACGATTTTCGATGTCGACGCCGATATCTTCGCGCCCTGCGCCATAGGCGGGATTCTGGATGCGGACAGGATCGACAGATTGCGGGTCAAGGCGGTAGCGGGTGGGGCGAACAACCAGCTTGCGACGCCCGAAGATGGGCACCGACTGCACCAGCGCGGCATTCTTTATGCGCCGGATTTCGTGGCCAATGGTGGCGGTATCATCAATGTCGCGACCGAGATTTTGCGCATCGACGCACGCGAGGATTGGGTGGCGCAGAAACTCGAGGCGCTGGACAGGACGATGGACCGCATCCTGCACGCCGCAAAGACGCGTGATGTCAGCCCGCACTACGTGGCCGAGGCGATCGTTGCGGATGTATTGCGACCGGATGCGGCATAGCGGTCAGCGAGGTCACATGACCTGTCCCACGGCGCTTCGGAGCGCCTTGACCCAGCGCCATTGGAGGCGCTGTGTCAGAGCGCGACCGGCGGCACCATCCCGATAATGTCATAGGTCTGGCGCAGGATCGGCGCGGTGATCTCCCGCGCGCGTTCCGAACCGCGACTCAGAATGCGGTCGATTTCCGTCTGGTCGTTCATCAGCCGCGCCATCTCGGTCGCGATCGGGGCCAGTTTAGCCACTGCCAGATCTGCCAGCATCGGCTTGAATTCGCCAAACTGCTTGCCACCAACCTGGGCCAGCACCTGATCTACACTCTGATCGCTTAGCGCGGCATAGATATCGACCAGATTGCGCGCTTCGGGGCGCTCTTCCAGCCCGTTCGCCTCAGATGGCAACGCATTGGGATCGGTCTTGGCCTTGCGGATTTTCTTCGCAATTGTATCCGCGTCATCGGTCATGTTGATACGGCTGGCATCCGAAGGGTCGGATTTCGACATCTTCTTCGACCCGTCGCGCAGGCTCATCACTCGCGTTGCGGCGCCTTCGATCACCGGTTCGGTGACCGGGAAGAAATCGACGCCGAAATCGTGGTTGAACTTGATCGCGATGTCGCGGGTCAGTTCCAGATGCTGCTTCTGATCCTCGCCCACTGGCACATGGGTGGCGTGGTAGACAAGGATATCCGCCGCCATCAGCGCCGGATAGGCAAACAGTCCCAGCGAGGCGTTCTGCGCGTTTTTGCCCGCCTTGTCCTTGAATTGCGTCATCCGCTGCATCCACCCCATCCGGGCGACGCAGTTAAAAACCCAGGCCAGTTGCGCGTGTTCGGGAACCTGGCTCTGGTTGATCAGGATCGACTTTTCGGGATCGAGGCCAGACGCGATATATCCCGCGCAAAGCTCACGTGTGGCCCTACGCAGTTCAGCCGGGTCCTGCCAAACGGTGATCGCGTGCAGGTCAACCATGCAATAGATGGTCTCGAACTCTGATCCCTGCATCCGCACCCAATTCCGCAGCGCCCCAAGATAATTGCCCAAGTGCAGGTTGCCCGAAGGCTGCGCACCGGAAAACACGCGGGGCGTGAACTTGGTCTCGGTCATGGAAAGCGACTCCCGTCTGGAAAATTCGGCCTTCGTCGCTTACCCATGGGGTCAACAGACGTCAACAGGCGCAAAAGGGACCAAAGTCATGAGCAGCCCCACCCATACCCCACCCGTGAACCCGTTGCCGCCCGTGGTGGTGGCGCTGGTTCTGGTCCTGATGGGGATCGAGATTCTCTTCATGGCAGGCTCCAAAGGGTTGATCGGCGGGCCCGAGGCGGTTGGCTGGCGCGTGGCAGCGATGCAAAAATACGCCTTTTCGGGTGATATATTCGATTGGATGGTTGAGACCGGGCGCTGGCCTTTCGAGCATCTAATGCGCTTCGTAACCTATCCTTTTGTCAGCGTTACCTTCACCCAAACGATCTTTGTCTGTGTCTTCGTGCTGGCTATGGGCAAGTTGGTGGCCGAGACCTTTGGCGCGGTAGCGATGCTGCTGATCTTCGTTCTGAGCGGGATCGGTGGCGCGTTGCTTTATGCACTGTTGCTGAACGAACCTTATCCTCTGGTGGGTGGCTTCCCTCCGGTCTACGGGCTGATCGGCGCCTTTACCTTTCTGCTCTGGCGCAAGCTGTCGCTGGTGGGTGAGAATCAGGCGCGAGCCTTTACGCTCATCGCGTTTCTGATGGGTGCGCAGCTGTTGTTCGGGTTGCTGTTTGGCGGGTCAAGGGACTGGACCGCCGATCTGGCGGGGTTCGCCACCGGGTTCGGCCTGTCCTTCTTTTTGGGTCCCGGTGGCTGGGCACGGATACGCAGTCGCATCCGCCATGACTAAAGCACCTCTTGATTGACTTGAAACACCCAGCAACACCTAACGCGTTGAAATATTTGATCTCGGGTGGCGTTGGCTGATCCAGGTGTTTCGCGAAGGGTCACATGGGGGTTGTTTGCAGCAAAGTGTGATAGCCAACGTTAGTGACCGGGACACCGTTTCCTGTAATCGCGCAGGTTGCTCTTGGGATCGACCGACCGACAGAGCGTGTCGGGCTTGTCCCCAGGCTCTCTGCAGAATTCTGAATCTGACCTATTGCGGTTTTGCGATTACGTCCTGCGCCATCCGAAACCGCGCTTCAGCTCTGCGTATTGCGTTATCTTGGTCAAACCCATTTTCCCAGAGAGATCATCGCGGCAAAAATCACTAGCTTTCTGGCCGCTCAATTGGCGCTGCGTGGAGAGGGTTTAACAATTATGCCGTACGCGATGAGACCCTGCGCGTGCGTATGGCTGCACAAGTTTTGAGTTGGTAACATTTAGCGGGGGCGAGGCGCATTATGCTTCGAAGAACGCCCTTCGGATCTGAGCAATAGGCTAGCCCTTTGAGAAACAAGTCTTCAAAATAGCTAGGGCGGGCTTCATTTCTTCTTCCGAGCACGCGCAAAAGCCAATAATCAGGCCGTTATGACGGGGATTTCCAATCGAGAAACGTGATAGCGGTTGAACCACCACACCCTTGTCAAACGCCCGATGACAAATGTCTATGTCCGAGAATGCACTCGTCAGGTGGAGCACGACCTGCATACCCGCTTGATGATCAAAAAAACTCCCGAAAGCGGAGAAGTCTTGCGAAAGCTTCCCCAACAAGAATTTGCGGCGCTCGCCGTAGATGCGGCGCACGCGCCGCAGGTGCCGGTAAAACTCACCGGAAGCCATGAATTCAGCCAGTGCCTGTTGAGGCATGTAGCTTGCCTTCTGCCCGAGCAGTTTCATTGTTTTCCGGAACTGGTCCAACAGCGTTTCGGGGACAACGACGTAACCAAGCCTAAGAGAATTCGAGAAGATCTTTGAGAAACTGCCGACGTAGATCGTCCGGTTCAGTCGGTCAAATCCCGTCATGGCCGGGATTGGGCGGCCCGCATAACGAAACTCGCTGTCATAATCATCTTCGATGATCCATGCATCCTGTGTCTCAGCCCAGTTAATGAATTCCAGCCGACGATTTGGTGCCATAGCGCCGCCAAGCGGGTATTGATGTGAAGGCGTCAGAACAACGAGCCTTGGTGTGGCAGGAGGATCAGGCAATCGGGCGCCGTGTTCATCCAAATTCAGAAAAACCGACACCAAATCCTGAGCATCGGCAAACCGACGCATTGGCAAATAGCCAGGGTTTTCAAGCCCGATGATTTCACCTTTGTTGATCAGGCTGCGCATGCAGATCTCAAGCGCATCTGTAGAACCGGCCGTTACAATGATCTGATGAGGCGAGGCTTCGATACCGCGCCACTCTGATACATGTTCGGCGATGGCCTGGCGCAGGTCAGCGTTTCCAAAACTGCCCCCCCCGATGAGCATCGCCTGAGGGTTCGTCCTGCACACACGGGCAACGGATTTCGCCCATTGTCGATGCGGGAACAGGCGCATGTCAGGTTGGCTTGCCTCAAAAGGGACCGACACCTTTGCGCAATCATCTTGCGGGGATGATTTGATGTTAGGTGTCTGACCAGACAACTCGACTTCACCGAGCGCGCAGACAGTGTAACCCGACCCTCGCAGGCTATTCAAATAACCCTCGGCCACAAGCTGTTCGTAGGCAGTTACTACGGTTGAGCGTGACACGCCGAGCTCCGTTGCGAAGACGCGCGTCGGTGGCAGTTTTGTGCCCTCAATCAGTTCACCGGCAATCGAGCGCTCGCGGATGGCTGTGCAGATCTGCTCGAATACGGGCACCCTCGAAGAACGGTCGATGGAAAAGGCAAGCCAAGGACACTGTTTCATTTTGGTATGCTCGTTTTGTTCAGTATTGGACATTAAGGGATGCCAAAAATTGTGACAATTCATACCGCATTCGAAACCCTTGATGAGTGAGTGCATTACAATGTGCATCAATGAACACGGTCAGCCAATTGGATCGGCTTTGCCCGATTGGACCGGTGCTTGCCATCCCGGCCACCAAGGGATGGTGGGGCGCTTTGCCTGTTTGGTGTCGCTTGATCCGCTGGCACATGTACAGGAATTGTTTCAAGCCTTCGGTCGCGATACCTCGGGCAAGATCTGGGCCTACAATTTCATTGGGCCGTTCAATACCGTTTCAAGTTTGAGAGAATGGGCCGAAGGCGCCAGTGGCGTCCAGGAACAACCCTATTTTCCGGTGGCAGATCAGGAAACCGGCAAAGCTTCAGGCATTGCCAGGCACTGGCGCATCCAGCCTGATCATGGCGTCATCGAGATTGGCGGCATTACGTTTGCGCCAAGTCTTCAACGCACTCGGATTGCCACTGAAGCCATCTTTCTGATGATGTGGCGGACAATGCGCGACCTGGGCTATCGACGCTTGGAATGGAAATGCGATGCGCTGAATGCCCCTTCGCGGGCGGTGGCAAAGCGCTTTGGATTTCGTTATGAGGGCACTTTCGAGCAGGCAGCGACCTATGAGGACCGCAACCGAGATACCGCCTGGTATGGGTCGCTTGACCGCGACTGGTTTCCAGTTGAGCGCGGATTCCAATCCTGGCTGGCACCGGAAAACGTCGACGATGATGGACAGCAGCGCCTGAAACTTGCCGATCTGATTGTGCTTGAGCGATCAGTGCGCGCACAAAGGGAGACCGCAACATGACGCGCTCGACCATGTTTACATTGTTCTATCTGGCCAGTTTCCTTCAGGCTGGGGCCTATGGTCTTACTTTCATGCTGCCGCGCCTATTTGAAGGCTTTGGAGGCAACGAAAAGGTGGTGGGGGTTATGCTGTTCATCACGGCCATAGCAACCTTGCTCACGGTCTATTTTTCGGGCCACCTCTCAGACCGGTTTGGACGGGTACCCACATTGGGCGGAGCTTGTCTTTCTATCGCCGCCGCACTTGCATCTTACGGACTCGCCACCGACGTCGGGGTATCGCTGGTATTCGCCAGCGTCGCGCTTGGGGTCGGCTGGGGCCTGACCTACGCTCTATCACCCATCGTGCTGACCGGGCTTGTGAACGTGGAAGAGCGTGTGCGCTACTTCGCCATCCTGTCTGTGGCAGTCATGGCCGGATTTGGCCTGTCGCCTGTGATGACCTCTCTGATGGAAAAATCGGGGATGACTGTTAATGATGCCTTCTTTGTGACGGCGGTTCTTTGTGCATTAGCTGGGACGATCTTCTTTGCGATTACTGGCAGTGTGCGAAACCAGGCATCCGCCAGAGGACCTGAGGTGCGATCTTCGCTGTCTTTTGCCAGTGTTGTCGTGATCATGAAATCAAAGGCCAGGCTGCCAGTCATCATGGTCTGCATGGGGGCCTCCGTTTTTGCCGGCATGAACAATTTTCAGACGGTGTTTGCCGACGAGCGTGGGCTGAATTATGCTGACTACTTTCTGGCCTACACAATCACAGTCGTGCTGTTCCGCCTGGTGTTGGCTCGGTTCAAAGGTGGGCGGAACCCCTATCTGACCATCGCGATCCTGCAATACGTTATGTTCGGGTCGATCGCGCTGTTTCTCGGGATCGGCGGCCATGTATCCTTGTATCTGTTGGTCGCGTTCCTTTTTGGCATCGGCTATGGTGTCAGCTATCCGATACTGGCGGCCATGGCCGCCAATGATGCTGAGCCGGAAATTCTGCCCCAGACCCTGCAATTTTTTGCGTTAAGCTATTTCATCGGGATCTTCGGTTTCCCGCTGGTAGCGGGTTGGATGATGGTCGAAATGGGCAGCAGCGCACTTTTGATGTTGGTTGTGGCAATGGCGGGCATTGAGGCCACAATGGCGCTGATGCGATCTATTTCAGTTCGCGCAGCATTGGCGTCTGTTGCCTCAGACACGCGTTAGGAGCTGTGTCTGACTGGCGGGCTTTGGGTGTAGCGCTTCGATCTGCTGTATTTCGGCATCGTCGGCGACCCCCTGCCTCTTTGCGCGGCGCTTCTGTGATGAACTTGTCCCATAGAGAAGCCTTCCATTCTTGCGAAAAGATCACTGCATCAAAACCCTGGATCAAACACTTGGGTGCGCGGAACGCGAACGGCTGGTATCCCGCTAACAGAGGCTTTCACACCCACCCGTAAACGACCCCAAAAAGAGTCAGCCACGCCGCATCATCTGCCGTAACTCGCTCAGGCGGAAGGCGCCCAAGACATGCCCGGCGACGAAATAGACAACGCTTCCGAATATCACCAGCGCCAGCAAGGCAAGATAGCGCCATCCCGGCACCTGGAACGACCAGCCAAAGAGCTGATTGACGAGGGTCAGCGTCACACCCATCACGGCGGAGGCCAGAACGATCCGCCAGGCCCGGTCGAACAGTCGCCGGTCGGGGTGTGCCATCGGCCCCATGCGGCGTGATCCAAGCGCCAAAAACGCGATCATCACCCAGCCCGCGACCGAGGCCGCGATCGCGGGAGCAATCCAGCCGACAACCGGGTAAAGACCAAAGGCAAGCACCGCGTTCACCACCATGGCCACCATCGCATAACGGAAGGGGGTCTTGGTATCCTCGCGCGCGAAATAGAGCGGTTGCAGCAGTTTCTGCAGCACGAAGGCGGGCAGGCCCAGACCGTAGATCGCCACTGCCAGCGCCATAGCGGCGCTGTCCTCGGCCCCGGTGGCACCACGTTCGAACAGGACCGAGATAAGCGGCAGCGGCACCGTGACGAGCGCCACGGCGGCGGGCAGCGACAGCATCAGAGTGAACTCTCCGGCGCGGGAATAGGCGGTGCGTGCGCCCGCGTCATCGCCCGCCCGCAGTTTGCGCGACAGGTCCGGCAGCAGAACCACTCCGACGGCGATGCCAACCACGCCCAGCGGTAGCTGATAGAGGCGGTCCGCCGCAAACAGCCAGCTGACCGCGCTTTCGGTGCGCGAGGCAACCAGTTGTCCAACCACCAGATTGATCTGCGTGACTCCCATTGCCAGCGCCGCGGGAACCGCGATCGCCACCATATGGCGCATCTCGGGCGTTAACCGGGGCAGGCCGGGCCGGATGTGGATGCCCGCCCGCTCGGTTGCTCCCCAGACCAGAGCCAGCTGCGCTACGCCCGCGACCGGGATCACCCAGATCAGCCAGGTGATGACATCACCGCCGCCTTTCGCGCCCAGCAGCATCGCGGCGCAGGCCAGGATATTCAGCAGGACCGGTGCGGCAGCGGCGGCGGCAAACCGCCCGGTGGCGTTCAACACGCCTGAAAACAGCGCCGCCAGCGCCATGAACAGAATGTAGGGAAAGACGACATGGCCATAGCCAACCGCCAGATCAAATCGCGCATCCCCGGCAAAGCCGCCCGCCGTGGCCCAGACAAGCGCGGGCATGAAGACCATGCCAAGCCCAACCAGCGCCAGCACCGCCAATCCCAGCAGGTTGAAGGCCTGATTGGCAAAGCCCTGCGCGTCCTCGCCCCCTTCGAGGCGTTTTGAGAACATCGGCACGAAGGCGGCATTGAACGCGCCTTCGGCAAAGAAGCGGCGGAACATGTTGGGCAGGCGGAAGGCTGCGACAAACGCGTCCATCACTGGGCCGGGGCCAATATAGGCGGTGATAAGAATCTCACGCACAAAGCCCAGAATGCGGCTAGCCAGTGTCCAGAACCCGACGGTGAATAACCCCGAGAGCAGCCTGATCTGCTTCATGAATCGGCGCGCTCCGCGCCCTCAACGATGGCTGTGCGCAGGCGTTTCTCCAGCGTGCGCTGCTTGCCTTCGGAGTAGTATTTTAACCCGAACATGTCCTTCACATAGAATGTGTCGACCACCTGCTCGCCATAGGTCGCGATGACCGCATTGGCGACATAGACATTCGAGGCCGCCAGCACGCGGGCCAGATCATAAAGCAGGCCGGGCCGGTCGCGAGTATCGACCTCGATGATCGTGTAGATCTCGGACCCGTCATTGTCGAAGGTGATATGGGTCGGGACGTTGAACGCTTTTTCCCGCTTCTTGATCTTGTCGCGCGACTTGAACGCATCGCTGGCCACCACTTCGCCCTTCAGGGTCTTGTGGATCATCTGGGTCAGGCGCGGCAGGCGGGCGGCCTCATAAGGGCGACCTTCGGCATCCTGTATCCAGAAGGCGTCGGTCACGTAACCGTCTTTGGTGGTATAGCTGCGGGCATCGACCACGTTTGCGCCAACCAGCGCCAATGCGCCCGCGACGCGGGCAAAGATGCCCGGATGATCGCCCAAAGCGAAACAGGCGCGGGTGGCGTCGCGATCCTCGTCCGGGTGCAGGCGGATCTCCATCGCGCCGGCATCGCCGCTCACCTCGAGCGCGCGCAGCATCTCGGCGAACTCGACATGGGTCGACAGGTTCAGCCCCTGCCAATAGGGGTCATAATGGCGCCCGGTTTCTGTCTTGAGGTCGGCTTTCGACCAGTTGTCCAGCGCCGTACGCAGCGCCTTTTTTGCACCTGCGCCGCGATTGGCGCGGTTCAGGTCCTCCATCCCGGTTTCCAGCGCCCGCTTGGTTTCCGCATGCAGGGCGCGCAGCAGAGTGGCTTTCCAGTTGTTCCAGGTATTGGGGCCAACGCCACGAATGTCGCAAACCGTCAGCACCGTCAGCAGATCCAGCCGCTTGACCGTCTTCACCGCCTTGGCGAAATCGCGCACGGTGCGCGGGTCCGAAATGTCGCGTTTCTGCGCCATGTCCGACATCAGAAGGTGATACCGCACCAGCCATTCTACCGTCTCGCAGTCGGATTTGCTCAGTCCCAGACGTGGCGCGACCTTGCGTGCGATCTGGGCCCCGAGGATCGAGTGATCCTGTTCGCGCCCCTTGCCGATATCGTGCAGCAGCAGGGCCACATAGATGACCTTGCGGTTGATCCCGGCCTCAAGGATACCCGAGGCCAGAGGCAGCGCCTCGACCAGTTCTCCGCGTTCGATCTGGGCCAGGTTGACGATGCACTGTATGGTGTGCTCGTCCACCGTATAGCTGTGATACATGTTGAATTGCATCATCGCGACGATGGGTTCGAATTCAGGGATGAAGGCGGACAACACGCCCAACTCGTTCATTCGGCGCAGCGCGCGTTCGGGGTTGCCGTGCTTCAGCAGCAGGTCGAGGAAGATGCGCCTCGCCTCGCGGTCATTGCGCATGTCCTCGTCGATCAGGCCCAGATTGGCGGTTACCAGCCGCATCGCGTCCGGATGGATCAGCATGCCCGTCCGCAGACCTTCCTCGAACAGGCGCAAAAGGTTCAGCTTGTCTGCCAGAAACGCCTCGGGGGCGGAGATGTCCAGTCGGTTATGGACCACTTTGTAGCCCGCCTTCGTGCGCGGCTTGCGGCGAAAAATCCGCTCTAGCAGCGGGCCGCTTTTCTTGTGCGCCGCTTCCAGCTTGGTTAGAAAAATCCGGGTCAACTCACCCACCGCGGTGGCTTCGCGGAAATAGCGCTGCATGAACACCTCGACCGCCCGACGTCCGGCACGGTCAGTATAGTTCATGCGGTCGGCCACTTCGACCTGCAGGTCGAAATTCAGCTGTTCGGTGGCGCGTCCGGTGACCAGATGCAGGTGCGCGCGCACCGCCCAGAGGAACTCTTCGGCCCGAACGAAGCGCTCGAATTCCTCAGGCTCGAACAGGCCAAGACCCACGAGCTCTGCCACGTCATGAACGCCGTAGATATATTTGGCGATCCAGTAGAGCGATTGCAGGTCGCGCAGCCCGCCTTTGCCTTCTTTGACATTGGGCTCGACCATATAGCGCTCGCCCTGTTTGTGGTGGCGCTTTTCGCGTTCTTCCAGCTTGGCCTCAATGAATTCGCGCTCGGTCCGGTCGGACATTTCGCCCTTCAGGGTCTGGACCAGTTCCTCGGCCAGTGGCGCATGCCCGGCAAGAAAGCGTTGCTCCAGCATGGCGGTGCGGATCGTCTGGTCTTCTTGTCCCATGCGCACGCAATCGCGGATGGTGCGCGAGGAATGCCCGACCTTCAGCCGCAGATCCCACAGGATATAGAGCATGGATTCGATCACGCTCTCGGCCCAGGCGGTGATCTTGTAGGGTGTCAGAAATAGCAGATCGACATCTGAAAAGGGCGCCATCTCGCCGCGCCCATAGCCGCCGACGGCCACCACCGCGATGCGCTCGGACCGGGTCGGGTTAGCCAGCGGGTGCAGTACTTCGCTGGCCACATAAAGCGCGGTGCGCACCATGCCGTCGGTCAGATAGGTGTAAGAGCGGGTCAGCGGTCGGGCGGCAAAGGGCTTTTCGGCATAAGCTGTGGCGATTGCATCGCGGCCCGCCTTTTGCGTGTCGCGCAGGATCACTACCACCGCGTTGCGCAGCGAGGCATTGTCCGCCCCTTCGGCCGCAAGCGCTTCAACGTGATCCATGACCCGAGCGGGATCGAATATCTGTTCCGGCGGGCAGATCAGATCGCCAGCCACATCAGGTGTAATGCGCTGATACTTTTCAGGGTCAGAACCCGGCACCGGAGAATGTTTGTGGAGCAGGGTCAATCACAACCACCTGTTTGTTCTGGATCGTGGCCACTGCCAATCCCCGTTGGTTCGTGCCATCCGGCCTCAGGCGGAATATACCGCCCACACCCTGGAAACCAGCCCCTTGTGTCAGCGCCGCGCCGGTCAGGGCATTGGATTTGCCCGACCCGACCAGTGCCCCGATAGCGGCGATGCCGTCATAGGCCAGCCCGCTGATCGGATGCGGCGCGCTACCATAGGCAGACTGGTACCGCGCGCGGTAATTCTGGCTTTTGGCCGGGTCGGGCATCGCGAACCATCCGCCCTGAACGCCGGGAAGGGCAAGTGTCTGTGCCGGGATATCCCAGCGGGTCAGGCCGATGAACTGTGTGGTTTGATTGGAAACGCCTGCCTCGGGCAGAAGCTGGGTGAAGAGCGGCAGTGCGCCAGCCGTGGTGGAAGTCAGAAAGACCGAGGCGTCGCCCGCGCTGTCCACAGCCGCTTTCACTTGCGGAACAGCATTGATCACGCCCTGTTGCGAGCGTTCGTACGGGATCGAGCCTCCAAGTGTCGCGCCGCTGTTGCGAATGCCGTTCTCGATGGCGGCTTTGCCCAGTTGCCCGCCCTCGTCATTGCTGTAGACCACGACCATCCGGCCCTTGCCCTGACGGGCAGCATAGCTGGTCAGCCGGTTGGCCGAGTTCTCGAAGGTCGAGCCTAGGACAAAGACGTTGCCGCCCGCGATATTGGTATTGTTGGAAAAGGACAGGACATTGATGTTCCTGTTCAGAACCGAAAGCCCGGCTGCGTTCACGGCTTGCGAATAGACCGGGCCGATAATGATCTTCGCCCCTTCATCGACCGCCTGCTGTGCCACCGCCGAGGCGGTTGCGGAACTGCCAGCCGTGTCATAGACCCGCAGATCGATCTGCACGTTCTGCAGGTCTCCCATCGCCAGGCGGGCGGCGTTCTCAAGGCTCTGCGCCATCGAAGCGTCACCCGAGCGGCCCGATCCCCTAGGCACCAGCAGTGCCACAGGCACCGGTTTCGAGGTGTTGATGCTGGGCCCCCCGCTGGTTGCGGGTAGGTCACATGCGGCCAGAAATCCGGCAGCTGTCAGCGCAAGCGCCGTTTTGGCAAATTTGCGGGTGGGCTTGAAAAACGCAAACATCTAAATGAAAACTCCCTGATCGTGCATCCGGGCGGCCGCCTGCGGACAGGCCGCGATAATAAACGTCATGAAAGGCGGGTCCAGCTTTGAATTTCCAGAAACTCCGATTGTCCCCCGGCCTCTACTTTGTTGCCACACCGATCGGGACGGCCCGCGACATCACGCTGCGCGCATTGGATGTGCTGGCCTCTGCCGACGTGATCGCAGCCGAGGATACACGCAGTTTGCGCCACCTGATGGATATTCATGGCGTGCCGCTCGAAGGGCGGCGGATTGTGGCCTATCACGACCATAGCGGCGCGGGCGCGCGCGCGCGGCTGCTGGAAGCCCTTTCCACGGAGAAGTCAGTGGCTTATGCCTCCGAGGCGGGTATGCCGTTGATTGCTGATCCGGGCTATGACCTGAGCCGCGCTGCAGCCGAGGCAGGGCATAATGTGACGGTGGCTCCGGGGCCGTCGGCGGTTCTGGCGGCACTGACGCTGGCCGGATTGCCGACCGACGCATTCTTCTTCGCGGGCTTCCTACCGAATGCGACAAAGGCTCGGCGCACGCGCCTGGAAGAGCTGCGCGATGTGCCCGGAACGCTGGCTTTTTACGAATCGCCCAAACGGGTAGCGGACAGTCTGTCCGATATGGCGGCGGTGCTGGGCGACCGGCAGGCGGCACTGTGCCGGGAGCTAACCAAGAAGTTCGAAGAGGTTCGGCGAGGAACATTGTCCGAACTTGCCGCCGCGCTGAAAGCGCAGGGTGTGAAGGGTGAAATCGTGGTTCTGGTGGACCGCGCCCGGCAGGCCGCCGCCAGTGAGGAGGATGTCGAAAACGCTTTGTTAACGGCCCTTGAGGCACATTCGGTCAAGGATGCGGCGGAATTGGTTGCACGAATGTATTCCCTGCCGCGCCGCCCGCTTTACCAGAAGGCGCTGAAGCTTGGCAAAACGTAACATGTCAGATCGGGTATGGCGCGGATATCTGAACCATCGCACCGGAGAGGCCGCCGAGGATCGCATTGCCTCGGCCTATGGCGATCAGGGCTTCACAATCATCCATCGTCGATGGCGGGGTGCAGCGGGCGAGATTGACCTGATCCTGCGCGGACCCGGCGGGCTGATCTTTGCAGAGGTCAAGCAAAGTCGCGATTTTGCCCAGGCCGCGGCTTCATTGGGCGCAAGGCAGATGCAGCGTATCTATTCGGCTGCGGAAGAGTTTTTGGCGAATGAGCCTGCTGGCCAAAACTCCGAGGCGCGGTTTGATGTGGCGCTTGTAGACGGCTTGGGCGGGTTTCAAATCATCGAGAACGCCTTTGGTCAGATGTGATCCCCATTGAACCTGCCGCCCGGCTGCGCCATGTAGCGGGCAGATCATGAGGAGCGCGCCATGAAGATAGCCTTTCAGATGGACCCGATCGGGGTCGTGGACGTCAATGCCGACAGTTCCTTCCGTTTGGCCGAGGAGGCGCAGGCGCGCGGCCATTCGTTGTTCTTCTACAGCCCCGATAAGCTGGCCTATGATGAGGGGCGCGTCACTGCCCGCGGTCAGGACATGAGTGTGCAGCGTATCGCGGGTGACCCGGCCATTCTGGGGCCCGAGAGAGAAGTGGATCTGGCAGACTTCGACGTTGTCTGGCTGCGCCAGGATCCGCCCTTTGACATGCATTACATCACCTCGACTCACCTTTTGGATCGGCTCAATGGGCAGGCGCTGGTGGTCAATGATCCGTTCTGGGTGCGCAACTATCCCGAAAAGCTGCTGGTGCTGGATTTTCCCGATCTGACACCACCCACAACGATTGCCCGCGATCTGGACACGATTAAGGCGTTCAAGTCCCGCCATGGCGATATCATCCTCAAGCCGCTTTACGGCAATGGCGGTGCTGGTGTGTTCCGGCTGGATGCCAATGACCGCAACCTGACGTCGCTGCACGAGCTGTTCACCGGCTTCAGCCGCGAGCCGCTGATCGTGCAGAAATTTTTGCCCGATGTCAGCAATGGCGACAAGCGGGTGATCCTTGTGGACGGCGAACCGGTTGGCGCGATCAATCGGGTGCCTGCCAAGGGCGAGACCCGCTCTAACATGCATGTGGGCGGGCGGCCCGAAAAGATCGGGCTGAGCGAGCGCGATCTCGAGATCTGCGCCGCCATTGGTCCTCTGCTAAAGGAAAAGGGCCAGATCTTTGTCGGCATCGACGTGATCGGGGATTATCTGACCGAGATCAACGTGACCTCGCCCACCGGTATTCAGGAACTTGAGCGCTTCGACGGCGTCAATATCGCCGAGAAAATCTGGCAGGCCATCGAAGCACGGGTCTAGGCCGCGACCCGTGCCGAAATCCGGAAGCTAAGCGCTTCGGCTACATGCGGGCGGCGGACATGTCCTGACCCGTCTAGGTCGGCGATGGTGCGTGCCACACGCAGCACGCGGTGATAGGCGCGTGCCGACAGGCCGACCCGATCGGCGGCATTCAACAACATCTTCTTGCCTTCGGCATCCGGCGTGGCGATCTCTTCGAGCACGCCGCCTTCGGCATCGGCGTTTTGGCGCAACCCGTCATGGTCTGCGAAACGGTTGGTCTGAATCTTGCGTGCGGTGGCGATCCGCGTGGCGACTGTGGCCGAACTGTCGCCGCTTGCGGGTAGATCGAGATCGGCGAATCCGACCGGGGGCACCTCCAGCCGCAGATCGAACCGGTCCATCAGCGGGCCTGAGATGCGCCCCAGATAGTCCTCGCCGCAGATCGGCGCGCGCGAACAGGCGCGCGACGCATCGGCCAGATGTCCGCATTTGCAGGGGTTGGCCGCGGCGACCAGCATGAAGCGGCAAGGGTATTTCACATGCGCATTGGCGCGAGCGACCATGACCTCGCCGGTTTCGATCGGCTGGCGCAGGGTTTCCAGCACCGTGCGCGGAAATTCGGGAAACTCGTCCATGAAGAGCACCCCGTTATGAGCCAGCGAGATCTCACCCGGCTTGGCTCCTTTGCCACCACCCACAATCGCGGCCATCGAGGCGGTATGGTGCGGTTCGCGGAACGGACGCGAGCGGCTGATCCCGCCCTCGTCAAGCAGTCCGCAAAGCGACTGGACCATCGAGGTTTCGAGCGCCTCGATCGCTGTCAGCGGTGGAAGCAGGCCGGGTAGCCGTGCGGCCAGCATGGATTTCCCCGAGCCCGGTGAACCGATCATGATCAGGTGGTGTCTCCCGGCGGCGGCGATCTCGAGCGCGCGCTTGGCGCGTTCCTGCCCTTTGACATCGCGCAGGTCGCGTTGGGAATCGGGTTGCGTCACCTCACCCGGTACGGCGGGGGTCAGAGGTGCCTGGCCGGTATAGTGCCGGACCACGGCGGCGAGGGTGTCCGCGCCGATCACTTGCGCTGCACCAACCCAGGCGGCCTCAGCGCTGGATGCCTTGGGGCAGAGCAGGGTGCGTTCCTCTTCAGCAGCGGTCATCGCCGAGGGCAGCGCGCCCACTACCGGCACCAGCGAGCCGTCCAGCGACAGCTCTCCCAGCGCCAGCGTGGTCTCGGCCGCGTCCGCCGGGACGATCTCCAGCGCGGCGAGCAGGGCAAGCGCGATGGGCAGGTCGAAATGACTGCCTTCCTTGGGTAGATCGGCGGGTGACAGGTTGATGGTGATCCGTTTCGAGGGCAGCGCGATGGCCATGGCGCTGAGCGCGCTGCGGACCCGGTCGCGCGCCTCGGAAACCGCTTTGTCCGGCAGTCCCACCACCGCAAAGGCCGGCAGGCCGGGCGTGACGGCGCATTGCACCTCGACGGGCCGGGCCTCGACTCCCTGAAAGGCGACGGTATAGGTGCGCGCGACCATGCTTCCCCACTTGGTTAACAGGGGATTGCTACCGCGCGCATGGTTTAAGATCGGTTAACGAAGGATCGAATTAGGATAGCGGCCAGGGACCTATCTCGGCATCGATCGGGTAGGGGAACTGGTCGTATTTCGCGTCGTCGCTCAATGCCTGCGCGCGCCACGCTAGAACGGCAGGATCTGTCAACAATCCCTCGCAATAGCGGCGGTTCTGGTCCGAGACTGACAGCCCGTAGCCCACAATGCGCGCCGCGACGGGCGTGTAGAAGATATCGGCCAGCGAGTATTCACCAAACAACGCGCCTGTTTGCGCGCCTGATATAGTGCGGGCATGGGCCCAGAGCGTTTCGATCCGGCCCAAATCCGCCTGGGTCTCGGCGGAGGCCTGAAAGCCCTTGTAGAAATGCAGCAACTGCATCGGGCATTCACCCCGCAGGCTGGCATAACCGCTGGCCATTTCCGCGCACATCCAGCGGGCGGTTGCCCGCGCCGCGGTTTCTGCGGGCCACAATCCGGCTTCGGGGTGTCGCTCGGCCAGTGTTTCGGCCATGGCAAGGCTTTCACCGACTACGCTGCCCTCTGGCGTCCGGATGCAGGGCACAAGGCGCGCTGGCGCCATATCCTGCAATCCTGCGGACAGATTTCCCGAGAACAGCTCGGTCATGTGGATGCGGCAGGGGATGTTGAATTTTTCGAACATCAACCAGCCCCGCAGGGACCAGCTGGAGAACAGGCGGTCGCCGATATAAAGATCATAGGTCATGACCGGCAGTCTAGGCGCAGGGCTGAGTGCCGGTAAAACGCTGAATTGTGAGAGGGGGCATCACGGGCGGTGATTGATGCGGCCTACCGACCATCCCGTGGTGGAATGCGCGATCTCGGTCACTGACAGGTTGTCGATGCGATGGGCAAAAGCCTCGTCTGCGTCCAGCCGCAAAGCCCGCTGCAACTGCGTCAGGATCACACCGAAATGTGCCACAACGATCAGATCCCGGCCGGTATAAGCGGCTATCAGGCGGTCGATGGCGGTATCGACGCGCGCGCAGACCTCGTTCCAGCTTTCGCCATTTGGGGGGCGGACATCACCGGGCTGTTCCCAGTAGGCGCGGATGCGGTC
This sequence comes from Ruegeria hyattellae, assembly GCF_041537925.1. Classification (NCBI taxonomy): domain Bacteria; kingdom Pseudomonadati; phylum Pseudomonadota; class Alphaproteobacteria; order Rhodobacterales; family Roseobacteraceae; genus Ruegeria; species Ruegeria hyattellae. The sequence goes on along the minus strand of NZ_JBGOSH010000003.1, from coordinate 313,666 downwards.
GGGGTCTTCGGCTTCGATCTCGTCAAAGGCACGCAGTTCCCAGTCTCCGAAATGGATTTCGCGCAGGGCTTCGTCATGGGGCAGGCGGGTGCGCCCGGTTTCAACGGCCGTTGCGGTTTCGACTGCGCGGATCAGGTCTGACGAGATCACTAGAGCCTCGCCCGGAAGATGCGCCGTCAGTCGCGCGACCGCCTCGGTGTCGCTCAGATCGGCGGGCAGGTCGGACCAGCCCACCATGGTCTTGGCATGGGTCGGGCCATGTCGAACAAGATGCAACCGAGTCATGGCAGCTGGCCTTTCAGAACCTGTGTCAGACCCGCGACGACCTGCACCACCAGATCGGCCTCACCCGCCAGGGCGATGTTCAATCGCCCTTGTGCCTCGCGAAACTGCCGGGCCAGGGCATTGTCGGGAACGATCCCGTGGCCCACCTCGTTCGACACCATCACTACGTTCGCCGGACAGTTGCGCAAGGCGGTCTGCAGTCGGGTCTGTTCGGCTTGCAGATCGTTTTCCGCCAGCATGTGATTGCTCAGCCACATGGTCGCGCAATCAATCAGGCAGATCTCGTCGCCCCTGCGACCGCCGAGGGCCGGAGCTAGATCATACGGGGCCTCGATCGTTGTCCAGCCCACGCCGCGCTGAGTGATATGGCGGTCGATCTTGACACGCATCTCATCATCAAACACTTGTGATGTGGCGATGTAGTACCTATTTTTCCCTGAGATAACAGACAGATGTTCGGCAAATGCCGACTTCCCCGAGGCCGCGCCCCCCAGTACCAGGCTGTATTTCGGAAACAAACGCTTACCTCGGAACTGATCCATATGCCGCGAACCTGCGTATCTACTTCAAACGCGCAAAACAAGCGCTCGTGGTATTGCCGGCACTCTGGGAGGACTGAATGGCACTGGACACTTCTAATGACATGTCGATGTCGCGACAGGCTATGAAGGCTGAGCTTCTTGATGCCGAGACCGAGTTGAAGCTTGCTTATGCCTGGCGGGATGAGCGCGACGAACAGGCACTGCACCGTCTGATCACGGCCTATATGCGGCTGGCGATTTCGATGGCGGCCAAGTTCAAGCGCTATGGTGCGCCTATGAACGACTTGATCCAGGAAGCCGGACTTGGTCTGATGAAAGCCGCCGACAAGTTCGACCCCGATCGCGGCGTGCGCTTTTCGACCTATGCGGTCTGGTGGATCAAGGCCTCGATTCAGGATTACGTGATGCGCAACTGGTCGATGGTGCGCACTGGCTCGACCTCATCGCAGAAATCGCTGTTTTTCAACATGCGCCGGGTGCAGGCCCGGCTGGAGCGTGAGGCCGCCTCGGATGGTCTTGCGCTGGACCGGTACCAGTTGCATCAGAAAATCGCCTCGGAAATCGGCGTGCCGCTGCGCGACGTGGAAATGATGGATGGCAGGTTGGCCGGGTCGGACTTTTCGCTCAACGCGGTGCAGGCGGCGGACGAGGATGGGCGCGAATGGATCGACGCGCTCGAGGATGATGGCGAACAGGCGGCTGAAACCGTTGAACATCGCCATGATAGGGAGCAACTGCGTGAGTGGTTGCTGACCGCCATGCAGCGCCTGAACCAACGGGAACGCTTTATCGTGCGCGAACGCAAGCTGCGCGATGTACCGCGGACATTGGAGAGTCTGGGACAGGAACTTGGCCTGTCCAAGGAGCGTATTCGTCAGCTTGAGGCGGCGGCGTTCCAGAAGATGCGCAAGAGCCTTGAAGCGCAGTCCAGAGAGGTGCAAGACTTGCTGGCATGAGACATGCGTTTGTTTGGCTTGTTGCCGTTGCCGTAATCCTGGCCGCCCCGTTTCGGGCGGCTTTTGCGTCTGACCTGATCCCCCAGGACATACTGGATCGGATGAAACAGGCCGATGTGGTGATTCTGGGCGAGTTTCACGACAATCCTCGCCACCACCAGATACAGGCCGAGGCGGTGCGCGCATTGCAGCCCAATGCGGTGGTGTGGGAGATGCTGACCGCCGAAGGGGCTGTGCGGGTTAACCGCAACCTCATTTCCGACGAACAGAAGCTGGCGATCGAGTTGAAATGGGAGGAATTGGGCTGGCCGCCGCTCGCGATGTATCTGGACATATTCCGCGCCGCCCCAGATGCGCCGCTGCACGGGGCGCTGGTGCCGCGGGTCGCGGCACATAGCGCAATGGAGCGCGGCGCGGCTGTTGCGCTGGGCGCGGATGCCGCGCGCTATGGTCTGACTGTGCCCTTGCCGCCTGAGGAGCAGGCGGCCCGGATCGCCGATCAGCACGCCGCCCATTGCGAGGCGCTGCCCGAAGAGATGTTGCCACAGATGGTCGAAGTACAGCGTCTGCGCGACGCTGTGCTGGCCCGCGCCACGATTGAGGCGCTAGACGATGATGGCGCACCGGTGGTGGTGATTACCGGCAACGGGCACGCCCGCAAGGACCGCGGCATCCCGGTCTATCTTGCCCGCAGGCGGCCCGGTGTGAATGTCTTTGTTTTGGGTCAGTCCGAGGATGGCAGGCTCGATGGCGATTTTGATGCTGTGATCGACAGCCCCCCCGCCGAGCGCGAGGATCCCTGCAAGACTTTTGAGTGATCCCACAGGTGGATTCGGCTCTGGCGAAATTTGGCCCGCATGCCTAGTGTTGGCGCAATTTTTGAACCTCGAGAGGCCGTGATGCTGGCATCCAAGAAAATCCTGCTGATCATCGGGGGTGGTATCGCCGCCTACAAGGTGCTGGAACTGATCCGGCGTCTGCGCGAGCGCGGGGCTTCGGTAACGCCGGTGCTGACCCGCGCGGCCGAGGAATTTGTCACACCGCTGTCGCTGTCCGCCCTGACCGGTGAGAAGGTCTATCGCGATCTCTTTGATCTGACCGACGAGGCTGAAATGGGCCATATCCAGCTGTCGCGCGCTGCCGATCTGGTGGTGGTAGCCCCCGCCACAGCTGATCTGATGGCCAAGATGGCGGGTGGTTTGGCCAATGACCTGGCCTCGACCCTGCTCTTGGCCACCGACACGCCGGTGCTGATCGCGCCTGCGATGAACGTGCGGATGTGGGCCCATCCGGCGACCGAGCGGAACCGGGCGCAGCTTGCCGCCGACGGAGTTCGCTTTGTCGGGCCCAACGATGGCGACATGGCCTGCGGTGAGTTCGGGCCGGGGCGGATGGCCGAACCCGCCGAGATACTCTCGGCAATCGACAGCGTGTTGGGCGACAAGCCACTGGCGGGCAGGCGAATTCTCGTCACCTCTGGCCCAACCCATGAACCCATCGACCCGGTGCGTTACATCGCCAACCGTTCCTCCGGCGCGCAGGGCACGGCAGTTGCCCGGGCACTGGCGGCGCTGGGGGCCGAAGTGGTGTTCGTCACGGGCCCGGCCAGCGTTCCGCCTCCCGAAGGGGTCGAGGTGATCCGGGTCGAGACGGCACGCAACATGGCCTCGGTGGTCAAGGCGGCGCTGCCAGTCGATGCGGGCGTGTTCACTGCCGCCGTCGCCGACTGGCGGGTGACCAGCGCCTCGGACCGCAAGCTCAAGAAGACCCGCGATGGTGTGCCCGCGCTGGAATTTGCGGAGAACCCCGACATTCTCAAGACCGTGTCGCATCTGGAAGAAGACCGACCACCGCTTGTTGTGGGCTTTGCCGCTGAAACCGAAGATGTGATGTCGAATGCCACGTCCAAGCGGACACGCAAGGGCTGCGACTGGATCGTGGCCAATGATGTCAGCCCGGCAACCGGCATCATGGGCGGTCACGAAAACGCCGTGATCCTGATCACCGATGACGGTGCCGAAGAATGGCCGCGCATGCCGAAAGATGTGGTGGCACAGAAACTCGCACGCCGCATCGCGGATGCGCTGGCCGACTGAAGGGGAGAGATGTCCATGTTATCCATTCGGGTGATCCGCGAAGAGGGGGCCGACGCTTTGGTTCCACTGCCCAGCTACGAAACCACCGGCTCGGCGGGCGCGGATCTGCGCGCCAGCCTGCCCGACCGCGGATCGATTGTGCTGGAGCCGGGATCGCGGGCGCTGGTGCCCACGGGGCTGCGCGTTGAGATCCCCGCTGGCTATGAGGTTCAGATTCGCCCACGTTCGGGGCTGGCCCTGAAATACGGCATTACCCTGCCCAATACGCCCGGAACCATCGACAGCGACTATCGCGGTCCGTTGGGGGTGATCATGATGAACGCCGGAACCGAGGCATTCGAGATCACTCATGGCGACCGCATCGCACAACTTGTCGTGGCCCCGGTTGTGCAGGCGCGGTTCGATCTAGTCGATGGCCTGTCTGACACCGGGCGTGGTGCCGGCGGGTTCGGGTCGACTGGAACTGCCTGATGCTGCTGGTTTTTGCCCTCGCGGCGGCGCTCTGGGGTTTGGGATGGATGCTGGATGTGCCCCGGCGGAACCGGATCCGTGTCGTCGCGGGTCTGTTTCTGGTGGTGCTCTGCCTGCAGCTTCTGCTGCCGGTCGGGCACCCGGTGCGTGCGATGACTGGAACGTCACCCGCGCTCTGGCTGCTGCTTGCGGGGTTCGGCGTGGTGGCGGTGCTCTATGGCCGTTTCGTTTCGGGCATGCGGGCCAAGGTCGTGAAGGCAGAAACCGAGTTGCCTGCAAAGCCGGGTGGGGCGTTTTCGGGCACCGAGTTGGAGCGCTATGCCCGCCATATCGTTCTGCGAGAACTTGGTGGACCGGGGCAGAAGCGGCTGAAACAGGCACGGGTGCTGGTCATCGGTGCAGGCGGGCTGGGTGCGCCCGCGCTGCAATACCTGGCGGCGGCGGGCGCGGGGACCATCGGCGTGATTGATGACGACGTCGTGGAGAACGCCAACCTGCAGCGGCAGGTGATCCACCGGGACGCCGATATCGGAATTCCGAAAGTGTTTTCGGCACAAAAGGCGATGGAGGCGCAGAACCCCAAAGTGGTGGTACGCCCCTATCACCGCCGCCTGACAGAGGAGATCGTGGCAGACCTGTTCGCAGATTACGATCTGATCCTCGACGGCACCGATAATTTCGACACCCGCTATCTGGCCAATCGCGTCGCCGTGGCGCAGAAAAAGCCTCTGATCTCAGGCGCGTTGTCGCAATGGGAAGGTCAGATCAGTGTTTTCGATCCGCAATATGCCGGCCCCTGTTATCAATGTATCTTTCCCGAGGCGCCGGCAGCTGGTCTCGCTCCCTCCTGCGCCGAGGCAGGGGTGATCGGACCATTGCCGGGGGTTATTGGCTCAATGATGGCGCTGGAGACGATCAAGGTGATCACCGGGGCAGGCGCACCCCTGCGCGGCGAAATGCTCATTTATGACGGACTTTATGGCGAGACACGCAAGATCGTGCTGAAAAAGCGCGACGATTGCCCGATCTGCGGAGCGCCTCACACTGGACCATCCTGATCCGCGCGCCTAGCTTGACCCGCAAAGGAGACATGCATGACAAACCCGATCCTCGTCGACTGGGCCACGCCCTTTGCTATCGCACCTTTCGATACGATCTCGGATGACGATTTTGCCCCCGCGCTGGACCGTGCAATTGCGGCTCATAACGCCGAGATCGACCGCATTGCCAGCAACCCCGATACCCCCGATTTCGCCAATACCGTCGAAGCGATGGAAGCGGCAGGCGCGGATATCGACAAGGTTCTGTCAGTGTTTTTCACGGTTGCGGGTGCTGACAGCAACCCGGCGCGCGAAGCATTGCAGCGTGATTTCTCACCCCGTCTGGCGGCGCATTTTGCGGACATCTCGGGCAACAAACTCCTCTTCCGGCGCATCGCTGCCGTCTGGGAGGCCCGCGACAGCCTGAACCTGAGCGACGAGCAGCAGCGGGTCCTGATGTTGACCCACCGCGGGTTTGTCCGGGCCGGTGCGGCGCTGGAAGGCGAGGCCGAGGCGCGGATGAAAGAGATCAAGCGGCGGCTTGCCACGCTGGGCACCGACTTCACCCAGAACTTGCTCGCTGATGAGCGCGCGTGGTTCATCGACCTTTCCGAAGACGATCTCGAAGGATTGCCCGATTTCGTGGTCGAGGCCGCCCGTGCAGCAGGGGTTGAAAAAGAAGCTGCAGGCCCAGTGGTCACGCTATCCCGCTCGCTGATCGTGCCGTTCCTGCAATTCTCACCGCGCCGCGATCTGCGCGAAAAAGCCTATCGCGCCTGGGCGGCGCGTGGGGCCAATGGCGGGGGAACAGATAATCGCGGCATTGCCGCCGAGATTCTCAAACTGCGCGAGGAACGCGCGCACTTGCTGGGCTATGACAGTTTCGCCGCCTACAAGCTGGAAACCGAAATGGCGCGTACTCCTGAACGGGTGCGCGATTTGCTGATGCAGGTCTGGACCCCGGCCAAGGCACAGGCCGATGCGGATGCAGAAAAGCTGACCGCAATGATGCAGGCCGACGGCGTCAACGGTCCGCTCGCGGCATGGGATTGGCGTTACTATGCCGAGAAACGCCGCAAGGCCGAGCATGATCTCGATGAGGCAGAGCTAAAGCCCTACCTGCAGCTCGACCGCATGATCGAGGCGGCCTTTGCCTGCGCCAATCGACTCTTTGATCTTGAATTTGCACCGCTGGATGTGCCGCTCTATCACGCCGACTGCCGAGCGTGGGAGGTGACGCGCGATGGCGCGCATGTGGCGGTGTTCATTGGTGACTATTTCGCGCGCGGTTCGAAGCGGTCTGGAGCGTGGTGCAGTGCGATGCGGTCGCAGGCGAAGTTTCCGAAAGCGCAGACGCCAGTGGTGATCAATGTGTGCAATTTCGCCAAGGGTGAACCAGCGCTGCTGAGCTATGACGACGCGCGCACGCTGTTTCACGAATTCGGCCACGCGCTGCACCAGATGCTGTCGGATGTGACCTATGAGAGTATTTCGGGCACCTCGGTGGCACGCGATTTCGTGGAACTGCCCAGCCAGCTTTATGAACACTGGCTGGAAGTGCCCGAGGTGCTGGAAGAGTTTGCCACCCATGCCGAGACCGGCGCTGCGATGCCGCACGACTTGCTGGACAAGGTGCTGGCGGCGGCAAATTTTGACATGGGGTTCCAGACGGTAGAATATGTCGCTTCGGCGCTGGTCGATCTGGCCTTCCACGAACGGGCGGCCCCTTCGGACCCGATGGCGCGGCAGGCCGAGGTTCTGGCCGGGATCGGCATGCCTGCCGCGATCGGCATGCGCCACGCCACTCCGCATTTTGCCCATGTCTTTGCCGGCGACGGCTATAGCTCGGGCTATTACAGCTATATGTGGTCAGAGGTGATGGATGCCGATGCCTTCGCCGCCTTCGAAGAGGCGGGCGGGGCGTTCGACCCGGAACGCGCCAGCGCGCTTGAGGCGCATATCCTTTCCACCGGCGGTTCGAAGGAACCCGAAGAGCTTTACACCGCGTTCCGGGGCCGCTTGCCGGGAGTCGAGGCGCTGCTGAGGGGACGCGGATTGGCGGCGTAAGCCCCGGCGGAACGAATCCACCTGGGGGTGCTCAGTACCCAAAGGTGCGATCCACCAGATGCAGGAAGGGCTCACCCGCCTCGCCACGGCGGATGTTTTCGGCGATCGCGAGAACCGCTGTTTCCGGGCGGGTTTCTGACGCGATATGCGGGGTGACGGTGACCTGCTTGTGCGACCAATAGGGATGATCGGGGGGCAGCGGCTCGGTCCGGAACACATCCAGCGTTGCATGAGCGATGTGGCCGCTTCCCAGTGCGACGAGCAGTGCGTCGTCATCAATCAGTGGGCCACGTCCGGGGTTGATGACCACCGCCCCGCGCGGCAGCCTTGCAAATGTTTCGGCATTGAGAATGTTGGTGGTCGCGGGAGTGTCGGGCAGCAGCAGGACGAGGATTTCGGCACTTTCCAGCGCTGCTTGCAAACCTGACGCGCCGTCGAAACAGGTCACTCCGGGGATCGACTTGGGGGTGCGGCTCCAGCCGGTGACATTGAAGCCGAGGCTCGCCAAGGATTCGCCTGCGGCCTGACCCAGTTCGCCAAGTCCCAGTATGCAGACAGTGCGGTCCGGGGCCAACGGCGGCACATCTGTGCGCCAGATGCCATCCTGCCCGGTGATGTGGCGGTCCATGCCCAAATGGTGTCGTAACACATGGCCCGTCACCCATTCTGTCATGCCCTGTTGCAGGCCGTGATCCACCATCCGCGCCAGCGGGACGGTCAGGGTCGGGTTGCCGACAATGCTCTCGACACCCGCCCAAAGGCTCAACACTGCCTTGAGGCGCGCAAACGGCGTGAAGTCCCTGAGGCCGCTATTGGGCGCGTAGACGACGTAATCCACCTCGGCGAGGTCGAAATCGGTGGCGAGGCGGAACTCAACGTCGGTGGCGGCAATGGCGCTGGTCAGAAGTTCGCGATATTGGGGCCAGCGATCCGCGTGGGCGGAAAACAGCACATTGACACTCATCAGCGCATTCTTTCCTATCTGGCCCGGTGAATATGGGCGCTTTGAACAAGTCCGAAGGCGGCCAGCAGCACTAGCATGGCCGAACCGCCATAACTGACCATCGGAAGGGGCACGCCCACCACCGGCGCCAGTCCCATCACCATCGACATGTTCACTGCAAAGAACAAAAAGAAGTTCACCGCGATCCCCAGCGTGACCAGCGACGAGAACCGGTCACGCGTGGCCAGCGCGGTGGCGACACAAAAGATGATGATCAGCGCATAAAGCACCAGCAGAGAGAAACCGCCGACAAAGCCGAATTCTTCGGCCAGGGTGGTGAAGATGAAATCGGTATGCTTTTCGGGCAGGAAGTTCAACCGTGATTGCGTGCCCTGCATGAAGCCACGCCCGGACCAGCCGCCCGATCCCAACGCGATCTTGGACTGAGTGATGTGATAGCCCGCACCAAGAGGGTCGGTTGAAGGGTCAAGGAAAGTGTCGATCCGGCGAAACTGGTAGTCCTTGAGCAATTGCCAATCGGTTCCTCGGCTGTTGAACACGGCAGCGACCAGCCCCACGCCCGCCGCTATCACGGCACCGAAATAGGCCCAGTGGACTCCGGCAAAGAACATCATCGCGCCACCCGCGGCCAGCAGCAGGATCGCGGTGCCAAGATCGGGCTGGCGCAGCACCATGAAAGTGGGAAACAGGATCAGCAGGACTGGCAGGATGACCCAGATGGGCCGCGATGTGCGCTTGGCCGGAAGCCAGTCGTAATAGGCGGCCAGCAGCATCACCAGCGTGACCTTCATCAGTTCAGACGGCTGCAGCCGCATGAAGCCCAGATCGATCCAGCGCTGGGCGCCCATGCCCACCGTGCCGACCAGTTCCACCGCAAATAGCAGCGCGATGGAGGTCAGATAGGCCACCACCGACATGTTGCGCCAGAACCAGATCGGCACCATCGCCACGATCATCATCACCGCCAGACCCAGCGCAAACCGCTTCATCTGCGGCTCGGCCCAGGGCGTGAAGGAGCCGCCCGCCACCGAGTAAAGCATCAGGAACCCAACCGAGGCGACGCTGATCAAAAGCAGCGTTAGTGGCCAGTTCATGAACAAGATCTTTCGCAGCCCGCTCGGCGTCGATTTGACGTTATGTTCAAGATAACTCATGCGCGATCACTGCCATCCGAGGGCGCGATGCCGTCGCGCAGCCGATCCAGCCGCTCTTGCTGCTCCTTGATGCCCTCGCGATCCTTGGACGGGTAGGCCTCCAGCGGGGGATTGCCGTTGTAGAGCGCCTGCAGCATCACGTCGCGCGCCACCGGCGCCGCCGCTTTGGAGCCGCCGCCGCCATGTTCGACCACCACCGCCACCGCGTATTTCGGCTTGTCGAAGGGGGCGTAGCAGACAAAAAGCGCATGGTCGCGGCGTTCCCAGGGCAGGTCGCGGTTGCGGATCACACCGGCGGCGCGCTCAGCCTTGGTGATGTTGCGGACCTGGCTGGTGCCGGTCTTGCCCGCCATGCGATAGGCGTCTTCGATGATACGTGACCGGTAGGCCGTGCCGCGCCGGTCGTTCGAGACCGCATACATCGCATTGCGGATATAGCGCAGGTTGCGTTCGTTGATGTCCAGAGGCTCGCCCGCGCCCGAGGGCTGCTCGACCCCGTCGATGGATTTCACCAGCCGGGGCGTGACTGCGCGACCGGTGGCGATCCGGGCCGACATTACTGCAAGCTGCAGCGGCGAGGCCAGCATGAAACCTTGACCGATCGAGGAGTTGGCCGTGTCACCGACCAGCCAGCCTTCGCCATGAACGCGCTCTTTCCAGGCCTGCGTGGGCGTCAATCCGCTGCGCACGGCGGACATAGGCAGATCATGCTTCACCCCCAAGCCCAGCTTGTTGGCCATGGCCGAGATGTTGTCGATACCGGTCTTCACCGCCACGTCGTAGTAATAGACATCGCAACTGCGTTTTAGCGACAGCAGCAGGTCGACCGTACCGTGGCCGCCCCGTTTCCAGCAGTGGAAGCGGCGATTGCCGACTTTGTGGAAACCGGGACAGTAAGAGGTATCCCCGGGGCCCACCACACCTGCCTCCAACGCAGCCAGAGCGGTGACCATTTTGAAGGTAGATCCGGGCGGATATGTTCCCTGCACCGACTTGTTCGCCAAAGGGCGGTAGGGATCGTCGGTCAGGCGTTTGTAATCGGCAACCGAGATACCGCGCACGAACAGGTTCGGATCGAAACTGGGCGCCGAGACGATGGCCCGCAGGTCACCGGATTCGCAATCGATCACCACTGCGCTGGCGCTTTCGCCCTCCAGCCGGGCCTGCACATATTGCTGCAGATCGCCATCGACGGACAGCTGCAGGTCGGCCCCGGCATCGCCCTCGCGGCGGCTGAGCTCGCGCATAACGCGGCCCCCGGCATTCACTTCAACCCGTTTCGCGCCCGCACGCCCGCGCAGCAGGTCCTCACGCTTGGCCTCAAGACCAACTTTGCCAATCTGGAACCGCGGAATGCGCAGCACCGGCTCGGGGTCTTCCATCTGGCTCAGATCATAGTCGCTGACCGGGCCGACATAGCCGATCACATGGGCGAAATCGCTCATTTGCGGATAGTGCCGTGCCAGCCCCACCTCGGGCGTAATGCCAGGCAGGGACGGGGCGTTTACCGCCACTTTCGAAATCTCCTCCCACGTGACTTGATCGGCCAGAGTGATGGGTAGAAAGGCGGGCGCGCGGCGCATTTCGGCGCGGGCGCGTTCCAGGTCTTCGGGATCGAGATAGATCAGTTTGGACAGATCGCTGATCACCTTCTCGACGTCACCGGCATCCTCGCGCACGATGATAATCCGATAAGACGGAGTATTTTGGCCCAGTATCTTGCCGTTGCGGTCGAACAGTTCCCCCCGGGCTGGTGCAATCAGGCGAATGTTGATCCTGTTTTCCTCGGCCAGAAGCCGGAACTCGTCGGCCTGGTCCACCTGCATGTAGCGCATGCGCATGGCCAGACCGCCGACGAAGGCGGCCTGCAACCCGCCCACAAACAGCGCGCGGCGCGACACCTGACGATGGGTGTATTCCAGTTCCTTGAGATTGCGTTTCATGATCTGGCTCCCAGAGCATCCGCGTCCGAATGTTTCAACTTGCGTACCCCGAACAATGCCTGACTTAAGACGACTGCGAGCGGGTAGAACAGGATCGTCAAAACCAATTGCGATACCGAAAGCAGCAAGGGTGGCGCGCCGATCTCGGTAAGACCCAGGATCGCCCGGTCGGCGGCAAAGATCGCAAACAGCACCCCGGTAACCGTGAGCCATTCAGTGGCGAAATTGGTCTCACTCGCGGGCGTCGCTGCCCGGCTACGCAAAAAGGCGCAACCTGCCACAACCATTGCAGCCAGTAGACCGGGCGGCTTCTGTAGCAGCAGGTCGACCGTCAACATCACCGCCGCCACCAGCAGGGTCGGCACATAATCAGGCCGCCGCGTGACCCAAGCGAAGGTGAAGGCCACGAACAGGTCGGGCGGCGCGAAGTGCCGTGGAACCGTGTCCAGCGGCAGCAGGTGAAAGAACAGGATCACGATCATCAGCCCACAATAGACAAGCCGCATAAGCCAGACGCGCGAGGAGAGGCTAGCCATCAGTATCTCCTCCGGTCTCTGGAACCAGCGCCGTATCTGACGGCCGCATCGGCCCAACGACGCCGCCGGGATCCGTGACCGGGTCGGTGCCTTGATGGCGCAGCACCCGCAGGAATTCCAGCCGCTCGTAATCCGCTGAAAGCCGCACCCGCAACCGGCCCGCCGGGTCCGCCGCAACCTGCCCGATCAGCAGCCCCGCCGGAAAGACGCCGCCATCGCCCGAGGTGATGACCCGGTCGCCGGGCCGAACAAGCTCGCGGTTTTCCAGAAAATCCAGAACCGGCGCGGCGGAGTTGTCGCCCGCGATAAGCGCATTCTGTCCCGAGGGCTGGATCGTTGCGGGAATGGCGCTGGCCGCATCGGTCAGCAAGATCACCCGCGCCGTGTTCTGTCCCACGCCCGAGATCCGACCCACTAGCCCGATCCCGTCCATCGCCGCCCAGCCATCCACGATTCCGTCGCGCGCGCCGACATTTAACAGTACCGATTGTCGGAAGGGAGAGCCGCTATCGGCCATCACCACGCCGGTGATAAAGGTCAGGCGTGGGTCGAGCCGCACATTGTTCAGATCAAGCAAACGGGCGTTTTCCTGCTCCAGCTGCAATGCGGCCTCTTTCCAGGCGCGCATCCGCCGCAACTCGCTGCGAAGCTCCTGGTTCTGTTCACTCAGGCGCTGGTAGCTCTGGAAATCGCGCAGCAGGTTGATGGTGGCAGTGACCGGTACCATCGCCCAATCCATCGAGGGCACAACCTTGTCGGTAACCTGCGCGCGGAACCGTTCAACCCGCGGGCTGTCGATGCGCCAGACTAGAAAAGTGCCGATCAGGCACAACAGTACAACCCCCAACAGCAGACGCTTCAGGGGTCCCGAATAGTCTTCTTGCTGTGATCGGTCCTTGGCCAAAGGGCTCCTCTCAGTGGGCGCCTACCGTCGCGGGCGTGCCCGAGCGCAGTGAACTGCCCCCCAAAGAAGGGTGCGCGCCTTAGCTGTCGTAGTCAATCGCGTGGCGCAGTTGCTTTTCGTATTCCAGCGCTTTGCCGGTCCCCAGTGCAACACAATTGAGGCTTTCGTCAGCGATCGACACCGCCAGACCCGTCTGCTCGCGCAGCGCCAGATCCAGATCGCCCAGCAGTGCGCCGCCACCGGTCAGCATCACACCGCGATCGACAATGTCGGCGGCCAGATCGGGCGGAGTGGTTTCAAGCGCGGTCATCACCGCCTCGCAGATCTGCTGAACAGGTTCGGCCAGCGCCTCGGCCACCTGGGCCTGGCTGATCTCGATTTCCTTGGGCACACCGTTCAACAGGTCGCGACCCCGTATCTGCATCGACTGGCCGCGCCCGTCATCGGGCATGCGTGCGGTACCGATGGTGGTTTTGATACGCTCGGCGGTGGTTTCGCCCACCAGGAGGTTCTGCTGGCGGCGCAGATAGTTCACGATGCCCTCGTCCATTCGGTCGCCCCCGACGCGAACCGAGCGGGCATAGACGATGTCGCCCAGCGACAGAACCGCCACTTCGGTGGTGCCGCCGCCGATATCGACGACCATGTTGCCGGTCGGATCTGTGATTGGCATGCCTGCGCCAATGGCCGCCGCGATTGGTTCGGCGATCAGTCCGGCGCGGCGTGCGCCCGCCGACATGACAGATTGGCGGATCGCGCGCTTTTCCACCGGTGTCGCACCATGCGGCACACAGACGATGATCTTGGGCTTGGAGAAGGTAGAGCGTTTATGCACCTTGCGGATAAAATGCTTGATCATCTCTTCGGCGGTGTCGAAATCGGCGATCACACCTTCGCGCATCGGGCGGATCGCCTCGATGCTGCCCGGTGTCCGACCCAGCATCAGCTTGGCGTCTTCACCCACCGCGAGCACCTTCTTGACGCCATCTTTCACGTGATAGGCGACGACGGAAGGTTCCGACAGGATCACCCCGCGGCCTTTGACATAAACCAGCGTGTTCGCGGTCCCCAGATCGATGGCCATGTCCGACGAGAACAAGCCGCCAAGATTTCCAAACACCGACATATATGCGTGATCCTGTAGAGTGCTGCCCAGAGTTCCCGCGACTCTAACGATCGCAGGATTTTTAACCTTATAGGCCTCTACAGATGGTGGGGGAAGGGCCGAATCCGCCTAAATCAGCGCTATTCCGCCCTTCGTGACCTCAAAGCGCGATGCGGAAGCGGGCAAATCCGTCCGGACCATCGCCTGCAGGCTCGATGGTGACACCTTGCACATCCTCGACATAATCGGCTGCCTTGGGGCCTGTGTCGAACAGCACGCTGGTACCGGGCAGGGGCGCGAAGGACCAGTTGGCGTCGGCCTTGGGGCTGATCGTGCCTTTCTCGACGATATAGCGAACGATGACATCGCGGTTGGTATCGGGCCCCTCGAAGACCACCGTATCGCCCATCGCACCGGGGAATTTGCCGCCGCCACCCGCGCGGTAGTTGTTGGTGGCAATGATGAACTGCGCTTGCAGGTCGATGGGCGCGCCGTTGAATTGCAGTTTCACGACGCGGTTGGCGTCTGGGTTGATCACCTCGCCCTTGGTGTCGAATTTCGAGGGTTGACTGAGATCAATCTGATAGGTCACTCCGTCGATCACGTCGAAATTGTAGCTGGGGAAATCGGGGTTCAGCAGCACCTGATCGGCTTTGCCCGCCTCGACCTGATTGAACATGCCCGCCGAGCGCTCCAGCCAGTCCTTGACCTGCGCTCCGCTCACCAGCACCGCGCGCGCGGTGTTGGGATAGAGGTAAAGATCCGAGACATTCTTAATCGCCACATCGCCTTTGGGCACATCGGTGAAATAATCCGACCCGCCCCGGCCACCGGCCTTGAAGGGCGCGGCGGCTGAAAGGATAGGCAGCCCCTCATGCTCGGTGCCTTTCATCATCTGTTCGATATACCAAAGCTGCGCTATCGAGACGATCTGCACCGACGGATCATCGGCCACCAGCGCGAAGTAGGAATGCAGCGGCGCGTCGGTCTTGCCAACCGCGCGGCGCACATAGGCGAGCGTGGCGTCATGGTCACCCTGCACGCTATCCAGCACATCCTGCTGACTATCGACCAGCGCGGTGATCGAACGGTCCTCGTTGCGTTTCGAGATCGGGCGCGCCTCACTCGCGTGGCTGACAATCTTCCACTCACCGCCCGAGCGTTCCAGCATCAGATCGATCAGGCCCAGATGCGAGCCCCAGAACCCGCCCATGGCAGCGGGTTTGCCATGGATGGTGCCCTTTGCCACATCGACCCCGGCCATGCCGTCATAGTCGGAAGAGGGGAAGACCCGGTGATGGTGACCGGTCAGCACCGCGTCAATACCTTCAACCGCGGCCAACGGAACGGAGGCGTTTTCCATCCCGTCGCCGTGGTCGGCCTCTCCGATACCGGAATGGCTGAGCGCGATAATGATATCGGCACCGTCTTCCTTCATCTGCGGCACATAAGCTTGCGCGGTGGCCACGATATCGCGGGCCTGCACCTTGCCTTCCAGATGGCGACGATCCCAGTTCATGATCTGCGGCGGGACGAAGCCGATCAGGCCGACCTTGATTGGGTGGGTTTCGCCACTGCCGTCGGTGAGTTGTTTCTCAAGGATCACATAGGGTTTGATCAGCGTCTTGTCTTTGGTCGGATCGCTGCCCATCTCCAGCGCCACATTGGCGCTGACCACCGGAAACTCGGCCCCCGCCAGCGATTTTGTCAGGAAATCCAGCCCGTAGTTGAACTCATGGTTGCCCAGTGTCGTGGCATCAAAACCCACCGTGTTCATGGCGGTGATGATCGGGTGGCTGTCACCCTCCTTCATGCCACGCTCATAGGCGATGTAATCGCCCATCGGGTTGCCCTGCAGGAAATCGCCGTTGTCGATCAGCATCGAGTTGGTGGCCTCGTCCCGAATCTGCTTGATGATCGAGGCGGTACGGGCCAGCCCCACCGTGTCGCGCGGTTTGTCGGCGTAATAGTCATAGGGGAACACATGCACATGCAGGTCAGTGGTTTCCATCAGGCGCAAATGCGCTTGGTTGGAGGCCGCCCGGGCTGAGAACGGATGTAGCGCAACAAAACCGGCGGTTCCGGCAAGGAAACCCCGGCGGGTGAGCGAAAGTGACATGGTATCTTCCCTGAATGTTCGGTGCAGAGCGGCAGGCGCTGCATGGATCAACATGATAGCGGCGAAGAATTCACTGCGATAGCGCTGACATCCTGTTCAGAGTGAAGATTTTATGACCTAGGGAAACGCGGAGCACCAGCTAGGCCAGGTATCGGGTTGGCAGACAAATCTGTCACTTGTTGCGTCCGGTCGATGACAGCATGGCATTTTCTCGCGAACGTTGAATTGGGTAAAAAACAACACATAAGGCGCCAGCTACAAGCTGAATTACCTACTTGCGAATATCCGGGCCTCAATGCAGAGCACACCGACCCCGAACCTGAAAGGGCCAAGCGATACTGCTGAGTCGAGTCCTGTGCGGAGTAGCGACGATCCCGCTTCGATTTGGCAGATCTGCCGATTGCCAACATAATACTCTCACTAGGAGGTCAGGGATGGTCCACAAGAATCACGGGGCGCTGATAGAGCGGTTGGATCTATTTCGTTGGACAATAGAAGCAATCGGGCGGAATGCGCTTCCGATTCGTGTCAAGCTGCCCTTTGCTTTTTTGGTCGTCGTCGGTCTGATGGTTGCGTTGGCTCTCACAGGCGTTTCAGAGCTGCGTCAAGCCAACAAAAGAGCTTCCGATCTGGTCGATGATCAGATCCGGATCAGCACATTGCGTTCAATTGGTCGCAGCATCCAAGCTATTAGACTCGTGGGTGCGGAGCTGTTTCTAAACCATGGAGACAGCGCCACGAACAAAAGTCTCGCGAGCAGGTTCAATGATGAAGTTTTCTTGTTTCGTGCCGCCGCAGGTCAAACCGGACTTAACAATAGGGCCACGTTTTTCATTACGCCAGATTATGAACAAGATTACTACGTGAAAGAAAGAGATGTCCAATCGGTTGCGTCGCTGATGCGCAATCTGTTCGCAAAGGGCGATATCGCGGCAGCCAGAGCTGTCTACGACACGGACTTTTTAGAAGCCTTGGATACATTTGATCGGGTCGTCTCTTCGATTTCCTTCGAACTGGGACAGGAAATGCGAGCGCGCGCCGTCGAGAACGCTGCCGCTTTCGAACGCGCAAGACGCATGGTTCTGGGCGCATCTGGATTTGCTATCGCTCTTGCCCTTATTCTCGGCTTCTCAATCTCAGCCTCAATCACACGTTCTCTGGACCGCATAAGGTGGGCGTTGGGTGAAATCGCCGTTGGAAACTTCAATACACGGGTCAACGTACCCAATCGAGATGAATTGGGCGAACTTGCAGGGCATGCAAACCAAACAAGTGCGAAATTGGGAGAGCTTTATGATGCAGTGGAACGTCAGAAGGCCGAACTCGCCGAACTGAATTCAGCGCTGGAAATCAAGGTTCAAACGCAGGTCGAAGAAATCGAACGCACAAATCGTTTGCGGCGGTTTTTGCCGACCCAGGTGGCCGAGATGATTGTTGCTGCGCCGGATGAGCTCGACATTTTGCGTACACAACGGGCTGAGATCACCGTTCTGTTTGTCGATCTTCGTGGTTTTACTGCCTTCGCAAATGCCGCAACGCCCGTTCAGGTTGTCGAATCGCTCAACGCGTTTCATGGTGCGTGTGGCCCGCTGATCGAGGCTAGCGGCGGAACGCTGGAGCGCTTTCTTGGCGATGGTTTAATGGTCCTATTTGGAGCACCAGTTGCTTTGGAGAACGCACCACAAAGGGCGGCTAACCTCGCCATAGAACTGCGTGAGGCGGTCAGAAAGGCGATGGGGCCAATTGCGGCCGGATCGGAAACATGCGGCCTAGGGGTTGGTATCGGGATCGGGACAGGGGCGGCGACACTGGGCCAGATCGGTTTTGAGGGCCGGCGCGACTATTCTGCAATAGGTCCTGCACCTAACTTGGCCGCACGGCTCTGCGAGCAAGCTGTCGACGGTCAGATTCTCATTTCGCACGCGACCGCATGGCAGATCGAATCCGATTTGCAACCAGCTGGGCCTTTCGACCTAAAAGGCATCGGTGACAGTATTGCTGCGTTCGAATTGGTGGCCCAACCGGACGAAAAATAGCATCTCCCAAATTGGGTTCAATTTTGACCGCTTCGAGCTAAGAAGGAGACGCTAAAGCATGCGTTGTTCGCTGCCAGAAGATGCTTTGGCAAGGCGGCAGAATCTCCGCCTTGCGTTGTTTATTCACATCAGATCCTTGTAGCTGATCTCGCGCGTGTCTGCTCCGGGGCCGGTTTTTTCGCGTCGCACCATCAGGCGGTTCAGGGCGTGGACATAGGCCTTGGCCGAGGCGACAACCGTGTCGGTGTTGGCCGACTCGCCGGTGGCGATCATGCCGTCCTCGCTCAGGCGGACCGAGACCGTGGCCTGCGCGTCGGTTCCTTCGGTCACCGCGCTTACCTGATAAAGCTGCAGATGCGCCTTGTTGGGATGAATCACCCGGATCGCCCGGAACGTTGCGTCGACCGGGCCGTCACCATTTGAGGTGGCGGTGACATCTGCGCCGTCCACCTGCATCTCGACCGTCGCCTCGGCGGGACCATTGGTGCCGCAGGTGACGCGCATTGAGACAAGGTGCAGATGGTCGTTTTCACCGTCTTCTTCGATCCGAACCAGTGCGATCAGGTCGTCGTCGAACACCTCTTTCTTGCGGTCGGCCAGTTCCTTGAAGCGCACAAAGATATCCTTGAGTTGGTTGTCACCCACTTCATAGCCCAACGTCTTGAGCTTGTCGCGCAGGGCAGCGCGACCCGAGTGTTTGCCGAGCGGCAGCGCGGTGCCGGCGATGCCCACATCCTCGGGGCGCATGATCTCGAAGGTTTCCTTGTTCTTCAGCATCCCGTCCTGATGAATGCCGCTTTCATGGGCAAAGGCGTTCTTGCCCACGATCGCCTTGTTGAACTGGACCGGGAAGCCCGAAACGGTGGCGACGCGGTGCGAGATATGCTTGATCTTGGTGGTGTCGATGCCGGTGCGCCACGGCATGATGTCATTGCGTACTTTCAGAGCCATCACCACCTCTTCCAGCGCGGTGTTACCCGCCCGCTCGCCCAGCCCGTTGATTGTGCATTCGATCTGGCGCGCACCGCCTGCAACGGCGGCCAGCGAGTTGGCCGTCGCCATGCCCAGATCGTTGTGGCAATGGGTGGCGAAGATCACCTCATCCGCGCCCGGAACTGTTTCGATCAGCTTGCGGATCATCTCGGCCTTTTCCACCGGCGCGGTGTAGCCCACCGTGTCGGGAATATTGATCGTGGTGGCCCCGGCCTTGATCGCGATTTCGATCACGCGACAGAGGTAATCCCACTCGGTCCGCGTTGCATCCATCGGCGACCATTGCACATTGTCCACGAGGTTGCGGGCATGCGTCACCGTGTCATGGATGCGGTCGGCCATCTCGTCCTGGGTGAGGTTCGGGATGGCGCGGTGCAGCGGCGAGGTGCCGATGAAGGTGTGGATGCGGGGACGCGCGGATTTACGCACTGCCTCAGAGCAACGGTCGATATCCTTGAAGTTGGCGCGGGCCAGACCGCAGATCACGGCCTGTTTCGATCGTTCGGCGATCTCGGAAACGGCGCGGAAATCACCTTCCGAGGCGATTGGAAAGCCCGCTTCGATGATGTCTACGCCCATCTCGTCCAGCAGCTCGGCGATCTCAAGCTTTTCGGCATGGGTCATTGTTGCGCCCGGGCTCTGTTCGCCATCGCGCAGCGTTGTGTCAAAGATCAAGACGCGGTCTTGGTCGGTTGCTTTTGTCATGGGTATGTCTTTCTGTCTTCTGTCCTAAACCTCTGGGCGCGCAGGCATCCTCCTCTGAGCGGGCGCGCCGGACGGCACGCTCAGAGGCGGTTTAGGATCAGTAGGCCACGCAGGGACGCGCCGCATGCGGCGTGGGTCACTGGGATTTTTGCGTGGTTGATCATGAGGCGAGTTTATACAGGGGCGCGGGGGAATGGGAAGAGCCAATTCGATCTGGGCGCGGCATTGACGTTGTTCCCGTTCCTTCTACCTGCGCGGCATGGAACGGGCATTGGTGATCGGAGCATCCGGTGGAATAGGGCAGGCGGTCGCTGCCGCACTTCGTGCGCGTGGCGTGTCGGTCGAGGCGCTGTCGCGGTCTCAAGACGGTCTTGACCTGACAGATGAGGCCTCGGTCGTGCGTGTGCTGGGCGCGCTTGGCGGGTCTTTCGATCTGATCTTCGTGGCGTCGGGCGCCTTGGAGATTGCGGGTGCTGCCCCGGAAAAGACCATCCGGTCGATCCGGGCGCAGGTGATGATGGATCAATTCGCCTTGAATGCGGTGGGTCCGGCGCTGGTTTTACGAGATGCTGCGCGTCTTTTGCCGCGCGACCGGCGCTGCGTCTTTGCGGCGCTTTCGGCGCGGGTTGGTTCGATCGGGGGCAACCGGCTGGGTGGTTGGGTCAGCTACCGCGCAGCCAAGGCGGCGATGAATCAGATCATTCAAACCGCCTCGATCGAACTCAGCCGCAGCCATCGCGACAGTATCTGCGTGGCGCTGCATCCGGGGACAGTCAGAACCGGGTTGACCGAGAAATATGCCGGCGGGCATCCCTCTGTCACTGCGGAAGAGGCGGCAGAGAACCTGCTTTCGGTGATCGAGGGGCTAGCGCCTGACCAGACCGGGCGGTTTTTCGATTGGGCAGGCAAAGCGGTCGAATGGTAACGTTCAGCCGCCGTCCTTGAGCGCGCCGTTTTCCCAGGTACCGGATTCCTCCTGCCCGCCTGCATAGCGCATCGTGCCTTCGCCCTGGCGTTTGCCATTGCGGAAATTACCCTCGTAGACATCGCCATTAGCATAAGTGGCAACACCATTGCCACTGATCTTGCCGCCCTGCCATTGGCCGGAATATTTGAACCCGTCGGCCATGGTGATCTCGCCCTGACCTTCGCGCTGACCCTTGTTGTAGTCGCCGATATAGACCGAGCCGTCGGGGTAAGTGGCCTTGCCCTTGCCATGGCGTAACCCGTCTTTCCATTCGCCTTCGTAACGATACCCATCGAGATAGGTCATCACCCCGGTGCCGTGGTTCTTGGCGTTCTCGAACTGGCCATTATAGACGATTCCATTGGCATAGATCGCCTTGCCTTTGCCTTCGATGACGCCAGCAATCCAGCCGCCCTCATAGCTGGAGCCGTCGGGATAGACGATCTTGCCGACCCCGTCGGCCAGATCGGCCCGGAACGCGCCTTCGTAGACCGAGCCATCGGGGTAGGTGACGCGGCCTTCACCCTCGATCTGGCCTGTGACCCAGGCGCCATTATAGGTATAGCCATCGGTACCAGTGAACGTGCCCTGCCCATGGCGCTGATCATCTGCGAAGTCGCCGGCATAGGTGTCGCCATTGGCATAGGTCACCTTTCCCGTCCCCTCGCGACGACCCTCGGTCAGATTGCCTTCGTAGACATCGCCATTGGGCTGCGTCAGGCGGCCCTCGCCGCTGATCTGACCATCCGCCCACTGGCCGACATAGACAAGCCCGTCGGGCAGTTTGAGCGTCCCCGTGCCGTGCCGCTGCCCGGCCTTGATCTCGCCCTTGTAACTCGCACCATCGGGGTAGGTGATGGTGCCGGTGCCTTCCTTGCGGCCCTCGACCCAGTCACCGTCATAGACATAGCCGCCGGGGCTTTGCATCACTCCCTTGCCGTGGTGTTTGGCATTCTGGAACCCGCCTTCATATTGCACGCCATTGGCATAGTCGCCGATGCCTTGGCCATTGATGACACCGTTCAGCCAGTCGCCCTCGAAAGTGCCGCCATCAGCGAAGGTGATCTTGCCTTTGCCCTCGGGCTTGCCTTTGACGAAATCGCCCTCATAAATCGAGCCGTCAGGAAAGCGCGCCACGCCCTTGCCGCGAATCTCGCCATCGATCCAGTCGCCGGTATATTCGTAGCCGTTGGGCAGGCGATAACTGCCAGTGCCGTGCTGCAGTCCGCCGCGGAATGTGCCCTCATAGACGCCACCGATATCGTCCTGCTTGGTCAGAACCTGGCCATCCTGCGCAAGCGCGTGGCCTGCTGCCCCGAGTGCGATACCGGCGATGATGGTCCTGCGGATCGTGTTCATCTGTGCCTCTGTCTGCTCATTTCCGTGCATCGCTGCACGTGTTTACTCAAAATTAGGACAGGCGGCTACCGGGGGCAATGTCTTTTGCCGCATTTGGCTTTCCCTCTCGGCGTGATCTGGTAAATGGTCAGACTGACCTTTACTGCATGAGGGCGGCATGGCTGACAGTTTCCGCATCACATTGGCGCAACTCAACCCGGTGGTTGGCGACCTTGAGGGCAACGCCGCCCAGGCGCGCGCAGCCTGGCAGTCGGGCAAAGAGAACGGTGCCGATCTGGTCGCGCTGACTGAGATGTTCATCACCGGATACAACGCCCAGGATCTGGTGAGAAAACCCGCGTTCCATCTGTCGGCGATGGATCAGGTTCGGGCGCTGGCCGCAGACTGCGCCGATGGTCCGGCGCTGGCCATCGGGTGCCCCTGGGCAGAGGACGGCAAGCTTTATAATGCCTATTGCATCCTGAAAGGCGGCAAGATCACCAGTCGGATGCTGAAGCATCACCTGCCCAACGATACCGTTTTCGACGAGGTCCGCATCTTTGATGCCGGGCCTCTGGGCGGGCCCTATTCGGTTGGTAACACCCGCGTGGGATCGCCCATCTGCGAAGATGGCTGGTTCGAGGACGTGGCCGAGACCCAGGCCGAGACCGGGGCCGAGTTCCTGCTGATCCCCAACGGCTCGCCCTACTACCGCGACAAGATGGACGTGCGGCTGAACCACATGGTGGCGCGCTCGGTCGAAACAGGATTGCCGGTGATCTACCTGAACATGGTGGGCGGTCAGGACGATCAAGTTTTTGACGGCGGCACCTTTGCAATCAATCCCGGCGGCGCGCTGGCGCTGCGCATGCCGGTCTTTGACGAAGCGATCACTCAACTGGACCTTGAGCGAGGCCCCGATGGTTGGCGCATCCAGCAAGGCGAGATCGCGCCGCTGCCCGATGAATGGGAACAGGATTACCGCTGCATGGTGCAAAGCTTGCGCGACTATTGCGGCAAGACCGGCTTTGGCAAGGTGCTTCTGGGTCTGTCAGGCGGTGTGGATTCGGCGCTGGTCGCGGCCATTGCGGTGGATGCGCTGGGCGCCGAGAATGTGCGCTGTGTGATGCTGCCCTCGGAATATACTAGCCCGGCCTCGCTGGACGATGCCGAGGCCGTGGCCAAGGCGTTGGGTGTGCGCTATGACTATGTGCCAATCTCTGAGGGGCGCGCGGCGATCACAAACACGCTGGCCCCGCTGTTTGCAGGCACTGAGCCGGGGTTGGCCGAAGAAAACATCCAGTCGCGCCTGCGCGGTCTGCTGCTAATGGCGCTTTCCAACAAGTTTGGCGAGATGCTGCTGACCACCGGCAACAAATCCGAGGTGGCGGTGGGCTATGCCACGATCTATGGCGATATGGCGGGTGGCTATAACCCGATCAAGGACCTTTACAAAACCCGCGTTTTCGAATCCTGCCGCTGGCGCAACGCCAATCACCGGGATTGGATGAAGGGCCCGGAGGGCGAGGTGATCCGGCCCTCGGTCATCGACAAACCGCCAAGCGCCGAACTGCGCGACGATCAGAAAGACAGCGACAGCCTGCCCGATTATCCCGAGCTGGACGCGATCCTGGAGATTCTGGTGGATCGGGACGGTTCCATCGCCGATTGCGTGGCGGCCGGGTTTGACTCCGAGACCACGCGCCGGGTCGAGCATCTGGTCTATATCAGCGAGTACAAGCGGTTCCAATCTGCCCCCGGTGCTCGCTTGACGCCGCGCGCCTTCTGGCTGGACCGCCGCTATCCGATCGTGAACCGGTGGCGCGACAGAAGTTGATTACAACGCCACAACCCTGGGTTTCTGTTGGCGCTTGAAATGCAACCAAAATTGTGCCACATTTATGCCAGACAAGCTCCACAATCGCGGTGAAGGCACCTATTTTATTGTTTGAATACAGAAGCTTGTCCGAGCAGAAAGATCCGCACAGACACCGACATCAGATCGGGGCGCGGCCTGAGATCTGAACTGTTTGGTGTTTTGTCATGACCGATAAATCCGTTTACGTGCCTCCCAGAAGAGCGGGTTGGAAGCCCGTGAAGCCAAGAACGAAACCTCCGCGGGACGTGTTTTCGGAAGAGGCCATTCGCGCGTTCATGGACAAACATATCAGTGAGACCGCCGGGCCGTCTCCGCAAATGCGCGGGTTGAAAGAGCGCCGCGCACGCGCAAAGACCTCGACCGAACCGACACCATTCAAGCATATGCAAAAGCCCGAAGACCGCTGGCAAGGTCGGCTTGGCGCGCTGCTGAGGCGCCTTCGCAGCCGGTGAGGGTGCTGCCACGCATCCGGGGCTTGGCAACGCGTCCCGACCCCAGAAAAATCCACGAAACCCTCAAGTAATCCTCAGCCCTTCCGCAAGCGCGATCTTTGCGGGCCAGTTATCTGTTTTTCACCGCAGCAAGTTCGGCACCCTGCCGACCCAGATACGGAGAAATGCGATGAAACTGCTGAAGAAAGGTGCCAAGGGCGCCCCCGTCAAGAAAGTCCAGGAAAAGCTCAACAAATTAGGGGCCAAGCCGAAAGTGAGTGTGAACGGGGTGTTTGATGAGGCCATGCTGACCGCGGTCAAGGCGTTCCAGAAAAAGAACAAGCTGAAGGTCGACGGTATTGTCGGCGACAACACGATGACAGCGCTGGAGGCGCGCGGCAAGGCGCCGAAATGGGGCGTCAAGGACATCTCGCGCGGGCTGAAGCAGTTGAAGATGAAGCGGAAAGACCTCAGCGATTCCCGGATCGAGATCGCGGTTCTGGCCGGAGAGCATCACAAGAACAAGGACCTCAAGGCGTTCTACCGGATATTCAACATCTCGGCCGAGACCTATGCGAAATACCTGCACCAATTCGTCAAGGACATGGAGCGGATCGAGGAGTTGCGGGTAGATTTCGAGCGCTATCTGAAGGGCAAGCCGCATGAACAGAAACTGGCCGAGAGCGAGGCGCAAGACCTCTTCAAGGAGGCCCAGAAGAAGAACAAGATCGCGCTGAAACTGGAACGCATCTTTGAGCGCGACCACGATATGTTCCTGCAGAAGCTGGATGATTCGGCAATGGCTGCGTGACGTTGGCGAACGGTGGGATGGGTGCGGGCAACCATCCCACGGTCGCAAGGACCTAGAGGAGTCTCCATTGGTTTTCTATTTTGAGATCTCGTCCAATACCGAGTGCTTCAAGCCGTCCGTCCTTCTTGCGCCAGACCTAACGACTAAGGTTCGACCGGTCTCAAGAGTACGACGCAGATCTGTACTAAAATATGGACGCAATCGTGAATACTCTGGAGTTGCCGCGAAAGCGTAGGATAAACAATTCTCGAGGACTTTTCTTGCGCTTTCGACAGCGGCCAGTTTGGCCTGCCATCGCAATCGTCTTTCCTCAACCTTCCAATTCGCCGAGGGTGCTAGAACCGAACTGGCTGCACCGGTTAGCAACCCGGTAGCAGCCGCAGTGGCAACGATCGTCCAATCCAATACATCACCTTACAAACTTCTTATGTTTCAACCGCTTGGGCTCCAGTGCATCCGGTCCCAGACGGCGTTTCTTGTCCTCTTCGTAATCCTCGAAATTGCCCTCGAACCATTCCACATGGGCGTCGCCTTCGAACGCGAGGATATGGGTGCAGATGCGGTCGAGGAAGAAGCGGTCGTGCGAGATGACCACGGCGCAGCCGGCGAAATCGACCAGCGCGTCTTCCAGTGCGCGCAGGGTTTCGACGTCGAGATCGTTGGTTGGTTCGTCGAGCAGCAGGACGTTGCCGCCCTCTTTCAGCAGGCGGGCCATGTGGACGCGGTTGCGCTCACCACCCGAGAGCAGCGAGACCTTTTTCTGCTGGTCGCCGCCCTTGAAGTTGAAGGACGAGCAATAGGCGCGAGAATTGACCTGCGCGTCGCCCAGTTGGATGATCTCGGCGCCGCCGGTGATTGCCTCCCACACGGTGTCATTGTCGGCCAGATCGTCGCGGGACTGATCCACGTAGGACAGCTGCACCGTGTCGCCCAGCGAGATGGTGCCGCTGTCGGGCTGTTCCTGACCGGTGAGCATCTTGAAGAGCGTCGATTTACCCGCACCATTGGGGCCGATCACACCAACAATGCCGCCGGGGGGCAAGGCGAAGTCGAGCCCTTCGATGAGTTGCTTGTCGCCCATGTGTTTGGACAGGCCATCAACCTCAATCACCTTGCCGCCAAGGCGCTGGCCGTTGGGGATGACGATCTGGGCGCGGGTGAGTTTTTCACGTTCTGACTGACCTGCCAGATCGTTATAGGCGTTGATGCGCGCCTTGGATTTGGCCTGACGGGCCTTTTGACCCTGACGCATCCATTCAAGTTCACGTTGCAGGGTTTTCTGCTTGGACTTGTCCTCGCGGGCTTCCTGCTCCAGCCGTTTGGCCTTTTGTTCCAGCCAGGCGGAATAGTTGCCTTCGTAGGGAATGCCGCGACCGCGGTCGAGTTCGAGGATCCAGCCGGTGATGCTGTCCAGGAAATATCGGTCATGGGTGACGATCAGGATGGTGCCCTTGTAGTCGATCAGGTGCTGTTGCAGCCATGCGATGGTTTCGGCGTCCAAGTGGTTGGTCGGTTCATCAAGCAGCAGCATGTCGGGGGCTTGCAGCAGCAGTTTGCACAGCGCGACCCGGCGTTTCTCACCGCCCGAGAGGTTGGCGATATTGGCGTCGTCGGGGGGGCAGCGCAGGGCCTCCATGCTGACATCGATTTGACTGTCGAGATCCCAGAGGTTTTCGGCGTCGATCTTGTCTTGTAGTTCTGCCATCTCCTCGGCGGTTTCATCCGAGTAGTTCATCGCCAGTTCGTTATAGCGGTCGAGGATGTCTTTTTTGGGTTTCACGCCCAGCATGACGTTTTCTCGCACGCTGAGGCTTTCATCCAGTTGCGGTTCCTGCGGGAGGTAGCCGACCTTGGCGCCTTCGGCGGCCCATGCCTCGCCGGTGAAATCCTTGTCGAGGCCCGCCATGATCTTCATCAAGGTAGACTTACCCGCGCCGTTGACGCCGACAACGCCAATCTTAACGCCGGGCAGGAAGGACAGGTGAATGTTTTCAAAGCATTTCTTGCCACCGGGGTAGGTCTTGGAAACACCCTGCATGTGGTAGACATATTGATAGGCGGCCATTTGATGTCCTTTGAGGCGGAGAAGTCAGGTTGGGCGGTGTGATAGCGAAGCCGCGCGGGCGGGGCAAGCTGGCG
Organism: Ruegeria hyattellae; assembly: GCF_041537925.1. Classification (NCBI taxonomy): domain Bacteria; kingdom Pseudomonadati; phylum Pseudomonadota; class Alphaproteobacteria; order Rhodobacterales; family Roseobacteraceae; genus Ruegeria; species Ruegeria hyattellae. Next base: position 286,185 of record NZ_JBGOSH010000003.1, on the reverse strand, counting down.
AATGGTGATTGGCAAGCGGGGCTGCCGATTGACATGGGCGGGAAACTCTGGGCAGAGCAAAAACCATGAAACACGCGTTTCCACAGGTCGGGGCCAGGCAGATCGTCGGGCTGTTCGGAGGGTCGTTCGACCCGCCGCATCGCGGTCATGTACATGTCACGCTTGAGGCGATGAAGGCTTTTGGACTGGACCGGGTTTGGTGGCTGGTCTCGCCGGGCAATCCACTGAAGGAGCGCGGACCGGCCCCGATGGCGAAGCGCATGGTGGCGGCGCGGGCAATGATGTGGCACCCCCGGGTCGATGTGACGGATATCGAGGCGCGGCTGGGGACGCGGGCCACGGCGGAAACGCTTCGGCGCTTGCAGGCGCTCTATCCGCAGGTGCGCTTTGTCTGGCTGATGGGGGCTGACAATCTGGCGCAGTTCCATCATTGGCAAGACTGGCGCTATATCATGGAGTCCGTACCCGTAGGGGTGGTCGCGCGCCCGGGCGAGCGGATTTCGGCGCGGATGTCACCTGCGGCGCGGATCTACCGGAAGTGGCGGCTGGACGGGCAGGCGCGGCATCTGTTGGGTCAGGCACAGGCCCCGTCATGGTGTTTCGTCAATGCACCGATGATCGATCTGAGTTCCAGCGGACTGCGGGCCAATGGCGAGTGGATCGCGAAAGGCGCGAGCTGATCTGGCCGGCAGCGGCGTCAAGTTGCAACATAAAAGTGTAAAACTGCATTTGTCCGGTTGCCCCAGGATTTAGGCATCGGTTTTATACCGGCATGAGATCTCACGTTTCCAGACGCGCCTTCTTGGGCGGAGCGGCATCCTTGGCATTGGGCGGGCCAGCATTGGCTGCAGCGCCGCAGACCTCTCTGCGACCCCAAGCGCGGGTCAAGCGCAGTGCGGCCGAGCGGGTCATCGCCTCCTCAGGTCTGTCCGGTGAGGTGGCCTATGCGGTGGGTGATGCCTCGACTGGAGAGATACTTGAAACGGTTGGGGGAGAGGTGCGGTTGCCGCCTGCCAGCGTGGCAAAAGGGCTGACTGCGCTTTATGCACTGGCGGCGCTGGGGCCGGACCACCGCTATGAGACGCGGTTGATTGCGGATGGCCGGATCGAGAACGGGGTGCTGCATGGCAACCTGATCCTTGCGGGTGGATGCGACCCGACACTGGATACCGAAGCGCTGGCCCAGATGGCAAAGCAGTTGCGGGAATCAGGCCTGCACGAGGTGCGCGGCATATTCAAGGTTTATAACGGCGCGCTACCGCACACGCGTAGCATCGACCCCGACCAGCCGGACCATTTGGGCTACAGCCCGGCGGTTTCGGGGATCGCGTTGAACTACAACCGGGTGCATTTCGAATGGAAGCGCGGTGTGAAGGGATATGCGGTGACCATGGATGCCCGGACCAAGAATTACAGACCGCAGGTCGGCATGGCCCGGATGCAGGTCGTGAACCGGCGGGTCCCCGTCTATACTTATGACGAGGCCGCGCGGCTCGACAAATGGACGGTCGCCAGTCAGGCGCTTGGCAATGGCGGGGCGCGGTGGCTGCCGGTACGCAAACCGGCGCATTACGCGGGCGACGTGTTTCAAACCCTGGCGCGGGTGAATGGTATAGTGCTGGGCAAGGTCAATGTCACTCAAGCCCGGTCCGGGGGTGCAATCCTAGTGCGCCACCAAAGTGCGCCGCTGGTCGATATCCTGCGCGGAATGCTGAAATACTCAAACAATCTGACCGCCGAGATGGTTGGGATGAGCGCAACCAGCGCCCTTTTCGGGCGTCCCGCCTCCCTACCTGCATCGGCAAAGTCCATGAGCGATTGGGCGGCAGAGACCTACGGGATGCAGAATACGCTGTTGGTCGATCATTCTGGTCTTGGCGATGGCTCGCGCATGGCGCCAGAGGATCTGGTGCGGGCGCTTGTTGCGGCGAAGAAGGTCGATGAGTTGCAGCCGTTGCTGAAACGGTTCCCGATGCGCGATTCCGAAGGGCGCGAGAACCGCGCGCATCCGATTCGTGTGGCGGCGAAGACTGGCACGCTCAATTTTGTGTCGGCGCTGGGCGGCTATGCCACCGGCGCAGACGGGCGCGATCTGGCCTTTGCCATCTTTACCGCTGATATGGAAAAACGCGGCAAGATCGCCCGCGCCGACCGAGAAGTGCCGCCGGGCGCGCGGGCATGGAACCGACGGTCGCGCCGGTTGCAGCAAAAGCTAATTGAGCGTTGGGGTGCGCTCTACGGTAGCTGACGCTCAGACCGTGTGGCGCGCGCGGGCACCGCGTTCGATCGCGGCGGCATGCAAGCGCTCGACGTTCAGTTCGTAGCGGATTTCCTCGAGCAGGCGCAGTTCGGTATCTGCCAGCGACCCGTCAGCGGCGGCCACATCGCAGGCCAGCGCATAGGCGGTTTCATTCAACCGTTCAGGCAAATTATCACGGATCAGGCCAAACAGCGCGTCCAGTCCGTCTTCCTGCTCGAACAGGTCGAACACGGTCTGCGACACGAAGTTGATGCGGTCGATGTCATAGTCGGCAAAGACCGGCAGCATGTTCACGGCGGCCTGGATCTTGACCAGTTCCGCCGTACGGATGTTCTCGTCCGACGCGGACACAGCCACCATGATCGCCACGAGGCAATCCTGGGGCGTCATCGGGTGGGGGGCTTGTTGGGTCATTTCGGTGTGTCCTGCCGGGTTGTTATGTCTTGCGCAGGATACGAAGCGATGGGGTCGGGTTCAACTGCCGCAGACGTAATTATCCTGGTCTGGTTTCGGCGGGGTCCCGGGCTATTCGCATTGAATTAGCGGCGTTTGGCTCTGTGTACCGCCGGTCTGCGCGGTAACAGGCGATTGACTCATGCTGCATCCGCACAATAGGAGATGCCGGGCCGGTTGCATTGGGCAGTTCGGCGCAGTGGCCCTCAATGGCCAACCCCGATGGAGACTGATATGTCTGAACTGCGTGAAACCGCTCTTGCGTCCAAGGCCTGGCCTTTCGAAGAGGCGCGCCGGGTGCTCAAACGCTATCAGAAATCTCTTCCTGAAAAGGGCTATGTGCTGTTCGAGACCGGTTATGGCCCGTCTGGCCTGCCGCATATCGGGACCTTTGGCGAAGTGGCGCGGACCACGATGGTACGCCGGGCCTTCGAGGTGATCAGCGACATTCCGACCAAATTGATCTGCTTTTCGGATGATCTGGACGGGCTGCGCAAGGTCCCAAGCAACGTGCCCAATCAGGAGTTGATGCAGGAGGCATTGCAAAAGCCGCTGACCTCGGTGCCCGACCCGTTCGGCACTCATGACAGTTTTGGCGAGCACAACAACGCAATGCTGCGCCGGTTTCTGGACACGTTTGGATTCGAGTATGAATTCATCAGTTCGACCGATTTCTACGGCTCGGGTCAGTTCGACGAGGTGCTGCGGCGCTGCGTCGAGCGCTATGACGAGATCATGGCGGTGATGCTGAAAAGCCTGCGCGAGGAACGCCAGCAGACCTATTCGATCTTTCTGCCGATCCATCCCGAGACGGGTCGAGTTCTGTATGTGCCGATGAAGTCGCTGAATGCCGAGGATGGCACCATCACCTTCGATGACGAAGGCGGGCGCGAATGGACGCTGCCTGTCACAGGTGGCAATGTGAAACTGCAATGGAAGCCCGATTTCGGCGCGCGCTGGGCCGCGCTGGGCGTCGATTTCGAGATGTTCGGTAAGGATCATTCGACCAATGCCTCTATCTACGGGCGCATCTGTCAGATCCTCGGCACCAAGGCACCCGAGAACTACACCTATGAGCTGTTTCTGGATGATCAGGGGCACAAGATCTCGAAATCGTCGGGCAATGGCGTGTCGATCGACGAATGGCTGACCTATGCCAGCGCCGAGAGCCTGTCCTATTTCATGTATCAGAAGCCCAAGACCGCCAAGCGGATGTATTTTGACGTGATCCCCAAGGCGATGGATGAATACCACCAACAGCTGCGCGCCTACCCAGGCCAAGACCTGAAGGCTAAGCTGAACAACCCGGTTTTTCATATTCACGGTCATAATGTGCCGGCCTCGACGATGATCGTACCCTTCGGGATGTTGCTGAACCTCGCCTCTGTTTCGGGGGCCGAGAACAAGGACGCCCTTTGGGGGTTCATCCGCCGTTATGCGCCGGAGGCCAGCCCCAAGAGCCATCCCGATCTGGATCAGGCGGCCGGGTTTGCGGTGCGCTATTTCAACGACTTCGTGAAACCAACCCGGACGTTCCGTGCACCTACGGATCAGGAGCGCGAGGCACTTGAGGTACTGCGCGCCGAGTTGGAAGCCTATGATGGTCCAGTCGAGGATGAGGCGCTGCAATCGGTGGTCTACGCGGTCGGGCGCGACCGGTTCGACCCGCTTCGCAGCTGGTTCACCGCGCTCTATGAAGTGCTGCTGGGTGCAAGCCAGGGGCCACGATTTGGTGGGTTCATCGCACTTTACGGGGTGCAGGAAACCATTGCGCTGATCGACAAGGGGCTGGCAGGCGAATTGCTCTGATCCTTTGACGTTTTTGCATGCTGGGCTACCTCTCTGACCTGAACCGGAGAGGTGCCCATGCGTCGTTTGATACTCTGCCTTGCCCTTGGTCTGAGCCTGTCACTGTCAACACAGGCGCAGAGCAACGAGATCGAAGCCAACATCCGGGGGCAGATAGACGCCTTCAAAGCGGATGATTTCACCACGGCCTTCACCTTTGCCAGCCCCTCGATCCAGCGCCTGTTCGGCACACCGGAGAATTTTGGCGCGATGGTGCGGAACGGCTATCCGATGGTCTGGCGGCCTGCGGAAATACGATTCCTTGAACTGCGCGAAGTCGCGGGGCAGCTATGGCAGAAAGTGATGATCACCGACGAGGCGGGTCAAGTGCATGTGCTGGACTATCAGATGATCGACCTTGAAAACGACTGGAAGATCAACGGCGTGCAGATCCTCGACGCGCCTGGTTCCGTGGTTTGATGCAACACCACCGTGACGGTACGCTAAGGCGAGTTTGACCGATCCTGACTATCCCTTAGAGCAACCGGGCTGCGCCCCGGATTGGTTTTGCTGTGCGCGTAGGCGTGTTTGGGAAAGGGATCGGGATGAACAAGGCAATCACAGACGGGATCGTATTCATGCCTCCGGCATTCGGCGCCGGGCTGAATGTCTGGTCGAGCGGGGATGGCAGGCCAGGTTCAGGGACATATGCGAATGCGCCAAATGCGGCCTTTGTTCCCGCGGACGCGGATTTTGGCGGCTGTCTGGAGATGCAGAAGACCACGGCCACACAGAAGCTACGCTATATGGGGCAGACACCCTTGCTTCCGGGTTGCTATCTGCGCGTCCGTGCACGGGTGAAAGCGATCTCGGGAGCCTTGCCCATTGTGCGTATTGCTGGTTGGGCCGGTGGCGCGGGTGAGGCGCAGGTAACAGGTGTTCCCACCAGAGGACCCGCAGTAGCGCTGACAAGTTATGGCGAGGTTGTCGAGGTCTCGGCGATTGTTGGTACCGGGCGTCGTGACGGCGTCGATCTGCCTTGGGGAAGTGACGCCATTTTCGGACATTTCGGGATCAATCTAGAAGGGGCCAATGGCGGGATTGTCCGGATTGATGATATCGAGATCGAAGATGTCACCAGCTTCTTTTTGCGCGACATGATTAACATCGTTGATGTCCGTGATTTTGGTGCAATAGATGACGGGATCACGAACAACACAGCGGCTTTTGCGGCAGCGGATGCGGCGGCGGATGGACGGCGGATATTGGTGCCCGAGGGCGTTTATCATCTTGCAGATTCGTTGGCGCTGTCTTCGGAGGTTGAGTTCGCGGGAACGGTGACAATGCCGACCGCGCAGACACTGGTTCTGACCAAGAACTTCGATCTGCCGAGTTACATCGCGGCCTTCGGCAATGAAGAATTGGCGTTTCGCAAGGCGTTTCAGGCGTTGCTGAACAATGCCGATCACGAATCTCTGGACATGGGCGGGCGCAAGGTTTCGGTCACCGGTCCGATCGACATGCAAGGGGCAGTGCCGAACCGAAGCAGCTATGCCACGCGGCGGGTCATTCGGAACGGGCAGTTCGATGCCCAGCCCAGTTCGGCCTGGGATACCCAGACCTTTGTATCGCAATGCACCTATGATCCGTCAACTGACAGTCGCAAGCTGCGAAATGTCGCCAATATCGCAAATATCCCAGTCGGGGCGTTGGTCACCGGAAACGGCGTTGGCCGCGAGGTTTATGTGCGGTCGAAGAATGTGGGCGCGGGCGAGATCACGCTGAATGCGCCGCTTTATGATGCGGCGGGCACTCAGAAATTTACCTTCAAGGCGTTCAAATACCTGCTAGACTTCAGCGGCTTCAGCCAGCTGTCGAAATTCGGCATGCAGGGGATCGAATTTCAATGCAATAGCAGGTGCAGCGCGATCAGGCTGGCAACCAGTGGCATCGTCTTCAATGTCAGCGATTCCTTCATATCGCGACCCAAGGACCGCGGCATCACTTCGATCGGGGGTGGGTGTCAGGGCATGCTGATCGACCAATGTCAGTTCCTGTCATCGGAAGATGCGCTGAACGTGGCGGGTCGAAAATCAATCGCACTGAATGTCAATGCCAATGACGTCAAGCTCCGCAACAACCGCGCCACGCGGTTTCGACATTTCGCGCTTCTCGGGGGCTCGAACCACATCGTGTTGGGAAATCACTTCTTTCAGGGTGATGGGGCCCAGAACAGTACCCGCACCGCTGGCCTGGTGCTTGCGAATACCTATGTCAGCACCAGCATCGTCGGAAACTACGTCGATAACTGCTTTATCGAGTGGACCAACGAGCGGGATGCGACGCCGGACTACAATTCTGAGTTTTCGTTCAGCGCGCTGAGCATCACGGACAACGTGTTCCTGTCGAGCGATGTGGCGCCCTGGTTCAGCTATATCGTGGTCAAACCGCACGGTGTCGGCCACTTCCTGAACGGGGTAACCGTCACCGGCAACAAGTTCCGCAGCACCAACGGGGCGATTGATCGGGTCGAACGGGTCGATACCAGCTTTGCCGGATTTGACTATGGCCGGTTTAAGGATGTCCAGTTCAACAGCAATTCCTTTCACGCGATCGAACATCAGGTGGCCAACCCGATCCGGGTGCGGCACACCCAGTCGAGCGATGCCAAGACCTGGACCGTCGACCCTGGTGAAAAGCTGCCATTCGGGGCAAGGGCACGCGCCGTCGATGCGGTCGTTCCGATCGGCGCGGTGATCAACTGGGCCGGGTCGGTGAACCACGGGATGCCGTATGTGCTGCTGGAGCGCGGCTCGGACCGGGACAAGGTGGACGTGGTGTGGGAGACCGCCGTGCGCGGCACCACCGATGTCCTGGTACGTATCGACAAGGATAAGTGAGTGTGGGGCTCAGGCGGCGCTGCCATAGTGCCGCCCGAACGCTCAGAAATCCCGCCAAAAGCCGAACTTGAGCCCGAACCCGTCGGGATGCGCAGAGCGGCGCTCGACCCCGATCAGCCAGCGCATCCCCTTTTTGCCGCGAAGAAGCAAGGCAGGTGTGACGGTCCAATAAAGCACATCGTCCCGGACATGGGCGGTTTCGATTTGCAGCAGCGGGTTCACAAAACGGTCTGCCGACATCCCCAAAGTAAAGTCGAATTTGCGAATCTGCTCGTCGATACCGGTCCGGTATTCCAACGCGGCATCTGCGGCGATCCATCCCGGCCCCAGACCGGTGACGACATTGCGGCCATAGCTGAGCGTGATCTTGTGCATTGCTGCCGTCTGCCCCAGGGTGTGATGCGCGCCGGTGCCGAGCTCGATCGCGAACCGGTTGCGCCAGCCCGGGGGCGAGAGTGGCAGGCGGGCGAACGCGAAGGCGTGACCGCTGTTTGCAGCCCGGTCGTTGATATCGAGGCCCAGTGTCAGACGGTTCAGCAGCCCGTATTCGGCATAGATCGCGCTGCGATATTCTACCGCTTCACCAGGCCGGTATCCTGTCGTCGTCACGGACAGAAAGCCGCTGCCCTTTTCCTGTAGCCACGCGCCGGCACTCCCTGGTGTTGCACCACCCAGGGCCATCAGCGAAATCAGCAGGGATCGGACCGTCAGCACCATCTGACGAGAAACTTCGTAAACCTTGGTTAACGAGAGGTTATCATCGGCGAAGGTGCCTAATATTCGTAGCGTTTTCGGCATTGCCCTGCATCGGCTGATCGCTAAGCTGGCCCACAGCACAAAACGAGAGGGCGCATGGGCCACGTCATCACAATCGCGCAGCAAAAAGGTGGCTCGGGCAAGACCACCATGGCCGTCAACCTTGCTGTCGCTTTTGCTCGCGCAGGCAAGTCCGTGGCGCTGATGGATACCGACCCGCAAGGATCTGCCGGGCGCTGGTTCATGACCCGCGTGGAACATTGCGAAGACCCGGGCGTGAAGTTTTCGACCGCCTCTGCCTGGGGCGTCACCTATGAGGTGCGCAAACTGGCCGATTCCCACGACATTGTAATTATCGACACGCCGCCCAAGGCTGATAGCGATCTGCGCCCGGCCCTGCGCGCCTGCGATCTGGTTCTGGTGCCAGTGGCGACCTCGCATCTGGATCTGTGGACTGTCGAAACCATCCTCGATCTGGCCGATCGCGAAGGAAAACCCGCGATGATGGTGATGACCCGCGCCCGCCCGGGCACGCGGCTGGGCGCCGATGTGACCGAAAAGGCCGGTGAACTGGCAGCGGATGTTGCCGATGAAGCGCTGGCCAACCGGGTGGTTTATGCCGAAACTCTGGGTAAGGGCAGCACTGTGTTTGAAGCGCCGAAGGGACCCGCGCATCAGGAAGTCACTGGTTTGATGCAAGAAATTGAGCGCAGGCTGGAAAAGCTGTGATAGTCTGAAAGACAGCTAGGGAGGGCCCAATGCCATCAATCTCAAAATCCGCGACGGTCCAGACCGTCATCACGACCTTTGAAATGACACCTGGCACCTGCCAGGACCTGCTTGAGGCGCTGACTGAGGCTTATGCCGAATTCATCTCGAAGCAACCCGGCTTTGTTGCGGCAGGCCTGCATGTGAATGATGCGCAGACCCGGATCGCCAATTACTCGCAATGGGAAAAGCGTGAGGATTTCCTTGCCATGCTGCGCACACCCGAGATGCGCGACCGAAATCGCGTTATCCACCAGCTCTGCAAAAGTTTCGAGCCGGTGATGTATGACGTGGCAGAAACCTTCGGCTGATCTGATGTGAGTCAAGGCTGCGGGCGCGGGAATGCTCAAACATGATGCGGACCAAAAAGGAGAGCCCGTCATGTATAACAACATTCTCGTCCCGATCGCGTTCGAGGCGGAGCGCGATGTGTCCGGTTCGCTCAAGCTGGCGCAATTGCTGGCGACACCCGATGCCCGGATCACATTACTGCATGTGGTAGAACATATCCCGGCCTATGCGATCAGCTATATCCCCCCGGATTACTTGACCGAAATGCACAATGGGCTGAAAGCCGATCTTGACGCCAAGGCGGCTGAACTGCCCAACGCCAGCGGCGTGCTGATCGAAGGCCATGCGGGCCGGTCGATTCTGGACTGGGCAGACGAACACCACCCCGATCTGATCATTATCGCCTCGCACCGGCCCGAGCTTCAGGATCTGCTGCTGGGCTCGACCGCGGCCAAGATCGTGCGCCATGCGCGTTGTGCCGTGCATGTGGTGCGCTGATAGCGATTGCGCACTTGTCCGTTTGGCGACAGATTGAGCGCATAGCAGGCAGCCGAACAGGAGGGCGCGCATGGCCGATGGCGTCGAACAGGAACTGCGCGCGCTGCGCGATGAGATTGCCCGTTTCAACGCGCATCGTTTCGTACAGGTCCAGAACTCGCTTGGACGGTTGTTGTTCCAGGCGCTGCTGCGCGGGATGGCGGTTGGCCTAGGTACGGTGATCGGAGCATCGATCCTGGTCTCGGTCGTGGTTTATGTTCTCAGCCAGATTGACTTCGTACCGGTGATCGGGGATTGGGCCAAGGAGATCGCCGCAGAGATCAAGGTGCCGAATGGCGAGGCCGCCTCGGACGGCACAAACAGCGCGCCCGCAGCCGACTGAACTTTTTTTCACCGGCCTGCCCAATTGTTAAGAAATGGGCGACAATCATTAAGATTTAGGTGAACTGTGTTCCAGTTCACAGACGGCTTTTCATCGCTCTGTATATCCTGCCCCTGTTATTTGTTTCAATTTTACAGTGAGGGGGCCCAGCCATGCATTCCACAAAACGCTCGCCCGCCCCGGGTCGACGGAGTTCGCATTTCTGTACGCGGGACGACCCGGCCACATTTTTTGGCCGGACCTGGCATTTTTTGCTTCGCTGCTTTGACATGCAGCATCGCGTGGACCAGCAGAACAGCCGCCAGGACACGCCGACGCGGCAGCGGCTGCAATAACGCGTTTCGGGAAACGGCCAACATGTTCCCGATCGCCAATCTCCGATAGCGCGCAGCGCGGCGGGGCATTGGCAGTTTCGCGGTTGCCGAAACGCCGTCCCATCGCAGACCGCCGGATCTGCGTATTTGGTATCGCCCGAAAGCATTGGCGATCCATCCTTCCTCCAAAGTCTTACGCATCACTGCCGCTTGGGTTCGTGGCGTCCGCCCAGTGGTTGGCGGATCTCCATCGAGAGGGGGCAGCCTATTTCGTCCGAGGGCAGAACTGGTGAGGGGCTTGCGATGTTTGCGACTCCTTTTCTGAGATTCTTGGCCTATGCATTCTGTTTGTCGTGTTTGATGTTTGATTTTGGTTAGTTTTTGGGTATTTTTTGTTGTTGTTTTGTTGGTTAGTTGATTGAATTTGTTAAGGTATTATGTGTTTTGGGTGTATTTTTTGATTTTTTTGTATTTTGGGCTTGCGGTGTTTGGGGTCAGACCGTAAATACCCCTTCACCGGCGCCGACGAGGGGCTGACAACGACACACCGGAGAGACGGTGGCATCATGAGAGCGAGGCAGAGGGGCGCGCCGAGGATTTGGCGCCGCGCGGCTGTTTCGGGTTTTGCGTTGCAGTGTTGTTTGACAATTTGGTTTACTGAAGAGATATGTGGGCGGTTTGGTTCGTTTCGACGGATGGACGTCTGTATATCACGCTCTTAGGTATGGTTGTTTGCGCCACTTGTGGTGTTGGTGATTATGCCGATTATGGAGTG